>NZ_JAFREG010000010.1:0-76520 GCF_017377615.1 Faecalibacterium sp. Marseille-Q4896
TCTCGGCTTCGTACTGCTTCCCAAGCAGATAGCGTTTCTGTTCGGGACTCAGGTTTCGCCGTCCCAACTGATTCCGGCAAATCCACGCAATGGCTTCTTCGCGGTTCTCAAATCGGAGCGGCATGGTAGAGAAATAAATCTCCGGGTGCTTCTGAAGAATCGCATAACGGTTGTGACCATCAACAAGGGTATTATTCCACACGATCAAAGGAGAGATCAGCTTGCCCTCTTTCAGGATATTTTCTTCAAGCTGCTTGTACTCATCGTCCGTCAGCGGCGGAATCTGGGACTGGAACTCCGGGTCAATTTTCAGATTGATCATACGCACACTCCTTTATCTCTCCTGCTGCGTCTGTTCTTCCTCCCGGAAAAAGGACGCAACATTCTGCTTTGCGGTTTTCAGTTTGAGCAGTTCTTCCTTAGCTTCCTTGTACTGCTCGTAGAACTTTGCCTTTTCGGATGCCAGCTGCGCATACTCGGCTTCCAGCTTTTTCGGGCTGGGCAGCTTGGTGACGTTGCTTGCCTTGAAATAGGCTGCTGCTGCCCGGTACGCTGTCAGCTCTGCACGGTGCTGCTCCTCAAAGGCTGCGGGTCGTTTGGCAGTCTTTAACTGCTGTGCGATTGTCTTGGTGCTGGTGTAGGCTGCGACATGATAGCGCAGCTCTTTGTTGGCCTTCATGCGACCTTCGAGGTCTTTCACCACCGCCAGTGCGCCGTGATACTTGGTTTCCAGTTCACCGATGCGCCGGTTCAAGGCATCCTCGTCGGTTAAGCCCTTTTCCTGCAGAAGCTTCACGGTCTGTGCCATAACTTTGAGATTGTGTTTCGTGAGCCAACGCTTATAGCCGATGCCCTTGCCCTCGGTCATCCTCGACTGGATGTCGATCAGTTTCCCGATGGTATCCTGCTTGAACTGAGCCTTAGGTTTGCGTTCGACGTTTGCCTGCAACGTGGCAAGCACTGCTGCCTTATTGAACTTGTCACCGAGATGTTTCGCCCGGATGAACTTTGCTCTTCCAGCAGGCAGATAACTTAGGCATCCACGGCTTTCCTTGACCGCGATGCCATACTGCTGCATGAGCTTGTCAGAGAAATCCTCAAAGCTGGTAGCGAGGTACAATACAGACGAAATCTGTCTCCGCAGGGTATCTTTTACGGTTTCAAACTTCTTCTGCTTGGGCGACTGTCCGGCTGCGGTGAGGGCTGCGTTTTCACGGTCGAGTTTCTGCTGCCCACGCCGTCTTGCCCAATACTCGGCCTCACTGACACGCTCCTTCGAGCCGTTGAGTAGGTCGATCTGGTACAGTCCGGCACCCTCGCACAGCTCCATGACCTCAACACGCAAGTGCCGCATGGTCTGGGCTGTGCTGGAGTGTTTCATGCCCTCTAGCCAGTCGCGGGGGCTTCTGCATATAGGGCTTGCGCTCCACCTCTCGTGTTCGGATGCTGCCAATCACGATGTGGACGTGAATGTTTCCCGAATGGTTGTGCCCATCCGGGTGGGTGCAGACGATGGCAGGATGACCGGGGAAGTTTTCTTCGCAGAATTTCAGGCCAAGTGCCTGTGCCTTTTCCATGGTCAAGCCGTTGTCGGCTGCATCGCGTGGGTCAAAGCTGATGATATATTGATGGCTCTTGATATCGCCATGCTGGGTGTTCTTGCCATACTTGCGGTTTGCCAGCAGACAGGCCGTTGCAAACGAGAAATCGCCGCACTCAAGGGTGTCGAGCAGGTAGGATTCCCGCAGCTTCGGCTTGCCCTGTTCATCCAGAAGTTGTTTTCCGGTGAACGCGTCGTGCTGGTAAATGAGGTACGCTTCAATGGCAGAGTAGTCCGAGTTTTTAGAGCTTATATGCTTGAGCGTTGCCATACAGTTCACCCAGAACTTTCTCGGCGTGCAGCCGAAATGCGGTCAGGTCTGCAAGTTCGTCAAGGAGTTTCGCCCGGATCTGCTCGGTGTCCGCACCGCCAGAATTGAAATACCTTGCAAGCTGGTTGAGGTTGCCGCCCATCTTGCTGCACTGGGCAAGCAGGGTGGAAACAGTGGTCAGGGTTTCTTCGCCACCACCGGCAACGATGACTGTTTTCTCGATCTTGACGTTGTGGATGGCGCGGCGGATAAAAGTGGAGAGGGAGAGATTCAGGAGTTTGCAAGTGAGTTCCAGTGACGCTTTTTCCTCCGCTGTCACACGGAACTTGATGACGTGCGTTTTGTTGTTCGGCGTGTCGTGGTGCTGGGAATTGCTAGGGGTCGATTGAACATTCGTTTTGGTCATTGTACCTCCTGTCTGTTCGATAACTCCTCGGTGAAGTTATGTAAGCACGACACGCCGTTTGTTCGCGCCATCAGGCGCGAACTATGAGCAGGGTTTGGGGCAGGCACGCCCCAACAAGATCACTTGGAAAACTCGCAAGAGTTGCAGATGTGAAGTCCCGGTGGAGCACAACATTTTCAAGAATTGAAAATTTGTGGCCACGGGACGGTTCTTGCTCTCCACCGCTGCGCTCAAAACGCATTTCCGAAAGTTGTTTCCGAATTGTTAAGACGCAAAAATAAGTAGAGAGTT
Organism: Faecalibacterium sp. Marseille-Q4896; assembly: GCF_017377615.1. Classification (NCBI taxonomy): domain Bacteria; kingdom Bacillati; phylum Bacillota; class Clostridia; order Eubacteriales; family Oscillospiraceae; genus Faecalibacterium; species Faecalibacterium sp. Marseille-Q4896. The sequence goes on from NZ_JAFREG010000010.1 coordinate 2,569, forward strand.
CCGCTGCTCGTGTATGTTGATCGCCGTTTGCTCCGAACGAAGTTCCTGCCCCTGTTTTGCAGCGGCGTTGGCCGAAAAGCCGGTATCACGCTCGGACGGCTCATGAAATTCTCAAGGTACGGCTTCCCCAAAAAGAAAATACCGCCCACGCAGTACAGGCGAAGGATTTTGTCGGGTGAAACAGACGGCAAAATGATCGGGTGTGTTGCGGGGCGGTAAATCTTCGCAGGAAATAAAACCGCACAGAATCGTTTCTTTACAGAAATCGCTGTGGATTTGTTGGGAATGATAACATAAGTATTGATGTGTGTCAACACTTCAGGATAATGAATACATCAGATGAATGAAACACACAAAGTACAAGCAAAAGCAAAGCAATGTTTTAGGAGAATGTTTTAATTTTCGCAGTTCAGGCGGACTTGGACGGTAAACACACCGTCTTTCTTTTTCGTATAGAAGTCACCATGGTTCTCCTGAACGATACGATTTATATTTTTTAGTCCGTAACCGTGATACTCTCCGATGCGGATTCCGCGAGAAGTATCACTGTATGGGTTTTCCAGCCGATAGAAGAGGCTTCGATACTGCTTGCGCAGCTGTAGATGAATGATTCTCTGTTCCGCTGGCAGGTCGCAACAGGCTTCGATGGCATTGTCAAATGTGTTTCCGATAATGATGCTCAAAGACAACGATGAGATCGTCAGGACTTCAGGAATCGTCACATCCAGTTTGACGTTGATGTTATTCCTTTCCGCAATTCGTAAGTAATAATTCAAAAGAGCATCAACAACAGGATTTCCGACCGCAGAAATATTTGTGGAACGCTCGAAAACATCCGTGGCAGCCTGCGCAATCTTGTGAAGTTCTTCGGTATCACCGTGTTCTGCAACTGCCTGCATCGCCAGGATGTATTTCTTCACATCATGCCGCAGAGAACGGACTTCTTCCTGGCGTTCTTTGAGCTGCTGGTAGTATTCCATTTGAAGATTGTACTGCTGTTCGTTGAACTTAACTTTGAATTTTTCCAGTTCATTTTCCCGGAGAGCTTCCACATAGAACACGATCAGGATGTTTATAAGGAGAAGCACCGCCATAAGATCGACCATATAATCCGGGAAATACTCATCCGCAGCATGATACTGTGCCACATAACAGACAGCAATACTTGCGATTTGAATCGCAATGATCGGCAGCAGCCATAGGATACGCAGAGCATTTCCTTTTCGGCTGAAAAAATGTGAGATCAGGACTACGAGTGGAATTTGAATCAGGTTTGAAAAAACAACATAGACCAACCGTGCTGCCCCAGCCTGCATTAGAATGTCGGTATCCGGGATACGCAGCCCAATCAGAAGCATTGCAAGCACTTCCACCAAAGCAATCAGTGTGAAGAAAGCTCCGCTTGCAAAAACCGCCTGCCACGGTCGAACCTCATAGAACAGCAATGCAAGGAAAAATCCGCCAACTAAAAGATAGATCGTGCGCTGCGTCACCCAATCCGGGAATAAACTCAAAGCACACTGCCCAGCAATCAAGAGTGCAACATAGGCATAGAACCACCTTGAGACGGGCTCCTTTTTGGGAAACAGCCGACCGATAAAAAGCAGCAACAGGGCAATGTTGGCAAAGCTCCCTGCAAACTCAACGAAATAATAAAGCATCATCTTCCCAAATAAGCGTTGAAGATCTGATTGAACTCCTGACGCTTCCTCCTGCTGATCGGCAGCTGATGTCCGCTGGAAAGAAAAACAGCGGTTCCCGTAGCGTAAACAATGTGTTCCATGTTGACGAGATAACTTTTGTGTGGTGACACAAAGCACCGTTTGGGAAGCTGCTCCAAGGCTTCAGGAATGCTCATTCGCAATGTAAGGTCTTGCTCCTTGCAGTGAATCAGAACTTTATGTCCGTGGCTTTCCAGAAAGTAAATGTCCGATGTTTCCAAGGACATGGTAACACCATCGTATTCGATCGTGAAATGTTTGGAGTTCAGTTCCTGAAGGACGGCATCCATTGCCGCAGCGAACAGCGTCTGATCCAAAGGTTTGACAAGGTAGCGGAATGCAATGCCATATCCCTGCACAGCGTACTCATGCCGCTTCGTGACAAATACCACCAAAGGATGCTTCTCCATCTGAATCAAAGACTGCGCCAGCTGAAAACCGTTGGATGGCATCTCGATATCGAGAAGAAGCAGATCAAAGGATTTCTTCTGCATTTGCAATTCGCTCAGAAGTTCGTTTCCATCCATGTAAGTTTCAATGTCAAAGCAGCCTTGCACATCGTACTGCTGGACGCTTTGAACAATGCCATCAAGGTCTGATTTCTCATCATCGCAGACTGCAACGTGGTACTTCAGCATTTCGACAACCTCCACAAAATAATGTCCTGCTACTATTATAGACTGTGCAAAGGCTCCTTACAAGTAGCCTGACCTACCACTTTTGTCACCAGAACGACCAGTTTTGCCAAACTTCTTGATTTTGCTGAAATTTATGATACAGTGAAGCAAAAATCAGAAGATAAGGTGGCGCAACTGCAATGTGGGAACGCACGCTGTCTCAAAAATCAGTCCGTCTTTTCTGCGAGCAAAAAGTGATAGATGAAGCAAAGGCGGATGCGTATGTCTATGGGTACGAGTTGCTCATATCATCTGTTGTGAGCGTTCTGCTTGTTGTTTTAATCGCTGTTGTGTGTGGTGATGTGCGGTACGCACTTTCATTTTTGATTGGGTTTATCCCACAGCGAATCTACATTGGCGGATACCATGCAACATCGCACACCAGATGCTATTTGGCATTCTCCGGACTGGCACTTATCTGCATTTTGCTAAGTAAGGCAATCGCAGCAAATCACCTTTTCCGTATCCTGACAACAGTAGCTCTTTTGGGCATCTCTATCTTTCTCTCACCTATCGAAGCAAAGAATAAGCCTTTAAGTGAAAAGAAGCGGTCAAGTTACAAGATGGTCGCATCTGTTCTTTCGTCAATAGATTTCCTGCTTGCCATTTTTAATGTGCTTCCGTATACACGTCATGTAGTTTGCTACTATCTCTCCAAATGGGTATTGATTGTATTCTCAACAATTCCTTTGGTTCAACAAAAATTTAATGCCAACTTTTGTAGATAGGGAGGTGATAACATGAAAAAAAACAAATGGGTGCTGCTTCTTATCGCTTTTGTTGCATTTTTGGTATTGGTTTATTTTATTGGTGCTTGCCTTAATGCAACGGCAGAGGCATTGACAATTATTTCGCTCTGCATCGGCATACTGGTCATTTATTTAGTCGTAAAAGCAATCAAATCAAAATAAGGAAAGGAAAATGTGATCATGAGTACAAGAAAATTCATCAAAAAACTTACGGCGAGTCTGCTTTGAGTAGCTTAAGCGAGCGACAACCACCAGCTCCGCTGGTGGAGTAGAAAATGCTTTAGCTATAAGATTCGAGCAAAGCGAGATGACAAAGAAATTGTTATCTTAGAAGATGCACTTTGCAACATAGCTCGTTAGAGCGGTAGGGCAGGTAATGCAGATGAAAGACGCTTGCTCGAGGCCCCTTGAGGGGCTTTGCCAGTAGGATGCCCTTCTAGGGCTTACTCAAGCCACCGGCTTAGCCGGTGGTTTTGACTTTATTGCGGTTGTAATGTCGTTTGGCGTTCAGTCTGCCTTCGCTGAATCGAATTCACCGAAAGCTACCGTTAAGAACAACGTTGTTACTTTTAGCAATCTCGATCAACTGAAGGCAAACGAGAAGCTCACAATTGCGGTAGTTGACAGTAATGGTGATCCAGCAACTATTACTATCGAGTCAGTGGACAATTCAATTTCTCGTGTAGCGAAATCGTCGAATTCTTGGAAGGTTTCGTATAAGGGAGTGGTGATTCATGCATATTTTTATATGACAGTGACGAATAACAAAGTCACAAATGCATGGGACTATTCGATTACAACTTTGGGTTCCACATATAGTGATGCAAGTTTGACGTATAACTCCAGTTCGGCAAAACTCACCTTTACCAGTAACGCTTATAATGGTATTGCTTCTCATACTTGCTGGCTGAAGGGAACTCCTCGCGGAACAAACAATGAAGTCGATGTAACGTATTCTATGTAATGTGGAGGACAATATGAAACAGAATTCACAAAAACTGATTTTTTTCCTGAGTAAAATTACATGTGCTTTTGCAATGGCGATTGCAGTCTTAAGTGTGAATAGCACCTGCTGCTTTACAGCGTATCAGCCGGATGTCCCTGAATCGCTTGATCGCAACTAAACTCATATGATAGACATTATATCAAAAACGATGTGAGGTGATAGAATATGAAAGATGTATCTCGAAGAGAATTCTTGAAAACTTTATGTTTAGGCATAACAGTAGCCGCTTTACAAAATTTGCCAATGACAACGGCTTTTGCAGACAGTGCAATCAGTAAAACAAAAATTATTTCTAAAAGCGACCGTGAAAATTTGGTGGCTACTGTTGCAAGAACTGTGCAAGTGTCCTACAAAATAGATAAAAATACGATCATTGAAGTAACTCGCTTTACTGATATTGATGGACAAAATGTTACCTTGAACCGGAGCGTTAAAGAAGATGGTACAGGTGAACTTGTCTATACGAAAGCCCAAAAAACGAAAAAAAGCAAATTGACCAATCAAAGCTATGATGTCTTTTTGAAATTAGCAACTTCAAAATCTATGCCTCAAACAAGGGGAGCCACTGTTGGAAGTGATGTTACAGGATCACAGTATAAGCATATATTTGTATCAAATCTCAGCTATACAATTGACAATACGGCGATTGCGCAAATTGAGATTGGTGGAGTTGAAACTGCAGCAAGCCTTTTAATTACTGGGTTGCACTTGCCGGGAAGCACTGCTGTTACGGTTGGATCCTTTTTGGTTAGTGTGGTTCTAGCTACTTCTCCATCGAAAGTTGTTATAAATCAATCGCTGTATGAAGTCCATTTCGCATATGATAATAGCTACTATACCCATTGCTATCATGATATTTTGTATTCGTATGATTCCGGTGGACACCTTATGGATACTACAAAATCGTACCATCAAGCTGTGGGAGGCTAAGAATGAAAAAAGGCAAAAGCAACTTTTTTCTTATTGCTCCTTTTGCTCTTTGGGGCTGCATTTCAGTATGGACTAGTAATCTTGTCCGATTGACAGATAAAAGCGCAGTACCTTATGCTTGGGCTTCTTTGTTTTTCTCATATGGAATCGTAGCAGTGCATTATATCCAAGTGGCAGTATCCTCCAAAGGCTGTAACAATGCCGAAAACGAAAAAATTGCATGGGTTCAGCTTGGGCTTTCAACTTTGTTCTTGATAGTAGCTGTTGTTCTAGCTATTCAATGAAGGAAAGCAACGTAATCACCCAAAGCAGTGTAAGGTCACAATATTTTCTATTCCAACAGTATTCTAGTAGTTTCAGCATTTGTATGGTTCACATTTATTTGCCGAGGAGTATACACCTGAAGGGGAAAATTTAATGAAGGTGATTCCAATGGAGCTTTAGTGTATTGAGTGAAGAAAAAAATAAATTAGGAGGCAGTATACTGTGACTAACAAAATCAAACGGCTGATTTCCATTCTATTGGTCACGGTTTTATTTCTCCTGACCATTCAGCCAGCATTTGCAACTGGAAATAAGAGAAAGATCGATGATTATTCGATAGAAGAACTTCTCAATCTTTCTGTGCAAGAACAAGAGAATCTCGGATTTTATGTTTTGGCCGAGGTTCCAATGCGCGTTCCTGTTTCTAATACAGACGGCTCAAGAGTTGTATCGTATATTGATGGAACATGGAGAGTTCTTTATACAAAGGCCAATGGATTGGGCTTTTATATGAGTGGAACTACCGTCGGTATTGGCCCGGATTTAATAAAAAATGTTTCAGGAACGGATTACTACACGAGCTATTCCGATAACATCGAACGAAGCTGCCCATTTTCAACGACAGCACTAGTTCCAGAACAAAGTATATATAATACAACCTATACATATGACTTCTATGATGTTGGAACTTATCTTGATTGCAGCGTTGGGTGTTATTTTGGAGTGGTTGGCTCAAGCAAACCAATCTATTGGAGTGCAACTACACAAGTCACTATCCCGAAATTATGATTCTGACCAGCTATGGATGAAATTGTTTTTGAACCCAGTGATGTCAATATGTTAGCAGCTTTAGGCATCGTCGAAAGTGTAAAGTTGTTTCCGTTTATGTTATCAATGGGAGAACTTCAATATGCTTGCGATTCAGAATATCGTTGCAAACAATTCGTGAATTGCCTTTCAGAATATTATCCTGACAGCCAAATTGAAGCTAGACAACTGTGGTCGAAATATCATGGTACAGCGAATGCGGTTCAATGTGATATGATAAATCATAAGCCACTGCGTGTTTGGGTCAGGAGTTCTGCCGATTGTTGGTGCGGCATTTATTATATTTGTTACTATGCAGCAAAGTATGGTACAAATAGAATTTTGCTTGCATCCAGAGAAGGTCTGAAAGAATTTATGGAAGGGAAAACCGATAAGATCTCACAAAAGTATTTGACGGAAGAAACTATTACTGAGTATGCCAAAAGATGGGGAAAGCTATTAAACGAAAACACCTCCATGCGTATTTGGCATGCGAACGATGTTAAAAGCGTTAACATAGATTATTTCGACCAGAGAATTATTAGTTTAGTATCGAGAATTCCTATTTCGGTTGGTGAACTTACCGCAGACGTATTAAAAGCGATTTCTGCTCCGGTAAGTGACTGGTATGTCATGAAACGCATAGAAGCACTTTTGAAAAAGGGTGTTCTTCAAGTCGTTATTCCAAACAAAATCTTTTATAATACCATCGTCCAGCTAAACGAAGAATAAAGGAATCCGAGCAAGTCGGCCCAACAGTCACCTCATTTCAACGAGAGGGGTGGCTGTTGGGTCAATTGTTCAAAAAGAAAAACTGAAGATAATAAAAAGTCTTGATTTCTCCATCAAAACATGGTATATACATTATACGAAACAGTGCTTTGAAAGAACGCTCCACCGTTCAATGACGTGTAAAGAGAGGTGCTTGCCATGACCGCTGTGATCTACGCCCGCTATTCCAGTGATAACCAGCGCGAAGAATCCATCGAAGGCCAGATTCGTGAATGCACGGCCTATGCCGAAAAGAATGACATCACTATCGTCAAGCACTACATTGACCGCGCCATCTCTGCCAAGACGGATAATCGCCCTCAATTCCAACAGATGATAAAGGACAGCGACAAGAAGCTGTTTGATATTGTTCTGGTCTGGAAACTTGACCGCTTTGCCCGGAATCGCTACGACAGTGCCCGGTATAAGACCCAGCTGAAGAAGAACGGTGTCAAGCTCATGTCGGCTACGGAGATCATCTCCGAGGGGCCAGAGGGTATCATTCTGGAATCGGTTCTGGAGGGCTATGCAGAATACTACTCTGCCGACCTTGCCGAAAAGGTTGTCCGTGGACAGACAGAGAACATCCTGAAAGGCCGCTGCAACGGTGGTCGTGGAACGTTTGGATATACGCTGGATTCCGAGCGGAAATTTCACATCGACCCGCTTGCCTCCCCTTTCGTGCTGGAATCGTTCACGAAGTATCGGGATGGCCTCACGATGAAAGAGATTCGGGACTGGCTGAATGAAAACGGCATCAAGAACCCGGTCGGAGGCGAATTTACTTACAACAGCGTGGAGCACATGCTCAAAAACCGGCGTTATATCGGAGAACTGAAATTCCGGGATGTGGTCGTGCCGGATGCGATTCCGCCCATCGTGCCGCTGGAACTGTTCGATGATGTGCAGGAAAAGATTGCCAAAAACAAGAAAGCCCCTGCCCGAAGAAAGGCAGAGGACGATTACCTGCTGACAACCAAGCTGCACTGTGGTTGCTGCGGTGCGCTGATGTTTGGCGAAAGCGGCACAAGCCGGACGGGAGAAGTCCACCGCTACTATAAATGTGCCACGGCCAAAAAGAAGAAGGGCTGCAAGAAGAAAACTGTCCGCAAACAGTGGCTGGAAGATCTTGTGGTTAACCAGACCATGCAGCTTGTAAAAGACGATGCCGCTATGGAGTCCATCATCGCCAAGGTGATGGAACTGCAAAACAAGGAAAACACCAACATTCCTCTTTATGAAAAGCAGCTCCGGGATGCGGAATCGGGTATCCAGAATATGCTGAATGCGATTCAGGCTGGAATCCTGACCAGTTCCACCAAGGAGCGGTTGGAGCAACTGGAAGAAACCAAGCGTGAGCTTGAAGCCCGCATTGCAGAAGAAAAGCTGGCAAAGCCAAAAATCAAAGAGGAATTTATCCGTTTCTGGCTGATGCGCTTCCGTAAACTGGACATGAGCCTGAAAGACCAGAGGCAAGCGTTGGTGGATACGTTCATCAATTCGATTTATCTGTACGATGATAAGGTTTTAATTGCCTTCAACTATAAAGAAGGGACACAGACCATCACGTTTGAGGAAGCGGCCCAAGCCGCATCAAAGGAAAATGGTTCGGATTTGGATTGCTTTACTGCACCAGAAAATGCCGTGAAATCGAAAGATTTCATGGCTTTTTTGTTTTGTAAGCCATGGCTGCACGGTTTCTGCACGGTTTTTGCACGGTCGGTGTTATCCATGTCCGATGATGTAGGGCGCTGTATTGCATTGCAATCAGTGCCCTTTTTTGCATCAGGTGAGCAGAGCCAGGCGCAGCTTTGCCTTCATTTCCGGGTCGGCATCCTTCAGCAACTCCAAAAGAGCCGTCATGGAGATGGTGGGTTCACCTGCGGCGGGTACAGCCTGCGGGCTGGGGGTGTCGGGCTTGGCATAGAAGCCGATTTCAAACTTCTTGCCCAACTCCACACGGGAGGACTGCTGGATAAGTCGGGCAAAGATTTCCTTGAGGATGTTCTCCGCTTTTTTTAGCGTGAAAATGTAAAAGACCAACTGTATATTTCAGGCTTCGGAAAGAAGCTTCCTCTCCTCCAGCATCTTTTTCACCTCGCGCAGGTCTTTGCACTCGGCGGTGTACAGACGGCGCATCTCGTCGTCGGCGGGGGCAAGGTCCGGCACCATCACGGTGACAAAGCCGCCCTGCGCACCGGCGCGCACGCCGTTGTAGCTGTCCTCCAGCACCAGCGTTTCAGCCGGGGTGGTGCCCAGCGCCTTGGCCGCGGTGAGGAAGATCTCCGGGTCGGGCTTTGACGAGGTGAACTGCTCGCCGGAGATGAGGGCCTTGAAGTGGTTGGTCATGTTCCAGTTGTTGAGGTGCCGCAGGATGGACGCCATCCGGCTGGAGGAAGCCACCACCATGGGAATGTGCTGCGCTTCCAGATAGGCGATGAGTTCATCCAGACCCGGCTTTTTGGGCGGCGGTGCCTGAAAGGCCGTCTCCGCCTGCGCGTGCAGGGCATCCATGATGGCATCGGTGTCGCAGTCCGGGCCGTAGAAGCGGCGCAGCACCGCCCGCATGGAGTCGCCTGCCGTGCCCCGGACGGCGTCGTCCAGCCCTTCCTTATAAGGAAGACCCAGTGTGGCCAGTGCGGGCTTCCACAGGGTGGCCCAGATGCGCTCGGTGTCGAACATCAGCCCGTCCATATCAAAAATAACACCTTTTATCATTGTGCAAAAGCTCCTTTCTGAGCCTGTAAGATCCAGCTTATGCCCTCATTGTATCATATTTTGGGCAGTTTGCACATGGAAAAGCAGGCAATTTAGCGCAACTTAACCTGTCCAAAGATGAAAGATTTTTCGTTTCCTTGTAAATCACATTCATATTATTATAATAGAAAACAACATTCGGTGTTTGCGGGCGCATTTTCACTCGCTGCGCCCGAGATCAGGAAAGAGGGAAAATAAATCATGTTGGATATCAAGATCACCCGTACCACTGCTCCGAAGGCAAAGCCTGACGAGAGCAATCTGGGTTTTGGCAAGAAGTTCACCGACCATATGTTCGTGATGGATTACACCGAGGGCGAAGGCTGGCACGATGCCCGCATTGTCCCCTACGGCCCCTTTGAACTGGACCCGGCTACTGTCGTGTTCCACTACGCTCAGGAGATCTTTGAGGGCATGAAGGCATACCGCACGGCCGATGATACCGTCCAGCTGTTCCGCCCGGACTGCAACGCAAAGCGTTTCCAGGACTCCGCCGACCGTCTGTGCATCCCCAAGATCCCTGTGGAAGACTACATTCAGGCCGTTGAGACGCTGGTGGACGTGGACCGTGACTGGGTGCCCCATTCCGACGGTGCTTCCCTGTATATCCGTCCCTTCGTGTTTGCAAACGACGTGGGTCTGGGCGTGCACGCTTCCAAGCACTACATTTTCTGCATCATCTGCGCTCCCTCGGGCGCTTACTATGCCGAGGGCATCAACCCCGTCCGCATCTACGTGGAAGACGAGTACATCCGCGCCGCTCCCGGCCTGACCGGCTTCACCAAGTGCGGCGGCAACTACGCTGCTTCCATCAAGGCCGGCGAGCTGGCCGAGGAGCAGGGCTACGCACAGGTGCTGTGGCTGGACGGCGTGGAGAAGAAGTACGTCGAGGAAGTTGGCAGCATGAACATCATGTTCAAGATCGACGGCAAGGTGTACACCGCTGCTACCGTCGGCACCGTTCTGCCCGGCGTTACCCGCCGCAGCTGCATCGAGCTGCTGAAGGACTGGGGCTATGAGGTCGTTGAGGGCAAGATCGCCATTGCCGACATCATGGCTGCTGCCCGCGAAGGCAAGCTGGAAGAGGTGTTCGGCACCGGTACCGCTGCTGTCGTCTCCCCCGTCAAGGAGCTGGTCTGGAAGGGCGAGCACGCCTACATCGGCGACGGCAAGATCGGCCCTGTCACCCAGAAGCTGTACGACACCATGACCGGTATGCAGTGGGGCAAGATCCCCGATACCAAGGGCTGGATCGTGCCTGTTGAGAAAAAGAACTGATCCCGATTCTCCGGAGAGAACCTTTTTATTCAGAATAGCAGCAAACGCCGCCAGGCCTCCGCTCGGCGGCGTTTGCCGTATATTAGGATAACGTCCTCGCCCTCTCCGTCAAACCTCCAAAATTTCCCGGCGCAATTGCTTTCTGTGCCCTGCAGTGCTAAACTGAAAACAGAACAGCGGCCTGCATTGCGGCAGGCGTGCGGGAAAGATTGAGAGGAATGGACCCATGGTCAAAAAATGGAGTGTGAGCTACCCTGCCGTCAACGGCACCGAGCAGCGCAGAGTATATGTTTATCTGCCCACGATGTATGAAGCTGACCCCGACCGCCGGTATCCGGTGCTGTATATGTTCGACGGCCAGAACGTCTTTTTTGACGAGGATGCCACCTTTGGCAAGAGCTGGGGCGTGGCCGATTATCTGGACTACACCGACACCCCGCTGATCGTGGCGGCGGTGGAGTGCAACGCCGGAGCCAACAACGAACGGCTGGTGGAGTATTCGCCCTACCGGTTCGACGACCCGCAGTTCGGCCACTTCGACGGCACGGGTCAGGCCACCATGAGCTGGTATATCCACCGGTTCAAACCCTTCATCGACCGCAACTTCCGCACTCTGCCCGACCGGGAGCACACCTTCATCGGCGGCAGCAGCATGGGCGGCCTGATGAGCCTGTACGCCCTTTTGCAGTACAACGACACTTTCAGCCGTGCGGCGGCGCTGTCGCCGTCCATCTGGGTGTCGCCGGAAAAGCTTTCCGGCCTTGTGGGCCGCGCAAAGCTGGAGCCGGGCACCGTGCTGTACATGGACTACGGCTCCCGCGAGATGGGCAACCACGACGGGATGCGCTGCGGCTTTGCAGAGATGTGCGCAAAGGTCATGACCCGGGGCATCCACCTTACCAGCCGCATCGTGCCCGGCGGCACCCACAGCGAAGCCAGTTGGGAAAAACAGCTGCCCTTTATGTTCCACACCCTGATGTATGAGGTGGAGGAGTAAACCCTAAAAGGAGGAAACACCATGGAAATGCAGTATTTTAAGGACTACAGCCCGGCGCTGGGCCGCGACATGGAGTGCAAAATTTACGGCCACGCAGGCCGCCCGATGCTGTACATCCCCTGTCAGGATGGCCGCTTCTTCGATTTTGAGAACTTCCACATGGCCGACACCCTTGCCCCATGGATCGATGCTGGTAAGATCATGGTGATCTCCATTGATACCATGGACAAGGAGACCTGGTCCGACACGCAGGGCGACCCCTATTGGCGCATTCGCCGCTATGAGCAGTGGCTGCGCTATATCGTGGAGGAGGCTGTGCCCAAGATCCAGTATCTGGCCAAGGAGCGCAACGGCTGGGACGACCTGCCCGGTGTCATTGCCTTTGGCTGCAGTCTGGGCGCTACCCATGCGGTCAACCTGTACCTGCGCCGCCCGGATGTGTTCTGCGGCTGTCTGGCCCTCAGCGGCATCTACACGGCCCACTATGGCTTCGGCAATTATATGGACGAGCTGGTGTACATGAACTCGCCCGTGGACTACATGAAGAACTTCCCGGAGGATCACCCCTACATGCAGCTGTTCCGCAGCCAGAAGGCGGTCATCTGCTGCGGTCAGGGCGACTGGGAGCAACCGGACACCACATGGTTCCTCAAGCGCATCTTCGAGGCCAAGAACATCCCCATCTGGGTAGACCTGTGGGGCCACGATGTGAACCACGACTGGAACTGGTGGTATAAGCAGACTGCATATTACATGCCGTATATTCTGGGCGAGCAGTAAAACAAACCCTCTCAGGCGCTGACGCGCCAGCTCTCCCGAAGGGCGAGCTTTGATGCATCTGACGGTTTGTAGCAAATAAGCTCCCCCTTTCGGGGGAGCTGGCATCGCGCAGCGATGACTGAGAGGGACGCCTCCCTCCCGGAGGGAGCTGGCACGGCGAAGCCGTGACGGAGGGAGTTTTTATAGAGGAAAGAGGAATCGTAAAACCATGCAGAATTTCATTTTTATTTCGCCCAACTTCCCCACCAACTACTGGCAGTTCTGCCGTGAGCTGAAAAACAACGGCATGAATGTGCTGGGCATCGGCGACCAGCCCTACGATGAGCTGAAGCCAGAGCTGAAGGACAGCCTGAACGAGTACTACAAGGTGGGCAGTCTGGAAAACTACGACGAGGTCTACCGCGCCGTGGCCTTCTTTGCCTTCAAGTATGGCCGCATCGACTGGCTGGAGTCCAACAATGAATACTGGCTGGAGCGGGACGCAGCCCTGCGCACCGATTTCCACATCACCTCCGGCTTCCAGACCTCCGATATGCCCCGCATCAAGTACAAGAGCAAGATGAAGGAGTATTACCGGAAGGCCGGCATCGCCACCGCACGCTACCACATGGTGGACGATTACGAGGGCTGCCGGAAGTTCATCGATGAGGTGGGCTACCCGGTGGTGGTAAAGCCGGATAACGGCGTGGGCGCATCCGATACCCACAAGCTGTCCAGCGACGAGGACCTGAAAAAGTTCCTCGTGCAGAAGACGGCCCATCACCCGGATGTGGAGTACATCATGGAGGAGTTCGTCCGGGCAGAGGTGAACAGCTACGATGCCATCATCGATGCCAACGGCAACCCCATCTTTGAGGCCGGCAACGTCAGCCCCATGTCCATCATGGATATCGTCAACGACAACGACAACTCCATCTACTACATCATCAAGGACCTGCCCGAGGACACCCGCGCTGCAGGCCGTGCCGCCGTCAAGAGCTTTGGCGTGAAGAGCCGCTTCATCCACTTTGAATTCTTCCGCATGACCGAGAATCAGGCCAGCATGGGCAAAAAGGGCCAGATCGTGGCACTGGAAGTCAACATGCGCCCCTGCGGCGGCTTTACCCCGGACATGATCAACTTTGCCCGCTCCACCAACGTGTATAAGATTTGGGCGGACATGATCGCCTTTGGCGGCACCGATATGCCGGTGGGTGAGCACTTCTACTGCCCGTTTGCAGGCCGCCGCGACGGCAAGCACTTTGTGTACAGCCACGAGCAGATCATGCAGAAGTACCAGCAGAACATGCGCATGGTGGACCGCATGCCGGACGCGCTGAGCGGCGCCATGGGCAACCAGATGTACGTTGCCACCTTCTCCACCCGCGAGGGCATGGAGCAGTTCTACGCCGACGTGCTGGCCACCACCGATGCCACGAATGCCGCAGCTCAGAAGGAACTGAGCAGCATTCTGGCTCTGGGCGAGCCGGAGACCACCCCGGCGGAAAAGCCCGCCGCTCCTGCCGCTAAAAAGGCACGCACCACAAAGAAAAAGTAAGCATACGCTCAAAAAGCCCCGGAATGGCGTGCCCGTTCCGGGGCTTTTCGTTGTCCCTTTCTGCAAAGTGTGCTATACTGTTGCCAGACATTTTATTGGGAACGAGGTACATCTATGAAAATTCCTGCAAACGGCTTCACCCATGCCGGCAAGTTCCACGCCGACGATGTGTTTGCCACTGCCCTGCTGCAAATTTTGCGCCCGGACATTAAGATCACCCGCGGCTTTGTGGTGCCGGATGATTTTGACGGCATCGTGTACGATGTGGGCTTTGGTATGTTCGACCATCATCAGGAGCCGCGGGAGTGCCGCCCCAATGGCGTGCCCTATGCGGCCCTCGGCCTGCTGTGGCGGGTGCTCGGCCCCGGCCTTGTGGGTGAGCGTCAGGCCCGGCTCATTGACGAGAACTTCATCCAGCCGCTGGACCTCAACGATAACACCGGCGAGCAGAACAGCCTGTGCGATGCCATTGGCTTTTTTAACCCGGTGTGGGACTCCAAAGAAGATCAGGACACCTGCTTTTTCAAGGCGGTGGCCGTGGCAAAGCAGATCTTGGAAAATCAGATCGCCAGCGCCAACGCCGTGAACCGCGCCGACGAAAAGGTGCAGCAGGCTTACAAAAACTCCCGGGACGGCATCGTGGTGCTGCCCTGCTATCTGCCGTGGAAGAACGGCCTGTACAAGACGGACGCGTTGTTTGTGGTCTACCCCAGCCAGCGCGGCGGCTGGAGCGCCCAGTGCGTCACCGACCACAAGACCAAGCGTCCCAAGCTGCCCTTCCCCCAGAGCTGGGCCGGCCAGCCGCAGGAGGTCATTGAGCAGAAGAGCGGCATCCCGGGCATCAGCTTCTGCCACGCCAGCCGCTTCCTCATCACCGCCAAGGATAAGGAAACTGCCCTTGCCGCCTGCCGTCAGGTGTTAAAGAACAATGGCCGCATCTGAGCCGTGCGCCCGGCCAAAGCCCGCCTTTGTGTATATGGTGCGGTGTACCGGCGGTACGCTGTACACCGGCTGGACCACCGACCCTGCCGCCCGCCTGCGCGCACACCAGAGCGGACGCGGCGCAAAATACACCCGTGCCAGAGGGGCCGGGGATTTTGCCTATCTGGAACTGTGCGCGGATAAGCGCGCCGCCCTGCGGCGGGAGTATGCCCTCAAGCAGCTGCCCAAGGCCCAGAAGGAACTGCTGTGCCGCGCATGGAGCGCGGCGGGCGGGCCATTTTCCGGCGCATAAAGCGAAAACGAAACCCGGGACTCTTTCAGGGCCAGACGGCTCACAAAAGGGTCCCGGGCTTTTTGTTTTTGCGGTGTGAATTCTTTCCGTGTGCTGTAGTCCGCACATGCCCCGGGCGGGATGCATGTGCCCCGAATATATACTGCGCAAATGCATAAAATATGAATATATTCTGCAAATAATGCATAAAGATGCAACATGAACGAAAAACGGGTGCCGGAAGCAAAAAAGGTTTGTATGGTTTTGTTATTGACGAAAAAACAGCGCGGCGTATAATAAAAGCATCAACCGAAACGCAACGGAAGAGGATGCGAAGGGAAAGTGCGCATCAGAAGACAAAAGTGTATTTTTATGAAAAAGGAGCGTCACCTATGAAAAAGGAAAACATCAAAAAAGTCGTGCTGGCATACTCCGGCGGTCTGGACACCTCCATCATCATTCCCTGGCTGAAGGAAAACTACAACAACTGCGAGGTCGTCGCTGTCTCCGGTGACGTGGGTCAGGGCACCGAGCTGGACGGTCTGGAAGAAAAGGCCAAGGCGACCGGCGCTTCCAAGCTGTACGTGCTGGACCTGAAGAAGGACTTTGTGGAGAACTACATCTTCCCCACCCTGAAGTTCGGCGCAAAGTACGAGGACTACCTGCTGGGCACCAGCTTTGCACGTCCCTGCATCGCCAAGGCTCTGGCTGATATCGCCATCAAGGAAGGCGCAGACGCCATCTGCCACGGCTGCACCGGCAAGGGCAACGATCAGGTGCGTTTTGAGCTGACTCTCAAGGCCCTGTGCCCCGATATGGCCATCATTGCTCCGTGGCGTGAGTGGGATATCAAGAGCCGTGACGAGGAGATCGACTACGCCGAGGCTCACCACATCCCCCTGAAGATCAACCGCGAGACCAACTATTCCAAGGACAAGAACCTGTGGCACCTGAGCCACGAGGGTCTGGATCTGGAAAGCCCCGCCAACGAGCCGCAGTACAACAAGCCCGGCTTCCTGGAGCTGGGCATCAGCCCCGAGCAGGCTCCCGATAAGCCCACCTATGTGACCATCCACTTTGAAAAGGGCATCCCCACCGCCGTGGACGGCAAGGAGATGGGCGCTGTGGAGCTGGTGGAGCACCTGAACAAGCTGGGCGGCGAGAACGGCATCGGCCTGCTGGATATCGTGGAGAACCGTCTGGTGGGCATGAAGAGCCGCGGCGTCTACGAGACCCCGGGCGGTGCCATCCTGTACAAGGCCATCAATGTTCTGGAGACCATCACTCTGGATAAGGAAAGCTCTCACTTCAAGGCTCAGCTGGCCCAGAAGTATGCCGATATCGTCTACAACGGCCAGTGGTTCACCCCGCTGCGTGAGGCTCTGGACGCCTTTGCCGACAGTCTGGAAAAGACCGTCACCGGCGATGTGAAGCTCAAACTCTACAAGGGCAACATGATCAACGCCGGTGTCACCTCTCCCTACACCCTGTACGACGAGCAGACCGCTTCCTTCGGTGAGGACGAGGACTACAATCAGGCTGATGCCACCGGCTTCATCAACCTGTTCGGTCTGTCCATCAAGGAGCGCGCAAAGCTGTCCAAGAACTGGCCGGAGGTCAAGTAAGCAGCTATAACATCTTCCCTTTCGTGTGTTTTCACACTTTCACACGGAAGTTCCATCCAACCGGCATCGTTGCCGGCGGCACCGCCGCAGGAGCGTTTTCCCCTGCGGCGGCTTTGCCGTTTTTAGAAGGAATAAAATGAGCGGCAAAAACTCCTTCAGTCAAACCCTGACGGGTTTGCCAGCTCCCTCAGTGAGGGAGCCTCTGGCGAAGAGGTGAAGCTTTCCGCACTGCCAAGGCCTCCCTCCTTGAGGGAGGTGTCACCGAAGGTGACGGAAGGAGTCTCGGCGAGCCGCCTATCAGTAAAGGATAAAACTATGGCAGAACAACTCTGGAAGGGCCGTTTTTCCAAGGCCGTGGATTCCCGCGTGAACGACTTCAACTCCTCCATCCGCTTCGACCAGCGCATGATCGCGCAGGATATGCGCGGCAGCGGCGTGCACGCCGCCATGCTGGCAAAGCAGGGCATCATCTCGGAAAAGGACTGTGAGGACATCCTCAACGGTCTGGCTTCCATCGCCGATGATCTGGCAGCCGGCAGGCTGGAGATCGACCCCAATGCCGAGGATGTGCACACCTTTGTGGAGCAGACCCTCACCGCCCGCATCGGCGATGCCGGCAAGCGGCTGCACACCGGCCGCAGCCGCAACGATCAGGTGGCGCTGGATATCCGCCTGACCCTGCGGGACTACAGCCACACCCTGCAGGCCTACATTGTGGAGCTCATCAAGGTCATCTGCAAAAAGGCCGGTGAGAACACCACCGCCGTCATGCCCGGCTACACCCATCTGCAGCGTGCCCAGCCCATCACCTTTGGCCACGCCCTGATGGCATATGCCTCCATGCTGCTGCGCGACCTGCAGCGCTTTGAGGATGCCACCGCCCGCATGGACGCACAGTGCCCGCTGGGCAGCGGCGCGCTGGCTGGCACCACCTACCCGCTGGACCGCCAGTTCACCGCCGAAAAGCTGGGCTTTGCGGCTCCCTGTGCCAACAGTCTGGACGGCGTGTCCGACCGCGATTTCTGCATCGAGCTGGCAAACGCCATCTCCATCTGCATGATGCACCTGTCCCGGCTTTCCGAGGAGATCATCCTCTGGTGCAGCTGGGAGTTCAAGTTCATTGAGCTGGACGATGCCTTTACCACCGGCTCTTCCATCATGCCGCAGAAGAAGAACCCGGATGTTACCGAGCTGATCCGCGGCAAGACCGGCCGCGTCTACGGCGACCTGAACACCCTGCTGGTGATGATGAAGGGCATTCCCCTCGCCTACAACAAGGACATGCAGGAAGATAAGGAAGCTATCTTCGACGCAGTGGATACGCTGGAGCTGTGCCTGAAGACGGTCACTCCCATGCTGGACACCATGAAGACCATTCCGGCCAACATGCGCCGCGCCGCCGCCAAGGGCTTTATCAACGCCACCGACTGCGCCGACTACCTCACCAAGAAGGGGATGCCCTTCCGGGATGCCTACAAGCTGACCGGCTGCATGGTGTCGGACTGCATCGCAAAGGACAAGACCCTTGAAGAGCTGACCCTCGATGAGTTCAAGGGCTACAGCGCTCTGTTCGAGAACGATATCTACGATGCCATTGATCTGGTCAAGTGCTGCGAGGGCCGCACCAGCTACGGCGGCCCCAGCGAAGCCAGCGTGAACAACCAGATCGAGCTGGCCGCTGCACAGCTGGATGCGTGGGAGGAAAAGAACGCATGAGCGTGAAAGTTTTTATTGATGGCTCTTCCGGCACCACCGGCCTGCGCATTGCCGACCGTCTGGCACAACGCCCGGAGATCGAGCTGCTTTCCATTTCCGCAGAGGGCCGCAAGGATGTGAACGAGCGCGCGAAGGTCATCAACTCTGCCGACCTCGCCTTCCTTTGCCTGCCGGATGCCGCTTCCAAAGAGGTCATGCCCCTGCTGCGCCCGGACGTGAAGGTGCTGGACACCTCCACCGCCTTCCGCACCGATGCCGCATGGGACTACGGCTTCCCGGAGCTGGCGGGCCAGAAGGAAAAAATCAAAAATTCCTGCCGCGTGGCAGTGCCCGGCTGCTATGCCAGCGGCTTTATCAGCATTGCCCGCCCGCTGGTGGAGCTGGGCCTTGCACCGGCAGAGTATCCCTTCAGCTGCACCGGCATCTCCGGCTACTCCGGCGGCGGCAAAAAGATGATCGCCGAGTACGAGAGCGCTGATCGCCCGGCGCACAGCAAGCTGGATGCACCCAAAAGCTACGGTCTGGGCCTTGCCCATAAGCACCTGCCGGAAATGCAGAAGATCAGCGGCCTTGATCACACCCCCATGTTCGTGCCGGTGGTGTGTGACTATTACTGCGGCATGCAGGTGCTGGTGCCGCTGGATCTGACGCTGGCGGGCAGCACCGCCGAACAGGTGGCTGCAGGCATTGCGGCATATTACAAGGATGCTGCCACCGTCAAGGTGCACGCCCTGAACGAAGCCCTGCCGGAGAACGGCCTGTACTCCAATGCCATGGCCGGTACCGACCGCATGGAGCTGTACATGACCGTGAACGCTGCAGGCGACCAGATGATGCTGGTCTCCCTGTTCGATAATCTGGGCAAGGGCTCCTCCGGTGCCGCCGTCCAGTGCATGAACCTGATGCTGGGGCTGGAAGAGACCGAAGGGTTGGAATAAAGATGGCTCGTACACGGGCAGCGTCCTCGCCCTCTCCGTCTTTGCTTCGCAAATCCACCTCTCCCAAAGGGAGAGGCCTTGGCAAAAAGATGAAGTTTGCGTGGACTGCCAAGGGCTCCCACTTTGGGGGAGCTGGCGAACGTATGTGAGCCTGAGAGGGCTAGCCCGTTCGAGTGAGAAGTATTTCTTTGTGGGAAAGGAAGATCATTATGCAGTATCAAGAAGTTGCGGGCGGCATCTGCGCGCCCAAGGGCTTTGCAGCGGCTGGCGTGCACTGCGGCATCCGCGCAAACCATGCAGAAAAATACGATCTGGCACTCATCAAGGCGGACGTGCGCTGCGCCGCCGCCGGTGTGTACACCACCAACAAGGTCTGCGGCGCACCCATCAAGGTGGACCGCGCCCACCTGAAGGACGGCTACGCACAGGCGATCATCGTGAACAGCGGCAACGCCAACACCTGCGCCGCCAACGGCGTGGCTCTGGCCGAAGAATGCTGTGAGTTGGTGGGCAAGGAGCTGGGCATCGACCCGCAGGACGTTCTGCCCGCCTCCACCGGTGTCATCGGTCAGCCCATGGTCATCGACCCCTTTGCCCGGGGCATCCCTGCCGCCGCCGCAAAGCTGGCTGCGGACGAGCAGGGCAGCACCGATGCCGCCACCGCCATCATGACCACCGACACCCACAAAAAGGAATACGCCATCCAGTTCGAGCTGGGCGGCAAGACCTGCACGGTGGGTGCCATTGGCAAGGGCAGCGGCATGATCGCCCCCAATATGGCAACCATGCTGGCCTTCTACACCACCGATGCCGCCGTCTCGCCCATCCTGCTGGAAAAGGCCCTCAAGACCGTGGTGCCCGGCACCTACAACCAGATGAGCGTGGATCTGGACACTTCCACAAACGATACCTTGATCATCATGGCTTCCGGCCTTGCAGGCAACCCGGAGATCTGCGAGGAGAACGCGGACTACGAAGCCTTTGTTGCCGCGCTCACCGCCATTGCAGAGCACATGTGTGCCGAGCACGCCGGTGACGGCGAGGGTGCCACCCACCTCATCACCTGCGAAGTGACCCACGCCCCCGACCTGAAGACCGCCCGTGCCGTCAGCCGCAGCGTGGTGTGCTCCAACCTGTTCAAGGCCGCAGTGTTCGGCCGCGATGCCAACTGGGGCCGCATCCTGTGCGCCATCGGCTACACCCCCGGCGATTTCTCCATTGATAAGGTCTGCGTCTGGCTTTCCAGCAAGGCCGGTGAGGTGTATGTGTGCGAAAACGCCGCCTACCACCCCTACAGCGAGGACGAAGCCGCCAAGGTGCTGGCTGAGCACGATGTGCTGGTCAAGGTGGACATGGGCACCGGCGATGCATCCGCAAAGGCATGGGGCTGCGATCTGACCTACGATTACGTCAAGATCAACGGCGACTATAGAACTTAATGGAACTCCCCCAGTCGCCTGCGGCGACAGCCCCCTCAAGGAGGGAGCCTGAAAGCCTCCCTCCTTGAGAAAGACTCCCCCGGCCGGGGGAGGTGGCACGAAAGCGCCAGAAGGGGAATGGGTGGCATCGCGTAGCGATGACGGAAGGAGTTCGTCTGGTGGAAAACGAATGCCGGAGCAAGCGTGCTGGCGGCAAGGAGAGCATATGAAAAACGAAGAAATGGCGCGCCTTTTCTCTGAGGCGACACCCTACATCCAGAAGTATCACGGAAAGACCATGGTGGTAAAGTACGGCGGCAATGCCATGATCAACGAAGAACTGAAAAATGCCGTCATGAACGATCTGGTCACCCTTACCCTGCTGGGTGTGCGCGTCGTGCTGGTGCACGGCGGCGGCCCGGCCATCAACGAGATGCTGAAGAAAGTGGGCGTGGAGAGCCATTTCGCAAACGGTCTGCGCGTGACCGACGATGCCACCATGGAGATCGTGCAGCAGGTGCTGGCCGGTAAGGTGAATAAGGATCTGGTTGCAAAGCTGCGCGGCCGCGGCGTGGGCCTGTGCGGCATGGACGGTCAGATGCTGCGCTGCACCGAGCTGGACCCCCAGCTGGGCCATGTGGGCGAGATCGTGCATGTGGATGCTACCCTGATCGCAAGCCTGCTGGACGGCGGCTTCATCCCCGTGATCGCCACGGTGGGCATGGACGATCTGGGTCAGGCCTACAACGTGAACGCCGACACCGCCGCTGCGCAAATCGCGATTGCGCTGAAAGCGGAGAAGCTGGTATCCATGACCGATATCGCGGGCCTGCTGCGGGATAAGGACGACGAGAGCACCCTCATCCCCGAGGTGGAGGTGTCCGAGATCGAGGGCTATAAGTCCGCCGGCATCATTGCGGGCGGCATGATCCCCAAGATCGGCGGCATGGCCGATGCCATCTATCAGGGCGTGCACGAGGCGGTCATCATCGATGGCCGCGTGCCCCACTCCATCCTGCTGGAGCTGTTCTCCAACCGCGGCTCCGGCACCCGCTTTTACCGCCGCAGCCACCGCGAATAAGCATTGCGCAGGTGCCGTGCAGGCGGTATAATAAGAAAAATGACCCTCTCAAGCCTTTGCCAGCATTTTCTGGCGCGAAAGCGCCTGAGAGGGTTTTCTGTTCACAGTTTCTGTTCACAGGAGGGTACACCTATGGATTCTGAAAAAGTCATCAAGCGGGACGGCGAATACGTCCTGCACACCTATAACCGCAACCCTATTGTGCTGGAAAAAGGCCACGGCCTGCGCGCCGCAGGCCCCGAGGGCCAGCAGTATCTGGATTTTACCAGCGGCATTGGCGTGAACAGCCTTGGCTACTGTGATCTGGACTGGGCCGAGGCCGTTTCCGAGCAGGCCCACAAGCTGCAGCATACCTCTAACCTTTACTACACCGCGCCCTGCGGCAAGCTGGCCAAAAAGCTGTGTAAGCGCACCGGCATGAGCAAGGTGTTCTTTGGCAACTCCGGTGCCGAGGCCAACGAGGGTGCCATTAAGGCCGCGCGCAAGTACAGCGTGGACCACTACCGCAAGGACCGCACCACGGTCATCACGCTGGTGAACAGCTTCCACGGCCGCACCATCGCCACCCTGACCGCCACCGGTCAGGAGGTGTTCCACAACTACTTCGGCCCCTTCAACGAGGGCTTCCTGTATGCTCCGGCAGGCGATATCGAAGCGCTGGAGGAGCTGGTGGACCGCACCACCTGCGCCGTGATGCTGGAACTCATTCAGGGCGAGGGCGGTGTGATGGCGCTGGACCCGGACTACGTGCAGGCCGTGCGCAAGCTCTGCGACGAAAAAGACCTTGTGCTCATCGTGGACGAGGTGCAGACCGGCGTGGGCCGCACCGGCACCTTCCTGTGCTGCGAGCACTACAACCTCAAGCCGGACGTGGTCACGCTGGCCAAGGGTCTGGGCGGCGGCCTGCCCATCGGCGCAGTGCTGATGAACGAAAAGGTAGCCGAGGGCATGGGCCCCGGCACCCATGGCTCCACCTTCGGCGGCAACCCGGTGGTCTGCGCCGGTGCCAACGTGGTGGTGGACCGCATGGACCAGAGCTTCCTTGCCAATGTCAACGAGCGCGCCGTCCAGCTGCGCGCAGGCATCGCAAAGCTGCCCCATGTCAAGAGCATTTCCGGCATCGGCCTGATGGTGGGCATCGAGTTCTACGACCTCAAGGCCGCAGATGTGCTGGCCGCCTGCCGCGAAGCGGGCCTGCTGGTGCTGACAGCCAAGACCCGCCTGCGCCTGCTGCCGCCGCTGACCCTCAGCGAGCACGATGTGGACATGGCGCTGGAGATCCTGAGCGATGTGCTGGGCAAGATGGAGCCGACGGCTCCGAAGGAGCAGGCATGAAAAATCTGCTGAAAATGAGCGACCTCTCCCCTGCCGAGCTGACCCACATTCTGGATGTGGCCGATCAACTCAAGGCACAGCAGAAGCTGGGTGGCACGGCCCCGCTGCTGGCAGGAAAGACGGTTGCCCTGATGTTCTCCAAGGCGTCCACCCGCACCCGCACCAGCTTTGAGGTGGGTGTGTACCAGCTGGGCGGTCTGGGCAACTACATGAACACCGCCGAGCTGCAGGCCGGGCGCGGCGAGCCCCTCAAGGACACCGCCCGAGTGCTGGGCCGCTACTACGACTGCGTGGTGTGGCGCACCTACCGCCAGAGCGATCTGGAAGAGTTTGCCGAGCTGGCCGGTGTGCCGGTGATCAACGGCCTGACGGATTACGCCCATCCCTGCCAGGTTCTGGCCGACCTGATGACCATTCGGGAGCGCCGGGGCAGCCTTGCGGGCCGGAAGCTCTGCTTTGTCGGCGACGGCAGCAGCATGGCAAACAGCCTCATCGTGGGCGGACTGCTGGCCGGGATGCAGGTCACCTGCGTCTGCCCGCAGAGCTACCGCCCGGCGGCGGATGTGCTGATGTTCGCCCACAAGTACGGCAGCGCTTTCCACCTGACCGCAGACCCTGCCGAGGGTATTCAGGACGCCGACGTGGTGGCAACGGCTGTGTGGAACACCGCCAAGCCCGGCACGCCGGAAAGCGAGCAGCGCCTGCGGGATTTCGTGGGCTACCAGCTCACCGGAAAGCTGCTAGAAAGCGCAAAGCCCGATGTCATGGTGCTGCACTGCCTGCCCGCCCACCGGGGCGAGGAGATCTCCTCGGCGGTGTTCGAGCAGCACGCACCGGAGATCTTCGATGAAGCCGAGAACCGCCTGCACGTGCAGAAAGCCGTGCTGGCCATTCTGCTGGCGGGGAAATAAAAACAGAACGCCAACAGGGCCGCCGCACATCGTTTGTGCGGCGGCCCTGTTTTTTATCGTGGGAGATTTGTTGGTGGAATAGAGCGTTGGCTGTGCGCTGCGGTGAAATGGCGTCAACCGATACTTTGCTGGCGCTCGTCCCCATAGGTCTCTATGTAGCGGAAGAACAGGTATTCGCACAGCATCAGCAGCTGTACGCGGGACTGCACCGGAAGGCCGGAGCACACAAAGTTTGTGGCGTTGACATACAGGTTTTCATCTGCCATGCCGCTGAGGGTATTGTTGCCGAGATTTGTAAAGGAAACCAATGCGGCACCACGGCTTTTGGCAACCGTTGCAGCGGCAATGATCAGACTTGTTTCGCCGGAAATGGAAAGGGCCAGAACCAGATCATCGGAAGTCAGCTGCCGGGCGCTGATATTCATCAGGGTGCTGTCATCGTAACAGAAGGCGGCCTTGCCGATGGTCTGCAGCCGCTTTGCAAGTTCGGAGCCGGGCATTCTGCTGCTGCCTACGGCATACAGCTCAATGCGGCGGCTGCAGTGGATCAGCTCTACGATACGCTCTACGGTCTCCTCCGAAACCATCTCGATGGTTTTGTGGATATCCCGGAAAAAGTCGGTCGGGTGAGACTTTCGCGGCGTTTCCTCCGGCTCAAACAGATCCATGCGCAAAGATGCCTTAAAATCGGAATAACCACTAAAACCGAGCTTCTTGCAAAAACGGACGACAGAAGCCGGTGAGATGAACAACCGGTCCGCAAGTTCCGTCACCTTGAGATTGGCGATCTCGGTGTGGTTGCGAATGCAGTAAGAAAGAAGCTCATTATCGTTTTTGTTCAGCTGGGGCGTGTGTTCTGCAATGCGGGTGAAAAAGTCCATGATGTCCTCCGGCGGGAAGGCTTTGAAGAAAGTTAGCAGGTGTGAAAATATTTTCAGACTCTGGAATTGTTTCAACTTGGGCAAACTGGTTCAAAACTTTCAAAACGCCTTTAAAAAAATGTTCATATCGGTTATATTATAGTCACTCTCCAAAGCGCGCGCAAGGGTAAAATCAGAAACATGATCGCAAAACGAATGTGAGGTTTCAAAAATGGAAGGATTTAAAGTTGTTATTGTCGGCGGCGGCTCCAGCCATACCCCCGGCATTATCCAGAGCCTGATTGCAAATCTTGACCGCTTCCCGCTGAAAAAGCTGGTGCTGTACGATATTGACCCGGATCGTCTGGAGCTGGTCGATACCCTGTGCGGCTCGCTGATTGCAAAGCTGGATCCGGAATGCGTCTACTTCACCACCACGGACCCGGAAAAGGCCTACACCGATATTGACTTTGCCTTTGCTCAGATCCGTCAGGGCGGCATGGAAATGCGTGAGAAGGACGAGAAGATCTCGCTGGAGTTTGGCGTTGTGGGTCAGGAGACCTGCGGCCCCGGCGGCATGGCATACGGCCTGCGTTCCATCCCCGGCGTGTTCCAGGTGATCGACGATGTGCGCAAGTACGCACCCGAGGCATGGATCATCAATTACTCCAACCCTGCTGCGATCGTGGCTGAGGCCACCCGCCGCAAGTACAACAACTATAAGATCCTGAACATCTGCGATATGCCGGTAGCCATCATGCTGTCCTTCGCAAAGATGCTGGGTCTGGAAAAATACAACGATGTGGACCCGGTCTACTTTGGTTTGAACCACTTTGGCTGGTGGACCCACCTGTACGACAAGAGCGGTGTGGACCGTATGCCGGAACTGAAGGAAAAGATCATGAAGTTCGGTCTGGCTGCTTCTCATGATAAGCACCACTCCGATCCTTCCTGGCGCCACACATGGGAAAACTTTAAGGAAATTCTCACCGACTTCCCGGAGTATCTGCCCAATACCTACCTGCAGTACTATCTGTATGCCAAGGAAAGCGCCGAGGATATGGATCCCAACTACACGCGTGCCAACATGGTCATGGATGGCCGTGAGAAGGACATGATCGAGCAGGCAAAGCTGATCCGCGAGAGCGGCGGCAAGAAGGAAGCAAACCTGAATCTGTTCAATGCTTTTGGCGATTTTATTGTGGATGTGGCATGTTCCATTGCCTATAACAATGCGGACCGCTATCTGGTCATTGTGGAAAACAAGGGCTGCATCCCGCAGATGCCGTATGATGCCATGGTGGAAGTTCCCTGCTACCTGCGCAAGTGGGGCCCGGAGCCTGTTACCATCGGCAATATCCCCCAGTTCCAGCTGGGCATGATGATGCAGCAGGTCTCTTCGGAAAAGCTGATCGTGGATGCTTATTTTGAACACTCCTACCAGAAGGCACTGGAAGCATTCACGATGAACAAGACAGTTCCCTCTGCCAAGGTGGCACGCAAGATCCTGGATAAGATGATCGAAGCCAATAAGGGCTACTGGCCCGAACTGCACTGAGATCCTCAGGAGGTAAATCATGGAGAAGAGAGAGAAGAAAGTTACCTTTTCACAGTTCCAGAAACTGGGAAAAGTTCTAATGACGCCTGTCATGATCCTGCCCATCGCAGGTATTCTGGTGGGCATTGGCTCTGCGTTCACGACAAAGAACATTGTGGCACTGTGGCCGGTTCTGGGCAATACCTATGTCAAGCTGTTCTTTAATCTGCTCAAGGCCATGGGCAATACCATTAACTCCTATCTTCCAATCATTTTTGCTGTTTCCGTTGCCATCGGCTATGCGGAAAAGGAAAAGGGCATCGCAGCATTGTCCAGCGTGATCGGTTTCCTCGCCATGAACAATGTGATGAATATCCTGCTGACCAGTCTGGGCATTCTGGACCCTGCGGCGATGAAGACCGGCCAGTCCATGGTCATGGGCATCGCTTCGCTTGACACCGGTGTATTCGGCGGTATTCTGGTGGGTCTGCTGGTTGCAAAGCTGCATAACAAATACTATAATATTCAGCTGCCGCCGGTTCTGGGCATCTTCTCAGGCACAAAATTCGTGCCGATGATCTCGCTGCTGGCCTGCTCTGCGCTGGGTCTGGTAATGTCTGTGGTGTGGCCCTTCGTTCAGACCGGTCTGGGCTTCATGGGCGAGATCATTTATGACACTGGCATGGCAGGCAGTGTGATCTATGGTCTGGCAGAGCGTGCGCTGCTGCCTTTTGGCCTGCATCACTTTATTTACACTCCGTTCTTCTTCACAAACCTTGGCGGTTCCATGGTCATTGATGGCACGCTGTATGAAGGCGCGGTGAACATTTACAACGCCATGCTGGCTTCTCCGGATGCCATGTTTGACGTGAACATTACCCGCTTTATCATGAACGGCAAGGTTATTTTTGCTATGTTTGGTCTGCCCGGTGCGGCTCTGGCCATGTACCATTGCGCAAAGCCGGAGCGTAAGCCTCAGGTCAAGGCGCTGCTGATCGCAGCCATCATCCCCTCCATCTTCACTGGCATCACCGAGCCCATTGAGTACAGTTTCCTGTTTGCGGCTCCGCTGCTGTTCGTGGTGCACGCTGGCTATGCAGGTCTGGCCTACCTGCTGACTTACATCTGCAAGGTGAATATCCCGGGGCCCAGTTCCTTCGGCGGCCCTTTCCTGAGCACGATCTTCAATGGCATCATGCAGGCGGATAAAGGCTCTAACTGGATCTGGGTGTTCATCATTGGCATTCCCTGCTTCTTCCTGTACTATTTCACCTTCCGCTTCATGATCACCAAGTTCAACTACAAGACTCCCGGCCGCGAAGATGATGGCCAGGAGGTCAAGAAGCTGGACAAGAAAATGAGCGACGAGATGATGGCGACCATCATTGAAGGTCTGGGTGGTGCAGACAATATCCAGCATGTGGATGCCTGCTTTACTCGACTGCGCGTCAAAGTCAAAGACAAGGCTCTCGTTATGCCGGATACTGACTGGAAGCAGAAGACGGGTGCAAACGGCGTCGTTCAGGTCGCAGATGGTGTGCAGATCATCTACGGTGCCAAGGCCGATATCTACAAAAACAACCTCAAGAGCGCTCTGAACATGGACTGATTTTTCAGTGCCGGTCAGGGTTTCCCGAATAAACAGCGAGGGCATCTGCCAACGGCAGATGCCCTTTCTGCATACAAAAAAATCAAACCTTTGCCGCGCCGCGGTCGAGGATCTTATCGAACCGGGCAAAGAAGGTGATGGTGGTGATGGTGGCGGCCAGAATGTCGCTGACCGGCTCGGCCAGAAACACGCCGAACACCGGGTTCGGCAGCAGGTGCGGCAGGATGAAGATGAGCGGGATCAACAGAATGATCTTGCGCAGGCAGGCCAGCAGCAGGCTGACCTTGGCCTGCCCCAGCGCCATAAAGCTTTGCTGGCAGGCGATCTGGAAGCCCATGGCAAAAATGCCCGCCATGTAAATGCGCATGGCCCACGTGGTGTACTGGATCAGTGCGGTGTCCGAGGTGAAAATGCCCGCCACCGCGCCGGGAAACAGCATCATCAACAGCCAGAACAAGCAGGTGTAGGCCCCGCACAGCGTCAGCTGAAAACGGAAGGCTTCCTTGACGCGGGCCTTCTTGCCTGCGCCGAAGTTGAAGCTCATCACCGGCTGTCCGCCCTGACAGATGCCCTGAATG
Source organism: Faecalibacterium sp. Marseille-Q4896 (assembly GCF_017377615.1). NCBI lineage: Bacteria > Bacillati > Bacillota > Clostridia > Eubacteriales > Oscillospiraceae > Faecalibacterium > Faecalibacterium sp. Marseille-Q4896. The sequence continues at coordinate 31,664 of NZ_JAFREG010000010.1, forward strand.
GGCAGCGTGCACAGCTGGGATGCGCTGGTGATGACGGTCATGGCACCCACAGCCACATCGCCGCCGTACCGCGCCAGACTGGAGCTGAAGCTGATGGAAAGCAGGCTTTCGGTGGAGAGCATCACAAACGAGGAGATGCCCAGCGCCAGCACCGGCAGAATGATCTGCTTTTCCGGGCGCAGGTAGTCTCTGCGCAGGCGCAGGATGGTCTTTTTGCCGGTGAGAAAGCGGATGATCCATGCAGCGCCCACGGCCTGACTGAGCACCGTGGCAATGGCCGCGCCCCGCACGCCCAGCCCGAACCCGAAGATCAGGATGGGGTCGAGGATAATGTTGATCACCGCGCCGATCACGGTGGTAAGCATACTGGTCTTGGCAAAGCCCTGCGTGGTGATAAAAGGGTTCATGCCCAGCACCACCAGCACGAACACCGAGCCTGCAATGTAGATGCGGCTGTAGCTCAGGGCGTACGGCAGGGTGGCATCGCTGGCACCGAACAGCCGCAGCAGCACCGGTGCCCCGGCATAGAAGCCAATGGTCAGCACCACGGCAAAGAACATCAGTACGGTAAAGCTGTTGGAGATGATCTTTTCGGCCTGCTGCCTGTCCCCCTGCCCCAGAGCAATGGCGGTGCGCGGCGCGCCGCCCGCGCCCACCAGCATGGCAAAAGCGTTCAGCAGCATCAGAATGGGTGTGAACAGCCCCACGCCGGTCAGCGCTGCCGCGCCAATGCCCGCAATGTGGCCGATGTAAATGCGGTCCACGATGTTATACAACAGATTCACGACCTGCGCTACCACGGCGGGGATCATGAGCTGCAGCATCAGCTTTTTGATGCTGCCGGTGCCCATATCTTGTTTTGCCTGTGCCATTGGAATGCTCTCCTCTATACTTCAAATTTGAAAAATATCGTTCCTATTATACTCGGCTCCCGCCCAAAAGAACAGCCTTTTTTGCAAAGAAACCGCGCTTTCTGCCCCAAAAACGCAAAACGGCACGGCTGCGTATGGCTTGCAGCCGTGCCGTGCCGTAACGGGAGAAAAGTGTTGACGGAAAACCGCTTTTTTGCTATACTGTAAAGGCTAATATATGGAGATGTATCGAAGCGGTCGTAACGAGAACGACTCGAAATCCAAGTGGATGCTTCGCTGGATGTCTCCATATCACACGAGGAAACGTCAATTTTGATGTCCTGACAGGCTTCAAAGCCTGTCTGAACGATGCGTTTTCTAACAATATTCTAACAGCAACTGTTCCAAGTTTCAAGGCCAATTTACGATATACGAATCGTAAATTCGCCATGAAAATATACTTGGAGATGTATCGAAGCGGTCGTAACGAGAACGACTCGAAATCGTTTTGTCCTTAATCGGGCACGTGGGTTCGAATCCCACCATCTCCGCCAGAAGTCGCAGATTCAAACGGATCTGCGACTTTTTCTTTTGCATCAAGCAGAGAAAGATCGCTTTTTTCTTGTTGCAGTACTCTTTATATATGAACGATAAATCCATAATTACTTGGGGAATTTGGATTCTCCCAAAAGGTTCGCAATGACCCCAGCAGACCCCTGTTTGCTCTTGTAATCGAGATGTGCGTAGATGTCAGCGGTGGTAGAAAAGGTGCTGTGCCCCAGCCATTCCTGAACCTGCTTCATGGATACGCCGTTCATCACCATCAGGCTGGCGCAGCTATGCCGTTACGGTATAATAACGACAAACAGAAAAAGCCTTTATTTTCAAGGGGTTTGAGCGTTTGTCGTCTTTTATTCAATTCCTTTTCCAAGTTGAAAATTGACGAAAACTATAAAGAAAAAAGGAGGCTGTTTTATTAACGACAAAATTTAATAGTGCCAGCGGTCCGGCTTTATGTCTGACCGCTGGTTGCCGTGGGCGTTTCACTTTTATAGGTGGACGCCCTTTTTTCATACTCATTTTCGAGAGAAAGGAGATCCACATGGAATTAAACGAAATGGAAAAAAAGCTGCTCTTTCAAGTGGAGGGCGATTATCAGACAAAGATCCTGAATGAACTTTATATGACCGTGCGGTATTCAAATAATTCCGAACAGCGGGAGGCGGCAGAAGGTCTTATGGCAAAACTTCGTGTTCTGTCAAATGCAGAGTGCATGGACTTGGTAAAAGATATTCAGAAGAATTACCGTCTGCCCTATCCAGCCCGGACGATTGGAGAAAAGATCGCCGAGGCCAGACAACAATCAGGGGCAGAAAAATTGAAGGGGCATGACATCATGGCACTTGAACGCTTTGATCCAGAAGTAAAGCACATGATCGTCTTTGATGTATTGTCTTACGATTCCCCTGTTGGCGACAAAGGCGATAAGATGCGCTTGTTCCTTACAGATGCCGGCTATCAGAAATTTTTAGAGAGCCAGGAACGGGGCGAAGTGAAACTGAAAAACCATGCGAAGGTCTCTGACGGTCATCTCCATTATGACCGCAGGGATCATGCCTTGTAACGGAATAGTCGAAGAAAGGAGGCGGTACAATGGCAGTATTCCGTGTAGAGAAAACAAAGGACTTTACGATAATGAGCAATCACCATCTGCGCAATACGGAGTTGTCCTTAAAGGCAAAGGGGCTTTTATCACTTATGTTGTCGCTGCCGGAAGATTGGGATTATACCACAAAGGGACTCGCCCATATCTGCAAGGATGGTGTGGATTCTATCACTACTGCCCTGAAGGAACTGGAGCGGCATGGTTATCTCACCAGACAGCGCCTCCGCTATGATAACGGGCAGTTGGGAGACATTGAATATACGATCCATGAGCAGCCTGTAAGTACCGAAAACACAGGGCTTTCACCTAAACGGGAAAATCCAAGACAGGTAAAACCAGAACAGGCAAAACCTAAACAGGCGGAACCTGAACAGGAAAATCCGGCACAATTAAATACTAATCCATTAAAAACAAAAAAATCAAAAAAAGATAAATCAATAACTTATCCATCAATCTATCCGGCAGAGCCGGAAGCGGCAAACCGCACGGATGGGATGGATCGGATAGAGCTGATAGAAGCCTATCGTGAAATCATCAAAGAAAATATTGAATATGACTTACTGGTCTTACGGTATGGCAGGGAACGTTTGGATGAAGCCCTTGAACTTATGCTTGAAGTGATTTTGTCGAAACGCCCTTACATTCGCATTGCCGGAGATGATTTTCCGAGGGAGATCGTCAAGAGCCGGTTCCTGAAGATCAATTCCGGCCACTTAGAGTATGTCTTTGACTGTATCGACAAGAACACAACGAAGGTCGGAAACATCAAAGCGTATCTGCTGGCGGCGCTGTATAATGCCCCGGCTACAATGGACAGCTATTACCGTGTCGAGGTCAATCACGACCTGTACGGCTGTTAGGCACCTTTGGGTGTCTTTTTTCATTTCATCACAGGAAGGAGGCAAAGCACAATGAAAAGAAACACTGTGCCGGTACTATGCCCGGCGTAACCAAAGAACAGATTCAGGCAGCGCGGGAAGCTGACTTGTTTACTTACCTGCAATTCCATGAACCCGGCGTGCTGAAACAGGATGGACCTAATTTCCGGCATAAGGAGCATGACAGTCTGGTATATGTGACCGGGAAAAGGTACTGGTACTGGAACAGCCGCGGACGGAGTATCAATGCGCTGGACTACCTGATCCAGATTCGGGGATATGGTCTTGTGGATGCGGTTCATGCTCTGGTAGGTGGCGAAATCCCACAGGAACCGGCTTACCGAAGTACGGCAGAAATACAGGTATCAAAAGAGCCGGAAAAGAAAACATTCGCTCTCCCCTGGGCCAGACGTTGCGCGACCGCTGCGGTCTCCTATTTGCAGAAACGGGGGATCAGCTCAGAAGTCATTCGCCAGTGTTTACAAGCCGGGATTTTTTACGAAGCCCGGTATCATGGAGAACCGGTTTGTGTGTTTGTTGGGAAAGATGATTCCGGGAAAGCGAAGTTTGCCTGTATGCGCAGTATCAGCGGCAATCTCAAAAAGGATGTCTATGGCAGCGACAAAGGATATAACTTTTGTTATCCCCCGCAAAGTCCGGGCAGCCGGCATGTGGCAGTCTTTGAAGCTCCTATTGATGCGCTTTCCCATGCGACACTTCAAGAGCTGGAGGGATGGAAATGGAATGGTTATCGCTTGTCTTTGGGCGGTACTTCCCATGTGGCGCTGACTTCTTTCCTGGAACGCCACCCGGAGATACGGCGTGTTACCCTTTATATGGACCACGACCTTGCCGGATTTGTCAATGCCCGGAAAATCAAGACCATGCTTCACGAGGATAAACGTTTCCGTCATATCCGGGTAAGTGTCAACCCTCCCCGGATGGGAAAAGATTACAATGAGAAATTGCTGCTGGTTCGGGAACAACTGCAAACCAGCCAGCACCAACGCCGCCCAAAAGAGGCGGCTGTTTCAATTTAGGGAGGATTTCAACATGAATGGATCTCAACATATCTGCTTTACAGACAGCGCCGGAAAAGCGCTGTTTTCCATTCCCGACAATGGTTTACTCTGCCTGTTCTATGGAAACGGGGACAGGCACTTTGCTGTTTGTCATCGTCTGGATGACACCCATGCAGAAATTGACGGGGTAAATTATTCGCTGCCGGATTTTGCCAAAAGGATGAAACACAACCAGATCAGCTTTGCCCCGGCATAAGGCTGGAAAACAAATAACAGGAGGATTTGAAAATGAAAAAAATTGAAAATACCGCTTTGCAGATGATTGCCGAGGCTTCCCGGTGTCCAGACTACGGCCCCGATATGGTTAAATCGCTGATGAAAAAGCTGGACATGAACGAAAAGGGCTTTGCTCTTTTGATGAATGTTGCCCCATCCACAGTGCGTCTTTGGACCAGCGGAGCTGCACAGCCCTGCGGCACAGCAAAACGCCTCATGCAGATTTATGAAACCGGTCCGGAGATTGTCGGCAAGATTGCCGGCGGGCAGCTACCGGCAGATGGGAGGGATTGATTAAATGGCGGAGACAGATAGCCAGCCGTTTGCGGAAAATGAGCAGGTCAAAGAGCTGCTTCACATGAAAGGAGGAATTTGATTGAATCAGGAACCACTACCGCAGATTCATTTGATCCGTGATACAGACTTATCCGTCTTTGCGTATGAGCTCCATATTTTTGCCGGAGATTTTCTTAGGGAATGCGAATTTAATATGCGTTCTCTGGCGACAAATACCGGGGCTGATTCCATTGCCATCATGGGAAAAAATCACATATGGCTTTCCGACGCTTTGTTTGCTTATTGTTCTACGGCGGATCTTTATCAAATGATCTCAACAACGGAGTTTATCGGAGCGAGGGCTTTCCTGTTTCATACGGATCGCAGAGAGGGCGGTCACTTGTACGGAGATGTCCTGATGATGGATTTAGACACGCTGCGGCAGGATATAAAAAGAAATATCCTCTATCCTTGCGGCGTCAATATCGAACGCAAAGATGGTTCAGCGGCTACGGTCAGCCTGAAAGAATGGACTGAAATGGAGCTTTACGAAAAAGATGCTCTGAAAAGTTGGGGGTTTTCTTATGCCCCGAATCAAGTTACGGAATGGCAGTACCACTATTCCACGATGTTCAGACAGTGGATGGATCAGGCATTTCGTTATATGCCCCAGGATTTAGAAGAACGCCTGAATATGCAATATATGGAGGCAGCCCAGAACCCGGATATGGATAAGTACCGCATACCACAGGGAACGGCAAAGCAGATGCTTCTTTATGACGAAGCCCCTGTGTATCGCCTTCTTCCATCCGGTTCGGAGAAAATTGCGCCCATCGCGGCAATCTCTACGGGCCTGTGGTATGAAAATTACCGGGAGTTTGCCATTGCACCGGAGGATTTAGGCGCTCTGGACAAACTGATCCGCAGGGAAACTGACCGGCTCACAGGAAACCTCCCACAACTTCACAAAAACGAAGAACGTCGCCCTGCCCCGGAGCGATAAGAATTTTACACTGACTGGAGGTGATGAAGATTGGCAGGAGTGCATGAAGATTTCGGTGAAAAGATCGGCGGTGCGAAAAAAGACCTGTGGAAAGACCGCGGGCTGTATGCGGATGATCTGGAAGCCATGAATGAGCGCGAAGCCGAAAAATTTGTGAAAAAGGATAATGTCTGGAAAAAGCCGGACTATGCAGCCATGCTGGAGGAAGGGATTCCTCTTGGCGTGGTCTATTTTATCAAAAAAGCGAGGGACGGCTTAAACGCCTCTCCTCAGTATTACCGCACGGATGACACCCCGGAAAAACGGACTGCGAGGCAAAAGGAGTATATAAAAACAGTCCGGGAATTGCAGACAGTGCTTTCAGATGTCCGTACTGTGGAGGATGCCATGAGAGCCTATGACCGCTTTTTCGTTGACAATGGATATTTAGAAAAGGTACAGGGCTGGGTAAGCGGAATCCATTACCGGGCAACGAAAAAGGGTCAGGACAATCCCGTGATTACAAACAAATTATCCAATACTATGCTGATCCGCTCGGCTGAATATTTTGAGCGCAACTTTACTCAGAAAGCAAAAAAGGAACAGTTTTGTGTTTCCAAAGAGCAGAAAATACCGAAAGGTTATGCGATCCACTTCAACGACGGGAAACATACCTATTCTAAAAATGAGGACTGGAAACCCGGTACCTACTATGTGACAAAAGGCTATTCGATCCTGCGGACCAATTTTGAGACCAAAGAAGCTGCCCTGAAATGGGTGCAGGAACTTGCCAAAGGCAGGAACAAAAATGGGAAGATCCGGTTTGTCCCTCCCCAGCTCGCCCATGTCAAACGTACCGGCCCGGATTATCGGAATGGCGTGGAGATCACCGGACGGCATTATCTTGATACATTTGGATTCCGCGGCGGCGAGTTTGGAAACTGGATGAACCAGAACGACCGTCAGACCTCCCTTAACATGGGATTTGAAGCACTAAAGGATCTGGCGTCAGCCCTTAAGATCAGCGATAAAGATATTGCTTATCAGGGAACGCTTGCTATCGCTTTTGGTGCAAGAGGCAGCGGCAATGCTGCGGCTCATTATGAACCTTTGCGTACAGTCATCAATCTTACGAAAATGCACGGGGCAGGTTCGCTGGCACATGAATGGTGGCATGGACTTGACGATTATCTTGGTACAAAGATGGGCGCAAAAGGGATGCTGTCAGAACAGCCCCGCCTCTATGCGCCGTTCCAAAAACTCATTGACACCATGAAGTATAAACCGGAAACACCGGAACAGGCAGCAAAGCGCACGGAAGCACAAACAGAACGCACCCGGAAAAATGCGGCAAACTGGCTGGATTCCTCGGTTCTTGCCTCTCTGAAACGGTATGGCAATGAGGAACAGATGGAAACCTACGCAGTCTTGCGGGAAGCATTTTTGTCCGGCGAACCCGGCTCTGTGGGACAGATCAGCGCATTTAAGAAGAATGTTACCGGCCGGGTAATTCCCAAAAGTGAACGGGAACGGCTGGAAAATTTTGAGCGTATGCTTTCCAGGATGCAGGCGCAGGAAGCTCCGCAGATTGGACGGACGGAAACTGATTTTTACCGTAATTCGGTACGCATGGGAAAAGAATGTGAAAAAGACGGCGGTTATTGGGACAGCAATGTGGAAATGACAGCCAGAGCCTTTGCCTGTTATATCAAGGACAAACTGCCCTACACATCGGATTATCTGGCAGGCCATGCCGACTGTGCCCTTACCCTGGTTTCCGGTAAAGACGGAGAAATGGAGATATTGAAAGCCTTTCCTGTGGGGGAAGAACGCCGTGCGATCAACGCTGTTTTTGACGAGATCATTCAGGATTTGAAACGGGAACAGCTATTGACCCATGCCGATGTAACGCTTCCTCTCTCTGTTTCTGAACTTCGTGAGGCAGCGGACGGTCAGCTATCCATGTTCGGCGTCGGCCGTCCTTCCGTGATGGATCAGCTTGCGGCAAACAGACCGGCAGATAAAAAATCACCGGCACAGACGATTTTCAGAAAAAACCATGAGCCGGAAATATAGCAGGAGGTGAACAGCATTTTGGAAGAAAACAGGGATTACCATGCCTACCGGTATGGCGACCACTTGACGCCGGGATCAGAGCTTAAAATTGAACACAGCGTAGTTTGTGAAAATGTGGATATTTCTACTCTGATCACAATGGGAACCGATAGCCTGGAAGCCATGCGCCAGGGAAGTATTGACGGGGAGCAGAAAGCCTATGAAATCGTGGTGGCTGCTGCAAAACAGTGGGAACAGCAGGCAGCGGCAACACAGACGATCAACCGGGCTTTGGAATATCTTCGTACACCGGAGATCGAACATACCGGCAACCAGTGGAAAGACACCGATAACTGGAGGGCGGATCAGAAAATCAGCAACCGGGTCTATCAGATGACCTGCAGTATTTGGGAAGATACGAAATATGACAGAGAAACCAAACAGAGTGTTCCGATTGCCTGGTATGTGACATGGGAAGTCCGTATTCATTCCCCGAAGCAGGGATATGGAGCAAAGATTGCCGGACAAAACCAGAAACGATATACAGATAAGAACGCAGCCATAAAATACCTGGACGGGCGAAAGAAAGCCTATTCCCATTTATTCACGGAAATTTCCCCGCCGATCCCGAAAGAATATGAGCACCATTTTATGGTTCACGGTACTCTTTTACCTGGCTATACGGTTGAAGGACTGGAACAGGCCAAAACGGAACATGCCGCCGCCGAGGTTTCGGAGGGCGGTATTTTTACACCCGAAAACCAGGAGAAGCCTTCCGTCCTGGGGAAGCTCTCTGTGGCAAAAACTCAGGAAAAAACGCCAACCACTCCCGGTACGGCAATGAAAAAGAAGGAGGATATACAATTATGAAAGTGTTAATGGTAGAGCCGGGCAAGTCCCCTTATGCTGCGGAGATCGAAAGTGGTCTGAAATCCTTGCAGGCGGCAGTGGGCGGAGATATTCAGGCGGTCTATCCGTATGAGGACCCGGTGGCTCTGATCTGCAATGAAGAAGGCAAGCTGATGGGGCTGCCTTTGAACCGAGCTCTCTTTGACGATGACGGCCACATCTATGATATTGTGTCCGGGAATTTTCTGATCGTTGGTCTTGGCGAGGAAAATTTTACAGACCTTTCCCCGGATCTGATGGAGAAATATGGGGAGCAATTCAAGTACCCTGAAAAATTTGCAAGGCTTGCCGGCGAGATCATTGCAGTCAAGCAGCCTGCAACCAATGAGCACCGGGAAAAACCGATGATGCACCATTCCGGCCCGGATTTGTAGAAAGAAAGGAGCCAATTATGTTAATGGCAGTAAATGAACCTTATGCCCTTATGGTGCAGCCGGACGATATTCTGATCTCTCCCCGTGAGGTAGATGAACATTTTGGGACGATGGTATGCTTTCATCCCCGCTATGCGCTGGGCGACCATCACAACCATATGGACAAAGATGACTTCCTGCGGGAAATGTATTTAGATACCGTAGGACATGATGAAGCCGGCATGAAACGCTATGAACGGATGGTAAACATTGTAAGCAGCCGTTTCCGGCATGGACCAAAGACAGAGGAACGGGCGATCGATGAAGCAATGCAGAAAGTAATTTCGGAAAAGTATCTGATGCTCCCCCTCTATCTCTACGACCACTCAGGTCTTGCCATGAGTACAGAAAGTTTCTCAGGCAGGGCTCCTCATGCAGAATGGGACAGCGGACAGGTCGGCTGGATCTATGTTTCCAAAGAAGATGCCCTAAAGGAATTTGACGCTGACAAGATGACCGGCGCCATCCGGCAGAAAGCGGACGCACTGATGCGCAGCGAAGTCGCCGCTTATGATTCCTATCTGCGTGGCGAATGTTATGGGTTTGAGCTTTATAAAAACGGGGAGCTGTCGGATAGCTGCTGGGGCTTTATGGGTAACTTTTCCGATGTGTTGAAAGATATGGCGGCATACCTCCCGGATGAGTGCAAAGGGATGGTCGATCATCTGGAGGAACAGGAACGCCCGGCTACGATCATCAAGACGCTTTTGAAACATGCTAAAATTCAGGTCGATCAGGCAGCAAAAGCCTTTGAACACGCTTCCCGACAGCAGGTTCTTGGGGAAAGCCGGTAAAAAGTTATTTCCATATTATAAATACCGATTTTATCAGAAAGGAGGATGCTCTTGCAGGAAGAACTCGAACAACGAACGGTTTCTGTTTCTATACAGGCAGCAAAACTGTCAGGGCGGGTACTGCGTGCGGCTATTGCTGCGGTACTCCAAAAGATGGAACAGGAACGCACAATGCCAAAAGTCGGGCGCAACAGCATGAAGCGGCTGACTTATAAAGACCCCGGAGCCAATACCATTGAAGTTTCAGGGCGAATCCGCTCTTTTGAACGGTATGCCAGAAAACATCAGGTACGCTACCATATAGAAAAGGAACTTGGGACCGATCCCCCAAAATGGACGGTATATTTCAAGGCAAACCAGGCGGATGCACTGACGGCAGCTTTTAAGGAATATACAAAGAAAGACCTTACACGCAGCACCAGACCGTCGCTGCTTACACAGCTTCATAAGTTCAAAGAACTGGCACAGTCGCTTGGCCGTGACCGTGTAAAGAACAAAGAACACGGAGGACCGGAACGATGAAGATTGATGCAGAAACATTGAAAAAACAGGTCATTCTCCATCTGCCTTATGTTCTGTTCCTTCTGGTATTTGCCAAGCTGGGCGAAGCGGTGCGGCTGGCTCCCGGAGCAGACGCTTCCCAAAAGCTGTTAGGACTGTCCGAAGGCTTTGCCCTTGCGTTTCAGAGTATGTGGCCGGGGGCGGCAATGGACTGGCTGATCGGTTTCTGCGGTGCAGCCATTATGCGGCTGGCAGTCTATCTTAGAGGGAAAGACGCTAAGAAATACCGCAAAAATGTGGAATATGGTTCTGCAAGATGGGGAAATAAAGCCGATATTGCCCCGTTTATGGACCCAAATCCGGAAAACAATATCATTCTTACCCAAAGTGAAGGACTGATGTTAAACGGAAGGCCCAAAAATCCGGCCAATGCAAGAAATAAAAATGTACTGGTAGTCGGAGGATCAGGTTCGGGAAAAACGCGCTTTTTCATCAAGCCCAATCTGATGCAAATGCACAGTTCCTACGTCGTCACCGATCCGAAAGGTACAGTCCTTGTGGAATGCGGAAAGATGTTGCAGCGAGGCACACCAAAGCTGGACAAGGACGGAAAGCCTGTGCGTAATGAAAAAGGAAAGATCATCTATGAGTCCTATAAAATACGGGTATTCAATACGATCAATTTCCAGAAAAGTATGCACTTTAACCCGTTCGCCTACATTCATTCCGAGAAAGATATTCTGAAGATCGTCACTACCCTAATCGCCAATACCAAAGGCGAAGGAAAAGCCGGAGACGATTTCTGGGTCAAGGCAGAAACCCTGCTCTATACGGCACTGATCGGATATATCTATTATGAGGCTCCGGCAAACGAACAGAATTTTGCCACACTGGTAGAAATGCTGAACGCAATGGAAGTCCGTGAGGATGATGAGTCGTTCAAAAATGCCGTTGACCTTCTCTTTGACGCGCTGGAACAGAAAGACCCGGATCATTTTGCCCTGCGTCAATATAAGAAATATAAGCTCGCTGCCGGAAAAACAGCCAAGTCGATCCTTATTTCCTGTGCTTCCAGACTGGCTCCTTTTGACATTAAAGAAGTCAGGGAAATTACCATGTATGACGAACTGGATCTGGATATGCTGGGAGATGAACGGACTGCTCTTTTCCTTATTATGAGTGACACGGACGGGACCTTTGCATTTTTGATCAGTCTGATCTATTCCATTTTGTTTAACCGCTTGTGTGAGCGGGCGGATGATGTATATGGTGGAAGGCTTCCCATCCATGTGCGCTGCCTGATCGACGAGGCGGCAAATATCGGGCAGATCCCGAACCTGGAGCGTCTTATGGCGACCATCCGAAGCCGTGAGATCTCTGCCTGCCTGGTGCTGCAGGCGCAAAGCCAACTCAAAGCCCTGTATAAAGACAACATGGACACCATCATCGGTAACTGTGACGCCTCCCTTTTCTTAGGAGGCAAAGAAGAAACCACCTTAAAAAGCTGGAACTCCCTATTGGGGAAAGAGACCATCGACCTGTATAACACCAGTGTCACAAAGGGCAATCAGGAATCCCACGGACAAAATTTTCAAAAGCTGGGAAAGGATCTGATGTCGGTGGATGAACTGGCAGTCATGGACGGGGGTAAATGTCTGTTGCAGATCAGGGGTGTGCGGCCGTTCCTCTCCCGGAAATACGATATAACCAAACACCCAAATTACAAACTGCTTTCCGATTTTAATGAGAAGAACGCTTTTAATATCGAAAAGTTTCTTTCTACCCGGATGCCGATGCGTCCCGGTGAACGATACCGCAATTATGAAGTCACAGCCGAAGATCTGGCTTCCCAGACTTTATAAAGTTGTTCCTGCCTGTCAAAGCATGACGCCCTGGCAGGCTTTGTTTTTGTCACGATGAAAGGAGGATTTTTTGAGGATTCGTGATTCTCCCTGAAAAGTAAATAACCGCAGGATTTTTCCTGCCCCATGCCGCCGTGCTGTTTGAAACAGATTTTTTCTAAAAACAGTGCGGCGGCTTTTTTTGTTTCCGGCCTGATACGGCCATATCACAAATTAAAATTTCTGAAATTAAAGGAGGAACATTATGGCATTTTTTGCAAGCGCGATTGATACTTTGAAGATCCTTGTGATCGCCCTGGGCGCAGGTCTGGGCGCATGGGGTGTTGTAAACCTTCTCGAAGGTTACGGAAATGATAACCCAGGTGCAAAATCCCAGGGGATCAAGCAGCTTATGGCAGGCGGAGGTATCGCTCTGGTTGGTGCAACGCTGATCCCGCTGCTTTCCGGCCTGTTCGGTTAAGGGCTGACTTATGGGCAGTCTGTTTGAATGGATAACAGACTGGATTAAAGAGGGCCTGATCGATGCGATCACCGGACAGTACACCAGTATTTTCAACTCCGTCAACAACCAGGTTGCGGATGTGGCAAATCAGGTAGGACAGACCCCGCAGGGCTGGAATGGCGGCGTGTTTTCCATGATCCAGAATCTTTCGGAAACCGTCGTCATTCCCATTGCGGGCATGATCCTTACCTTTGTTCTTGTGTATGAACTGATCCAGATGATTCTCGAAAAGAACAACATGCACGAATTCGATACATTCAACATCTTCAAGTGGATTTTCAAGACTTTTGTTGCCACTTACCTGCTCACCAACTGTTTTACGATTGTGATGGCGGTCTTTGATGTGGCCCAAAATGTGGTGTCGCAAAGTGCCGGTGTCATAAACGGGAACCTGGATGTGCAGGCGGCGTTGTCTGATCTGGAAACCCAGCTTGAAGCAATGGGAATGTGGGAACTGATTGGACTGTGGCTGGAAACCAACATCATCAATCTGTGTATGTGGGTACTGTCCATCGTGATCTTTGTCATTGTATATGGCCGTATGATCGAGATTTATTTAACCGTGAGCCTTGCACCGATCCCGTTTTCCACAATGGCAAACCGGGAATGGGGACAAATGGGAACTGGGTATCTGCGTTCCCTTTTTGCCCTGGGTTTTCAGGGTTTTTTGATCCTGATCTGTGTTGCCATTTATGCAGTGCTGGTCCAGTCTATCCCATCGTCCGGCGATGTGCACGGCGCGATCTGGGGAACGGCGGGTTATACGGTGCTGCTGGCCTTTGCCCTGTTTAAGACAGGTTCGTTATCCAAATCCATATTTAATGCAAGATAGCATGAACAAAACCAATTCTAAAAAGGAGGATTTTATATATGAGTAAAACCAATACAGAAAAAATGGCGCCGGAGACACAGACGCCGGAAATGGCAAACGGCATGAAGCTGGATGTCCGCGTGCGTCCGATCGCCCCAATGGGAAACCTGCTGGCGTTTGCCAATGTTACGATTGGCGGATGCTTTAAGATTGACGGTTTCCGTATCTGTTCCAGTGAAAAGGGGCTGTATGTCAATATGCCCGCAACCCAGGATAAGGGAGGCAACTGGAAAGATGTCTGCTGGCCGGTTACGGCAGAGTTCCGCAAGCAGCTCAACGATGCCCTGATCGATGGGTACGGGCAGGCTATTGAAAATTTGCAGGCAACTCTTGAAGCAACAAAGGGAGCTGCGGAAAAGCCTTCCCTGACCGGTGCATTGAAGGAAAATGCCGGTAAGGTCAAAGAACAGCCGACTAAACCTGCCCCATCTAAGAATGAGCAGGCTCGCTAATGCCGGAAACGAAACAGTACGGCATTATCTATGCCGATCCGCCCTGGCATTATGACAGGAAACATGGAAGCGGCGTTGCGGAAAACCATTACCCCACAATGAGCATTGAAGAAATCTGTGCCCTGCCGGTATCGGAACTTGCCGCAAAAGACAGCGCCCTCTTTCTGTGGGCGACCTTCCCACAGCTCAATGAAGCCTTCCGGGTGATCGACGCCTGGGGGTTCAAATATAAAACGCTGGCTTTTCTATGGCTCAAACAGAACCGGAAAGCGGATAGCTGGTTTTATGGCATGGGCTTTTGGACCCGCTCAAACGCGGAGGTCTGCCTGCTGGCAACCAGAGGCCGTCCGAAACGCCAGTGTGCGGGAATCCATCAGTTTGTGATCTCCCATATTGAGCAGCACAGCAAGAAACCGGACGAGGTGCGGGATAAGATCGTAAAACTCATGGGCGATCAGCCCAGAGTGGAACTGTTTGCAAGACAAAAGACTCCCGGCTGGGATGTATGGGGCAATGAAGTGAACTGTACGCTGACTATGCCGGAGCGAAAGGGGTGATTTTGATAGAACAAGATGCAAAGCGGCTGCTTATGGAACGGCTGGACGAGTGTTTGAAGGTTCATGCGGATATGCTGGATGCACAGAACATCGGCAGCATTTACGAGTTGCAGGGACTTTCGGAACTCCACTATTATCTGAAGGTTGAGCATGTATTTACTCCGGCGGAAGTAGAGGCACTTCTTTCTTTTCAGGACCCGTTGGATGTAGCCCGATGGTGCTGGGAAGAAAATAACCATGAACACAGTTTCCCGATCTGCGATCTTCTCAAAGAAATTGATGCAGAGCAAAAATTTGAACATTTCACAAGCGAGCCTTCCGCACAGGACAAATATACGCTCCTGATGAAACGACTGGGACAGAATTACTTTGCCTACCGGGAAAGCCTTATGTCAAAGGATAAGGAATCCTTAATTGAAAAAGCTGCTGAAATTACAGCCATGCAGGAGGCGTATTCCTATCTGACAACAAAGTTTGAGTTCGGGGATGAAATGCTGGATGATGTGCTGGCGCTTGAGAATCCTTTGAAATACTTTGCAGACCGTTGGCTTTTGCCAGTTTCGGATGTGTTCGACGTGGATATGGATATTCGGGAAAATATTGCCGGAATCCGAGACAGCCAGGAATACCTGTGTCAGAGAGGACCGGCTGTTTCTGTCCTGGCACGGCTGCAAAATGCGGCTCAGGAAGTGCGGGAATGTCCGGCTGCGGAGAAAGCGGTACGCGATTTTGGTGCACGCTAATGGACCGGAAACTATATTACGATGGGAGGTGTATAGATGCCTTATGTACCTGTACCAAAGGATTTAACCAAAGTTAAGACCAAGCTGGCCTTCAATCTGACGAAGCGCCAGCTTATTTGTTTCAGCCTTGCCGGGCTTGTCGGCCTTCCGGTGTATTTCTTTACCCGCAGGGCGATCGGGAACTCGGCGGCTGTACTTTTGATGATCGGGCTGATGATGCCCTTTTTCTTCTTCGCCATGTATGAGCGTGACGGGCAGCCGGCAGAAAAGATCTTGAAGAACCGGCTCCGTTATAAGCTCTGGCCGAAGGACCGTCCATACAGGACGGATAACCTGTATAAATCTATGTCAAAGAAGGAGGTTACAAAGATTGCCAAAAAACAAGCAGCAGGAAGCTCAGGAAAAGCGTCTGCAAAAAAACATCAGGCAGGCCAAAAAGACCAGAGCCGATGCAAAGCAGGGCAAAACTAAGTCTGCCCGTTCCAAGCCGTCTAAAAAAGGCGGCTTTTTTGCCGGGCTGAAAGCAGATGCCCCGCAGACGGTCCAGCAGAGCATTCCCTACCGTGAAATGTACCGGGATGGGATCTGCCGGCTGACTGATACCCTTTACACCAAAACGGTGCAGTTTTTTGATATTAACTATCAGCTTGCACAGGCAGATGATAAAGCACAGATCTTCGAGGGTTACTGCGATTTCTTAAATTACTTCGACGCCTCGATCCATGTGCAGCTTACCTTTATCAACCAGCGGGCCAATATGCAGGATTTTACCAGAAGCATTGACATCCCTCCCCGCGGCGACGAGTATGACGGAATCCGCAGGGAATACGGGGATATGTTAAAGAACCAGTTGCAGAAAGGAAATAACGGTCTCACCAAACGTAAATACATTACCTTTGGGATCGAGGCAGATGACCTGCGTACTGCGAAAATGCGTCTGGAACGCATTGAAACGGATGTGCTGGCAAATTTCAAGACCCTTGGAGTCCAGGCAAGATCCTTAAACGGACTGGAACGTCTGGAGCTTCTTCACAGCCAGCTTCACCCGGACGGTCAGGAAAAGTTTCATTTCCAGTGGTCGGATCTGCCTAAGACCGGTCTTTCTACCAAAGACTTCATTTCCCCATCCGGGCTGTCTTTTTCAAAGGATGGAAAGACATTCCGGGTAGGCGATCATTCCGGTGCTGTCTCCTTTTTGCAGATTTTGGCGCCGGAGCTTACCGACCGGCTTTTAGCGGATCTTCTTGACTTAAACGACGCCGTGACCGTCAACCTGCATATCCAGTCTATCGACCAGGCGCAGGCGATCCGAAACATCAAGCGTAAAATGTCGGACCTGCAGAAAATGACCATTGAGGAACAAAAGAAAGCGGTCCGATCTGGGTATGACATGGACATCATTCCCACCGACCTTGCCACCTATGGAGAAGAAGCCAAAAATCTTTTGCAGGATTTACAGAGCCGCAATGAGCGCATGTTCCTTGTGACGGTACTGGTGGAAAATATCGCTGCCAAACGCCAAAAGCTGTTCAATGATATTTTTGCCGCTTCGGGTGTGGCACAGAAATACAACTGTGCCTTAAAACGGCTGGATTACCAGCAGGAACAGGGGCTTATGTCCTCGCTTGCTCTTGGTACGAACCAGATTGAAATTGAGCGCGGGCTTACGACCAGCAGCACAGCGATCTTTGTACCGTTTACCACCTGTGAATTGTTCCAGGAGGGCGAGGCGTTGTATTACGGCCTGAACGCCCTTTCCAATAACTTGATCATGGCGAACAGAAAAACGCTGAAAAACCCCAATGGGCTGTTTCTCGGTACCCCAGGAAGCGGCAAATCTTTCTCTGCCAAGCGTGAGATCGTCAATGTGTTCCTTCTGACGGAGGACGACATCATTATCGCCGACCCGGAAAATGAGTATGGGCCGCTGGTACAGCAGTTCGGTTCCCAGGGGCAGGTCATTGATATTTCCCCTACTTCCACGAACTACATCAACCCGATGGACATCAATCTGGACTATTCCGATGATGAAAACCCGATCACTTTGAAAAGTGATTTTATCCTGTCGCTGTGTGACCTTATCATCGGCGGCAAAGAAGGACTTTCCCCCATTGAAAGGACGATCATCGACCGTTGTACCAGACTGGTGTACCGGGAATACCTGCAGGACCCGTGCCCGGAAAATATGCCGATCTTAGGTGATCTTTACGAGCTGCTTTTGAAACAGTCTGAACCGGAGGCACAGAATATCGCAACGGCGCTGGAAATCTATGTCAATGGTTCCCTTAACGTGTTCAACCACCGTTCCAATATCCAGATGGATAAACACCGGGTACTGTGTTTCCAGCTTAAGTCACTGGGAAAAGCCTTAAAGGAAATCGGGCTTTTGATCATGCAGGATGCGGTGTGGAACCGTGTCACGGCCAATCGCTCCAAACATAAAACAACCTGGTTCTATATCGACGAATTCCATCTTCTTTTGAAAGGGCAGACAGGAAGTTTCAGCGTGGAGATCTGGAAACGCTTCCGTAAATGGGGCGGAATCCCATCAGGTTTAACGCAGAATGTCAAGGACCTTCTGGCTTCCCGTGAGATCGAAAATATTTTTGGTGCGACACGTTGACGCACAAACATCACGCTATGAGGGTAATACTTCATAGACTTATGGCCATGTGATGCTAAAAGCGTCGGGCTTATCTCGGCAGGGATGAGCAACAACTGATAACCCGATAGGTAGAATGAAGGAGTAACGCCCTGAAATGCCTACTCTGATACTTCGACCGGCTTCGGCTGTAATGGCTGGAGTCTGGAGCTCGATAAAGTCGGCGGAAGTTTGTCGTAACAGCGTGGCAACACGGCTGACGAAAGTGCAGTAGAGGTACTGTATGCAGATGACACGCCGGGAGTCTATAAAATATCTATGGTGAGAATGTCTACGACGGACTGACGAAAACCGCGAATGTACGGGTCTAGATGTTTACCGTATAGAAATGTACGGACACTTAAATGTGGGTCAGTGCGGTAAAGTAAAAATCGAAAATATGAAATTCCGTATTGTGTTGCAGGCACAATCAAGCTGACAGGACTATAGCGGACACCTAAGGATATATGTACAGATAGGGTTATCGGAACGTGGAAAGGTACAGAGTTGCTCATAAGCAATCTGCGGACGAATCATATAAGCCGCTTAATCTGTGCTGAAAAGCGAAGCTCGAACCTATGACAGCCCAACGAAAAAGGCGGGCTTGAGGAATGGGCTTTAGTCGGTTAGAAACTATTGTTGTCATTCAATCGTATAAGGATTACGAGTAAGACAAAAAGGGACACTTTCCCGCGAAAGGAGAGTGATGCCTTATGACCAGAAAAAAGAAACAACTGCTATGTGAGGAAAATCTGCGACATAACGAGTATTACGGAATGCAAGATACCTTCGATAATCTATATGCTGCCAGTAAGAATGGTGAGGTGTTTACAGACCTCATGTCTATCGTCCTTCAAAGGGAAAACATTCTGCTGGCATACAGAAATATCAAGAAAAACACAGGAAGTAAAACGTGTGGAACAGATAAACTCACAATCAGGGACATTGGAAAGTGCTCCCCTGATGAAGTAGTTGAAAAAGTGAGATTTATTGTAAACGGAAGTGAGCATGGTTATCGTCCTAAGCCAGTCAGGCGAAAGGAGATACCGAAGCCATACGACCCGAGCAAGACAAGACCCTTAGGCATTCCATGCATCTGGGACAGGTTAATCCAACAATGTATTAAGCAGGTAATGGAGCCGGTATGTGAAGCTAAGTTCAGTGAGAACAGCTATGGCTTTAGACCGAACCATTCCGTAGAAAACGCTATTGCCAGAAGTTATAAACTGTTACAGCAA
Organism: Faecalibacterium sp. Marseille-Q4896; assembly: GCF_017377615.1. Taxonomy (NCBI): domain Bacteria; kingdom Bacillati; phylum Bacillota; class Clostridia; order Eubacteriales; family Oscillospiraceae; genus Faecalibacterium; species Faecalibacterium sp. Marseille-Q4896. The sequence goes on from NZ_JAFREG010000010.1 coordinate 51,153, forward strand.
GCAAACCTGCACTATGTCATTGAATTCGATATTAAAGGATTTTTTGACAATGTGAACCATGCAAAGCTGATTCGGCAGATTTGGGCAATGGGGATTCACGATAAGGCGCTTATATTTGTGCTTCGGAGAATACTGACAGCACAGATAAAACTTGAGGACGGAACATTTATTACGCCTGATAAGGGAACACCACAGGGTGGAATCATTTCTCCACTCCTTGCAAACATCGTTCTTAACGAACTCGACCACTGGGTTGAAAGCCAATGGCAATGGAGTCCGATATGCAAAAGAAATGTCAGACCTGAAAACGGGTACAGACAGGCGAAAAAGTCCAACCTCAAAGAGATGTTCATTGTTCGATATGCGGACGACTTTCGGATTTACTGTAGAACGAAAGATACTGCTGAACGGACAATGCACGCAGTTATACAGTGGTTAAGAGAAAGGCTGAAACTGGAAATCTCAGAAAAGAAAACAAGGATTATCAATGTCAGAAATCATTACTCAGACTTCCTTGGGTTCAAGATGAAAGTTCACAGGAAAGGCAACAAGCTGGTGGTAATTTCATACATCGCTGATAAGAATTTTGACCACAAGCGCCAGAAGCTGAAAACACAGGCAAAACGGATTGTCCATCCCCGAAAAATCTATGGAGAACAGGGTGAAATCAGGCTCTATAACAGTATGGTCACAGGAATGCAGAATTATTACTGCATTGCCACCCATATCAACCATGATTGCGCAATACTAAATCGTGCAGTTATGACACTGCTCACAAATAGGCTTAGTACCCGTAACGGGAATCGATTGGTTAAAACCGGACGGGAATTGACTGAGTTTGAAAGAAGCCGATTTGGAAAATCCAAAATGATGCGATATGTTGCAGGCACAAATGAGCCAGTATATCCTATTGGCTACACGCAACACAAGAATCCTTTATTCCGTAAAAAAACATGGAATTACTACACTCCAGAGGGGCGGGAAGGCATTCACAATAACCTACGAATCAATATGGCCATTCTGCTCTCGCTTATGCGGAAGCCACCCTATGGCTATAGCGCGGAATATGCAGATAACAGAATATCACTATTCTCTGCTCAATGGGGAAAATGTGCTGTTACCGGTGAAGAATTCTCAAGTACACATGAGATTCACTGTCATCACAAACTGCCCCGGTATCTTGGAGGCGATGATTCCTATGGGAATCTTATTTTAGTGAAGGATTCTGTACACAAGTTGATTCATGCCATCAATGCAGATACAATCGCAAAATATTTGGAACTCCTACAGCTTGACAAGAGCCAGCTCAAAAAGGTAAATACGCTCCGTGAGTTGGCGTCTCTGCCGTTAATCTAATCTCTCACTAATCAACACAACACAGTATTTCTATGACAGGTTTGATTGTTTAGACAACGAAATCTACTAACCGATGGAACGCCGTGTGCGGTGAAAGTCGCATGCACGGTGTGAAGTGGGGGAAAAGCCTGAGATGATATCAGGGGCTTACCTATCACTATAGAACTCGGACTTTATCTATATGCTCAACCAGGCCCAGGGAGACCGTCAGATTTTGGCAAAGCAGCTGGGAATCTCCCCGCACCAGCTTTCCTATGTGACCCATTCCGGTCCCGGCGAGGGGCTTTTGTTCTTTGGAAATGTGATCATCCCCTTTGTGGACCACTTCCCGAAGGACACACTGTTGTACAGTGTGCTTACCACAAGACCGGATGAAATAGCGGGGACCAAAGCGTGAGACAAAAATTAAAATGGATCGGAGGTGAGAACAATGGCACACGACAGGGAGTTTCAAAGAAAGCGCAAAGATACCCGGATGCCGGTGCGTGATTCCCACGGGGAAGATCAACCGGCAGCCAGGCAGACCGAACAGGATTTTGACCTGCGCAGGGCACGGGACACCCCTTCTTCTGTCAACGGCAAGACACACAGGCAGGACATCCCTGTACAGACGGAATTTTCCCAGCTATCACCGGAAACACCGGTGTCCTTGCTGGAACAGGGCGATGCTTATGCGGCCGCTTTGGATGTTTTTTCGGATCGCTTTGAGATACCGGATGCTACCGGAACAGAGTCCCCGACACAGGACAACGGACGAAGCAATTTCCGGCAGGAGGTTTCCAGGCGTTCTTTTGTAACAGAGGATGTGACAGACCATGATACCGGACAATATGCACCTTCTTCCGAAGGATCAGCCCCACCGAGCGGCACAGACAGATCCGGTCAGGGACATCGTTATCGGACACATCAGCATGGGAACAAATATCAGCAGCGTTTTCAGGAAGCGGCACAGGCGGAGGAACAGGCAGCACAAAAGGAAAAGGGTGTGGATAGCGAACCGCCGAAAACATCCAAGCTGGAATTTACTGCGGATGAACTACCGCCGGAGACAAAGGATAAAAAGCTCACCCATGCAAGACGGAAGGCGGAACGGACTGCACAAAAAGCAGAGCAGGCGCAAAATCGTCTACCTGCCCGGAAGAAACTGCGCATGGAGACGGTTTCCGACCCGGAGACCGGAAAAGCCAAAAAACACTTAAAATTTGAAAAGGAGGTCAAATCCCAAAAGGTCCATGTAAAAGGACCTGTACCCCTGCGTCCGGTCAAGGCGGGCGCCAATACTGCCATTGGTTACGCTCATAAAAAGATTTATGAGGCAGAGGATGAAAATGTGGGCATCAAGGCAGCCCACCGCTCTGAACTTGTGGGCGAGGCAGGGCTTCGCACGGCATATCACCGGCATAAAACTGCCCCCTACCGAAAGGCAGCGAAATTACAGCAAAAATCAGCAAAAGCAAACGCAAGACTTGCTTACCGGCAGGCTCTTAGCGACCACCCGGAGCTGAAGAAACATGCGATTGCCCGGATATGGCAGAAACAAAAACTGAAAAGGCAGTATGCCAAGGCTGCCCGTGAAGCCGGGAAACAGGCAAAAAATGCCGCAGTCGCAACAGAGAGGGTCAGCGTCGGTATTGTCCATGCGGTCAAACGGCACCCTGTAATCTGCCTTGTCCTCCTGCTTCTCCTTTTGGTAATTTTCCTGATCACATCCCTGTTTTCCACGTTCTCCAATATCGGGACCGGCGGTTTGGGAAGTCTGGCTGCTTCTACCTATCTTGCAGATGATCAGGACATCAACCAGGCGGAGCTTACCTATACCGAATGGGAAACGGATCTGCAAATGGAAATAGACCGGGTGGAATCAGACCGCCCCGGCTATGACGAATACCGGTATAACCTGGGCGCAATCGAGCATGACCCGTATGTGCTGATGGGGTATCTGACTTCTGCTTATCAGGGATTTACTTACGATGAAGTGGAAAGCGTGCTGCGGCAGCTTTTCCAGGAACAATATACCCTGTCCTTTTCAGAAGAAACCGAGATCCGTTACCGCACCGAAACTTCCGTTGATCCGGAAACCGGGGAAGAAACCCAGGAGGAAGTGCCTTATGAATGGCGCATCTTAAATGTCAAGCTCACAGTCACACCTCTAGAAAACCTGGTCGTTTCCCGGATGAACGCAGACCAGAAAGAGATCTGCGAGATCCTGCTGCAGACAAAAGGAAACCGCCAGTATGTCAAAAATGTCTTTGGCACCAACTGGCTCCCTTATGTGACCAGTTATTACGGCTACCGGGTACATCCCATCAGTGGGGAAAAGAACTATCACACCGGTGTGGACATCGGGATGCCGGAGGGCACAGAGATCCTTGCCGGGCATGACGGAACGGTCACCCTTGCGGGAAATGCCGGCGGTTATGGCTTGTGTGTCGCTATTGAAGGCGAGGCATACGAAGGACATACCCTGACGACCAAATACGGGCACTGTTCCCAGATCCTTGTTTCTGCCGGGCAGGAGGTCAAAGCCGGGGATGTGATCGCAAAGGTCGGGAATACCGGAAATTCTACCGGGGCCCACCTGCACTTAGAAGTCCTGGTTGACGGCCAGTATTTGAATCCCCTGTATTTTGCCGATACCGGCGATACCAGCGAACGGCACCTGCCGGAAGTTGGTTCAGGCGGCACAGGAAACTACTTCGATTATGACATTCCACCGGAAGCCCTTGCGGATGAACAGTTTGCCGCAATGATGGCCGAGGCGGAAAAATATCTTGGCTATCCGTATGTATGGGGAGGCGCAAGCCCTTCCACTTCCTTTGACTGTTCCGGCTATGTGTCCTGGGTGATCAACAACTGCGGCGTTGGCTGGAATTTCGGAAGGCTGACCGCGGATGGTCTTTTAGGTGTATGTACGCCGGTATCAAGTGCGGATGCAAAACCGGGCGACCTGATCTTCTTCCAGGGGACCTACAACACCAGCGGCGCAAGCCATGTAGGGATCTATGTGGGAAATGGAATGATGATCCACTGTGGAGACCCGATTTCTTATGCAAACATCAATACAAGCTACTGGCAGCAGCATTTTTATACATTTGGGCGTCTGCCTTAACAGATTGGAGGTAATAAATTGAATCCTAAAATTGAAAAACTGGAAAAGGAAATTGAAAAGACCAAAACAAAGATTGCGGAAATGCAGGCAAAGCTCCATAAGCTGGAGGAACAGAAAACAGAGCTGGAAAATACCGATTATGTAGCGGTGGCGCGCAGTTTCAAACTGACGCCCCAGCAGCTTGCGGATTTTTTGAAATCACAGCAGGCAGCCCCTTCGGAAACTGTTTTACCGCAGGAGAAGGAGGATGTGCATGAGGCTTAAAAAACTTTCCCTGCTGCTGGCGCTTACGCTTCTTGTAAGTGTCAGCGCATTACCTGTAACGGCTCATGCCGGCGGTTCCAAAGACACCACACCGCCAACGCTGACTGCTTCCATGGAGGGCGATGCCCTGAAAATAGAAAGCAGTGACGATCTATCCGGCGTGGAGGCGGTCTTTGTTGATGAAAACCGTATCAACTCCCTCACCGACGGGAAAGCGTCGGTCGCACTGAAAGATTATGCCGGAACAGAAAAACAGGTAAGCATATACGCAAAAGATTATGCCGGCAACCGTTCTGATGTGGTAAAGCTGGATAATCCGTATTACAAAGAACCGGCTCCTGAAAAGAAACCTGCTACGGCAGCACCCCAGAGTCCGTCCGGTACACAGACAAAACCGCCTAAGGAAGAAAAACCTTCCGGCTCAAACGCTGCAACCCCTTCCGGCGGCGGAAATTCTTCCGGTTCAGATAACAGTACCGGACAGCAGGAAAATACTTCTGCGATCCCGGAAGGTGCATTTACCCCGGAAGGCACCGGAACGGTACAGGACAACATCAGCGGTACGGATGGGGAAAAGCAGTTTTACACCATCACTACGGACGCGGGCAATGTCTTTTATCTGGTGATCGACGGGAAACGGGAAGATAACAATGTCTACTTCTTAAACGGCGTCACAGAGTCCGACCTGATGGCGCTTGCAGAAAAGAACAATGGCAGCATGAGCATGATTCCCCAGGAAGAAAGCTGCAACTGCACAGAAAAATGTGAGGCAGGAAAGGTTAATACCGGCTGTCCGGTCTGCAAAAATGACTTAAATGGCTGCAAAGGAAAAGAAAAGCCGGCGGAAACTGAAAAACCGGCAGAACCGGAAAAGCCGAGGAAAGAAACCGGCAGCGTCGGCACGATCCTGTTTATCCTTGCTGCCTTACTTGCGGTCGGCGGGATCGGTTACTATGTAAAAATCGTGCGTCCGAAACAGCAGGCCGAGGACGATGCGGAATTTGAGGATGACGGTTATGGCGAAGGCTTTGACCCGGATGAGGCATACGGGGAACCGGAATATCTTTCCGAGGATGATTTTGACGACAAGGACAGCAAATAAGGCTGTCCTTTTAGATTTTATGAAAGTGAGGATTTTTTCATGGAACATATCATAACCAGACGCCGCGGCTTTCGCAAGCTGTTGGCGTTTTTGCTTTGTATGGCAAGCATTTTGGGGTTTCTTCCGGCTCAGGCTTTTGCCATGTCTGTCGGACAGACGGCAAGCTCCTGGCTGGGCGACCAGTATGTGGGCTCTGATGGGAACCACTACCGTGCCCCGGCGCCTTACACCTATCTTGCCTACCATGCAGACGGAACCATCGATGTACACACCAGTTCCGGGGGCAATGCTTACCGGCACTATATGCTGACGGATTCTGACGGGATCAGCCACCAGGTTTACTGTGTGGAGAGCGGGATTCCTTACCATACTTCGGAAAATACCTATGTTTCGGAAAGCGGGACCAACAGCCAATACCTGAACCTGCTTCCTGCCGAGGCAAGGAGGGGGATCACCCTGACTGCGATCTATGGCTGGAAACCCGGTGCGGCGCTCCCTGTTTCCGGAATCAACGAGGATGACTATAAGATGGCAACCCAGATCATCCTTTGGGAATACCAGCAGCAACTTAGAAGCGATCCGTACAGCCGCCACGGAAACGGCCACGCAGACGCCGACCAGTATTTCAGCGTGATCGCCGGACGACCGGCAGAAAAAGCCTATGACTGGATTCTTGCACAGGTCGCTTCCCATTCCACAGTACCTTCCTTTACTTCTTCTAAGAAAAGCGAAGCACCGGAACTGGAACTGAAATGGGATGTAGAAAAAAAGGTCTATACCCTGACGGTCACAGATACCAACAACTTGAAGATCGACCTGGAGGCTTTGAAAGGCAGCGGCGTTTCTGTGACAAGAAACGGAAATGAATACACCTTTACCAGCAGGCAGATGATGATGGACCCGGTGCTGTTTGAATTCCGAAAGAATATCCCGGTGGCAAACGACATGCTGATCTGGGGCAGACCCGGCTACCAGACCATGATGACCGGCGCCAGCGATCCGGTTTCCTTCTTTGTAAAAATCAAAACGGAAACTTACGGTACCGCAAAACTTGTCAAGACCAGTGAGGACGGCATTGTTTCCGGTATCACCTTCCATATCTCCGGTACGGACATTTTGGGAAATGAAGTCAATGAGGAAGTTACGACCGGAGAAAACGGTCAGATTGAAAAGAAGCTCCTGCCGGGAACCTATCTGGTAAAAGAACTTCCGGTGGATCGCTATGTGACCCCTTCCGCACAGTACGTGACCATTGAAAGCGGGCAGACTTCTTCGGTACATTTCAGCAATATCCTGAAGAAATTCCGCGTCCATGTGGTAAAGAGTGATGCTGACACCGGAAATGCTCAGGGGGATGCCACGCTTGCAGGGGCGACCTATGGGATCTTCCGTGATGGCGAACTGATCGACACTTATACTACCGGGCCGGATGGCAGCTTTATGACCCGCTATTATGTATGCGGGGATGGCTGGACGATCCGGGAGATCGAACCGAGCACCGGGTATCTTCTGAATGAAACCATTTATGAAGTGGGTGCATCCCCTTCCCTGTATGAAGTGGAACTCAATACCACAGAAAACCAGGTGACGGAAACGGTTATTTACGGAAATATCCAGCTTGTCAAGCACACCGATGACCTGGACCCGGATGTGCCTGAGGGCGAAAATACCGACGATCCCAATGCCGGTATCATCGAACGCCCGGAAGCAGGCGCAGTCTTTGAAGTTTACTTAAAGGCAGCCGGAAGCTATGACGCGGCAAAGGAAAGTGAACGTGACCTTCTTACCACGGATGCGGATGGTTTTGCTTCCAGTAAACCGCTTCCTTATGGGCATTATACGGTCCATCAGATCGCAGGCGAGGAAGGCAAAGCCTTTGTCCCGGACTTTACGGTATTCATTTCCTCTGACGGAAAGACTTACAGCTATATCCTGAACAACCGCACCATCACAGCCCGTCTGAAAGTTGAAAAATGTGACGCAGAGACCGGAAAGATTATCCCTGTGACCGGAACCGGTTTTCAGATCAAGAATCTTTCCACTGGGGAATTTATCACCCAGACCGTCTACTATCCGAACCCGGAAACACTGGATACCTTCTATGTTTCTGACGAGGGCTGGCTGATGCTGCCGGAGCCTTTGGCCGCCGGGGATTATGAACTTTATGAGGTGGCTGCCCCTTATGGCTATGTGCTTTCCGATCAGCCGGTACCGTTTACCATTGACGGCAGCGAGGCGGTTGTGACGGTCACGCAGTACAATATGCCGCAGAAAGGCCAGCTTACCATCAAAAAGACCGGAGAAGTATTTGCTTCTGTCCAGGAAAACGATGGACTGTACCAGCCGGTGTATGAGGCTGCCGGGCTTCCCGGAGCGGTCTATGACGTGATCGCAGATGAAGATATTTATACCGGTGACGGTACTTTGCGGGCAGAAAAAGATACGGTTGTGGAAACCCTTACGACCGGCGAGGACGGCACAGCGAAAAGCGGGCTTCTCTATCTTGGCCGTTACCGTCTGGAGGAACGTCAGGCTCCTTCCGGTTGTGTGCTGAATCCTCAACCGGAATATGTGGAACTGACCTATGTGGGTGAGACCGTGGAGGTCACACAGGCAGCAACAGGTCTTTATGACGAACGACAGAAAGTGGATGTCACACTTTTCAAGGCAATGGAGACCGATGACCTGTTCGGTCTTGGCATGAACGAGGAATATAAGGATATTTCCTTTGGACTTTATGCTTCCGCAGACCTGACGGCGGCAGATGGCAGCGTGATCCCGGCAGGTGGACTTCTGGAAGTGGTCTCTGTTTCGTCTGAGGAATCCGGCGGTTACAGCGCTTCCTTCGCCTCCGACCTGCCTTTTGGCAGCTATTATGTCAAGGAACGCACGACCAACGGCGCCTATATCCTTTCGGATCAGGAATATCCGGTCGTCTTTGAATATGCCGGACAGGAAACCGCCCTGGTACAGATCCTTGTCAATGAAGGCGAGGCTGTTTCCAATGAACTTCTCCGCGGGCATGTAGACGGTGTAAAAGTTGGGGAAAACCCGGAAGGCGGCGAAGATGTCACGCTGGCCGGTGCGCTCATGGGACTGTTTAGACCTGATACCGAAAAATTTACTGAAGAAAATGCGCTGCGTACTGCTGTTACCGGAAAAGATGGCAGTTTTTCCTTTGAGAACATTCCTTACGGACACTGGATCGTCAAGGAGATCTCTGCCCCTGACCTTTATACGGTAAGCCCGCAGCAGCACCATGTATATATCGGTGCAGACGGACAGCATATTGAGATCCGTGTGGAAAACACCCTGATCCGCGGCAGTGTGCAGGTAACTAAAACCGAAGCTGTGGAAGAACCTTCCCCTGTGGAAAAGGAGGATAAGAAAGACAAGAATTCTTTCCTGCGTTTCCTGCCCGGTGCGGTGTTCGACCTGTATGCGGATTCCAACGCCAACCAGGAATATGACCCTGACGATCAAAAGATCGGTACGCTGAAAGAAACCGATGCAGGCTATCATACGGCGGAAAACCTTCTGGCTGGCGGCTACTTTATAAAAGAAAGCAAAGCGCCGGAGGGCTATCAGCCTGACCCAAACGCTCACTATTTTTCCATCACAGAAGATGGACAGGTCGCAGTTGTGGAAAATGGAGAAGCCGGGCACGGATTTACCAATGAGGCTTACCGCGGCAACTTAAAGATCACAAAGGATTCCAGCGACGGGCGCAAAGATGGTTTTGCCATCGAGGTTAAGAGTGCGGACGGCTCCTACTGCGAGACATTCACCACTCCAAAATCCGGCGTGATTGAAGTTAAGGGCCTTCGTGTCGGTATTTATACCGTAACAGAAGTTGCAAACCGGGCAAGCAAGGATTACATCATTCCTGATGCCGCTACGGTGGAGATCAAGGCAGATCAGACATCTACGGTCCAGTTCTTTAATGAAAAACCGGAAAAGCCGGATAACCCAAAGAACCCGGAAAAGCCTTCTGTTCCCTCCAATCCTTCCACCCCTCAAAAGCCGGTACCGCAGACCGGGGATGATCCGTATATTTTCCTGTATGGCGGACTGCTGGCAGCCGCACTGATCGGCGGCAGCGTATTTGCTGTGTATTATTTCAAAAAGGGAAAATACAGCAGGACTTCCCTGAAAAGAACGGCTGTCGGGGTTTCTGTCCTTTCACTCTGCGTTCTGGTGGCTCTTGGCAGCGGTTTTTTGGTGTTCCGTGACTTGAACCAGTATGCTGAGAGTAAAGATGCCTATCGAGATCTTGCCGGATATGTGGAAGTGCCGGAGCAGACAGCTTCCCCGGAGTCGGCACCCGATCCGACAGAACCAAAACGGGACGATACCGATATTGTCCTGCCTTCGGTAGACTTTGAAACGCTCCGTGAAAATGGACCGGACATCATCGGATGGCTTTCCCTTCCTGATACGGTGCTCAATTATCCGGTAACGCAGACCGACAACAACGAATATTACCTGAACCATCTTTATGACGGAACCTATAACAAGGTTGGCTGCCTGTTTGCCGATTATGAAAACCAGGCAGATTTTTCAGACCGCAATACGATCATTTATGGTCATAATATGCGGGATGGTTCCATGTTTGCTCTGCTGAACCGGTACGATGAACAAAGTTACTTTGATACCCACAGGCAGATGTATCTCGTTACTCCGAAGGGTGGTTATGTCATGGAGATCTTTGCGGCGTTTGCAGCAAAGCCGGAAGAATCCGGCAGTGAAACCTCTCCCTGGCAGCTTTCCTGGAAGGATGACGGTGCTTATACTACCTGGCTTACAGCTATGAAGGAACGTTCCGCGGTGGAAAGTGATGTGACTGTGACCTGCAGTGATAAGGTACTGACCCTTTCTACCTGTACGCCGGGCGGCACAGGACGCTTCCTTGTCATGGGAAAACTCGTGAAAGTAGATAACGAAATATAGATTTTAGGCGGTGCGGGGGCAAAAGCTCCCGCACCTGCTGTTTACAAGGAGGATTTTATTTTATGGTAAATACCATTATTTCCATTCCCGGCTATGTCCATCTTTACCGCTCACTTTTGCGGTTTTACGACATGCCGGAAAATGAAGTCCGGGAAATGCTCTATCTTCTGAATACGGCAAACCTGGACTGCTACGAGTATTATCACCCGGACCGCAGTGTGATCCAGAGCGGACCGGTCGCTTTTTGCGGATGGCTGGAAACGAAAGACTGCCGCCCTTACCGCACAGAGGTACAGCTTTACAAATCGCTGCTGTTTTTGAAGCGCAGCATTGACCGTGACCTGATCGTATCAGCTCAGAGGGAGGCTCTGCAAACCCTGCGCTGTATTATCTCCAATCTGGAATACCGCTTTTATAAAGCCTATGGCATGGAGATCGAGGACAAACGCACGGTCTATGGGGAATGTACCTACCGTCTGGTTCCCAGGGAGGATGAACCCAGCGTGTGCCTGATGCACGACTGGATCTACCTGCCGAGTGCTTAAAATGCAACGGAAAATATATAAAATTTGTTGCAAATCAAATACCTTTTGCTTCTGTTATTGTGTATCAGAGGCTTCTTTTTTGGGAACACTAAAAAATAGGAGCCTCAGATGATTGAAAAAATGCAACGGATAGTATATAATATTCGTTGCAAAGGAGGTGCAGATCAGTGGCAAAAGGATATATGCAGGAAATTCGTGAAAGGATTTTATCTGCGGAGGAAGGAAGTGTTTTTTCAACTTCTGATTTTGCGGATATTGCAGACACAAATACAGTGCGCTCCGCTTTATATCGGCTTATTCAAGATGGAACATTGCGCCGTATTTTGAAAGGAGTTTATGAAAAACCAAAATATAGCAAACTTCTGGATGAATATGTGGCGGCAGACCCGGAAGCGGTGGCGAACGCATTGGCACGAAGTTATCACTGGACGATTGCCCCATGTGGGAATACAGCATTGAACCTGTTAGGTCTTTCAACACAGGTAACAGCAGTATGGTCCTATATCAGCGATGGTCCATATAAGACCTACGAGTGGAACTCTACAAAGCTGGAATTTAAGCACCGGACCAATAAGGAGATTACCGGATTGTCCTATATGACAAGTTTGGTTATACAGGCATTAAAAACGCTTGGCAGATCGAATGTTACGCCAGAAGTCATACAGATGCTTTCCGAAAAACTGACAGACAAGGATAAACAGGCTTGTTTGAAGGAAGCAACAGAGTCTACGGATTGGGTTTACGATACGATGCGGCAGATTTGTGGAGGTGAAAAGGTACAATGAGAAATATAGCAAGACTTTCAGATAACGACCGCAGGGAGCTGTTCAGAAATACAGCAGATAAAATGGGGCTGAATGATGCCATCGTGGAAAAAGACTTTTGGGTATGTTTTACGCTGGATTATTTATTTCACCGCTCACCATGGAAAGAGTCCATCACCTTTAAGGGTGGTACCAGCCTTTCAAAAGCCTTTCACCTGATCAGCCGGTTTTCAGAAGATATTGATTTGATTCTGGACTGGCGTGTATTGGGATATGGCAAAGATGAACCATGGGAGAAACGTTCCAATACAAAACAGGATGCTTTTAACAAAGAAGCCAATGCGCGTGCGGAGGTATTTCTGTCCGAAACATTCTGCCCGGCAGTCAAAGCCGGCTTATCCCAGGAAATCGGTTGTGAAGCAAATGTCTACATAGATGAAAAGGATAAACAGACGGTCATTTTCGCCTATCCGCACCTTTTTACGAATACGGCGACTTTACAGGTGATCCGTTTAGAGATTGGTGCGCTGGCAGCGTGGACTCCTGCAAAAACAGCGCAGATCGAACCATACGCGGCAAAATATTATCCGAAGATTTTTGAGCAAAAAGAAACTGCAATCCTTACCGTTGCCCCGGAACGGACCTTCTGGGAAAAAGCCACAATCCTGCACCATGAGGCGAACAGACCGGAACATTTGGAAATGCCGCAGCGGTATTCCAGACATTATTATGATCTCTACCGCATGGCTGCAACACCGGTCAAAGAAGCTGCTTTTTCCAGGCTTGACCTCCTGAAGAAAGTTGTAGATTTCAAAATGAAATTCTATCCCAGATCATGGGCGAAGTACCCGGAGGCTGTGCCGGGCACATTAAAATTACTTCCGCCGGAATACCGGTTCGCAGCATTGGAAGCGGACTATAACTCTATGCAGGATATGTTGTATGGAGATGTTCCGACATTTGAGACAGTCATAGCAGCGGTCCGGGAACTGGAAAAAGAGATCAATACACTATAACAATTACATATCCGTTTATTTGCCGGCTATTTTAAGATGCTTTAGAATAGCCGGTTTCTTGTTTTCAAAGGAGGGATGCTATATTACGCAAAATGAAGTCAATGCCGTTTTTGACGAACAGGTACGGCTCTGTGCTGATACCTTGAAACGAAAAACCAAAGAATACACCGGGGATGCCCCGGACCGGCTGGGTGCATTTAAGGCAGCGGCAGCTTTACAGCATACAACGCCCCAGCGTGCCCTTGCCGGTATGCTGGCAAAGCACATTGTTTCTCTATACGATATGTGCTTTTCCAAGGAAACAGTTTATCCAATAGACACATGGGACGAAAAGATCACAGACAGTCTTAACTATCTGTTCTTACTGAAAGCGATTGTAAAGGAGGGACATACCAATTAAACAGATTGAAGTAAAAATTTTGAACTGCCAGGCGGTAGCGGAAGCAGAAAAAAACATGGTCTTTGCGGCAAGGCTTACCCAGCAGGGACATAAGATTGCCTCAATGGACGACCTGATGGAGCTCTACGAAAAATCATTCAGCGTTCAGACAGTAGCAGCTATGGGGGCGCTTCCCCATCCTACCATCCAGAAATTTGCGGTGATCACGGTAGCCATTGTCGGCGCCAGCAGGCGTTTTCTGGCACAGATCACCCGCCACCAGAACGAAGTAAAATTTATGAGTGCATCGCTGCAGTACAGCAACTATACAGGACAGGCGGATTTCGCTGTCCCGTATTCTATTATGACGGCTCCGGCTGTGGCACAGGAGCTGTACTTAAAAAGCTGTAATGAAAGCATGAAATGTTATGAAGCCCTGTGCACTGCCGGAAGCGGGCACGATGCGGCCGGATATGCCACGCCCCAGGGATTGCGGAATGTGCTGCTCATCAGCGCCACCCCTTATCAGTGGAAACATATCATCAGCCAGCGGGTATGCCGGAGAAATACAGATGAAACAAGGATCGTGCTGCTAAAGGTCTGGAAAGAACTTTATGAACTAAGCCCTGCTTTGTTTGCCCCATCACTGACCGGGCCTTTTTGTCAGATGGATCGATGTCTGGAAGGTAAAATGACCTGCGGACGAAAACTGCAGGCAGATATGACGCCAGAGGATATTTTAGAAAAAGATTATCCTGCTCTTTGGGAAGGAGGCTGCCGATGAAAATAAAACTGATCGACTTTGGCGTACCGGAGCACCAGCGTCCTTACCGTCCGCATGGCAATGATGCCGGAGCGGATGTTTATCTGCCCTATGACTGTACCTTACAGCCCGGAGAAATCGCCAAAATTCCTCTTGGCTTTGGACTGGAAATACCGGATGGATATGCGGGATATATCTTTCCCCGTACCAGCATGGCGGTAAAAGGTCTGGTCTGTGAACTGCCGCCTGTGGATTCCGGCTATCGTGGAGAGATCCATGCGATCATCAGCAATGTAAGCAATCAGGCGCAGTCTCTTTTTAAGGGAGCCCGTATCGGGCAGCTTGTGATCACGCCGATCGTCATTGCGGATTTTGTAACCGATCTGGGAACAGAACGAGGAACCGGCAGCTTTGGCAGTACCGACGAATAGAAAAAGGCTGTTTGGAGAACAGTTTTTGAATACTTATCGGTATAGGGAGCGGACATTTCGAGAACATTATAAAATATAATAAAGAAAGTCACGAAAAAGGCGGCCATTACCGTGACCGCTTACTTTCTGCTATTGAGTTCTTTCATAATACCGAGGATATATTGCATGGATTGAGGATCAAGCTGTCTTGCCTCTGCAATGAATTCCTTTAAGGTTTCCGGATAGGTATTTCCTTCATCAAAGAATTCCTGCGGAGTCACACCCAGATATTCGCAGATGTAAAAAAAAGACTGCATAGCGGGAAGTGACTTTTTATTCTCAATATTATTGATGTAGTTGTTTGCCTGACCTAACGATAAAGACATATCGCGTGCGGAAACTCCTTTTTGTGTCCGCAGCTTCGCTAATCGTTCCGGGACAAAATCTTCATACATCGCCTTCACCTCCCATTCTGTAATAGATTGTACCTTACACCCCTTTATTATTCGCAAAGGGAAAAAGGGTATTATCGTTGACTTGCTAAATAAAATCTATTACTATGTGAAAAGTGAAGAATTTTACCTATCAGATGGAGGGATGACCGATGAAAGGAAAGACTTGCTGTGTTACCGGACACAGGGATTTACCGCAGAATGAGATCAAGAAAATAAAAGCCGCTTTGGAACATGAGATCGATGCAGCCGTTACGGATGGATTCACCTGTTTTATGAGTGGCTTTGCAGATGGCGTGGATCAGTATTTTGCAGAGCTGGTGTTGGAAAGAAAGCAGACCAATCCGGCGCTGGAGCTGATCGCAGTGATCCCTTACAGCAAGCGTCTGGACAGCCTGAATAAGAAAACAAGAACCCATGAACTGCTGGAGGCTTGTGCGGATGTTGTTGTCATACAGGAAAAATATCTCCCAAGCGTCTACTCCCACAGAAACCGCTATATGGTGGAGCACTCCGACCGAGTGATCGCTGTCTATGACGGACGGGAAACCGGCGGTACGGCAAAGACGATCCGCTTCACCCACCGGATGAAGAAGGAACTGCGGGAAATCCCGGTTGGAGAGATCGTCCTGCCGGATTACTTGAAACCAAAAACAAAATAGATACTTGTTGATGCGCTCACTTTGAAGTGGGCGTTTTTCTTTACCCATTTTTAGGAGGAATGCTTATGTGGAACCTAATCTCACATTTCCTTATCTTTGCCGGAGGAATGGCTTCCGGCGTTATGCTGATGTGTCTTATGCAAACCGGAAAACTTGCGGATAAAGAATTTGAAACTATGAAGGAGGAATAAAAATATGAAACTTGTGATTGCAGAAAAGCCCTCTGTTGCTATGTCACTGGCAGCAGTATTAGGCGCAACGGAAAGAAAAGACGGTTATCTCGAAGGTTCCGGCTATCTGGTGAGCTGGTGCGTGGGACATCTTTTGGAACTGGCACAGCCGGAGGCTTACAAAGAACAGTACGCCAAATGGCGGTATGAGGATCTTCCGATCCTACCGGAAAACTGGAAATATGAAGTGCCAAAGGATAAGAAAACGCAGCTTGCCCTTTTGTGCCGATTGATGAAGGACAAACGGGTGGATTCCGTGGTATGCGCTACGGATGCAGGACAGTGCGGTTAGGTGACTTAAGAGAAAGAAAAAGAGACCTCATCTCGTTGAAAATCAAATTTCAAAATCATTAAAGGAGATATTTAAATGAAACGAAATCAGAATTTCGACCATAATCACTCTCAAAAAGTGCTTTCCTGCCGCTACAACATGGACATCAACCGAGTGGAAGCCCGATTCGAGGATGGAACCATTCTTTCCATCGACTGCATCGTCATTGAGGACGAATATGGCAACACCCCGGCACAGCGAGCAGAACTGGACTGGCTACTTATATAACAAGCCCTTGGAATATACCCAGCTTGTGCTGAGTGGGGAAATCGAACATTATCTTTCACTTGGTTGCGATCACGGTAGACTAGAAGATTGACCTTTTTTCATAGAAATGTGATTGGCTGTTACAGAATGGCTCTTCAAAAAGCATTACAGAAAATCCGGAAACTTTTTTGAACCATAATAACTCAAAAAAGTTTCCGGATTTCTGTTTTTGTACGATTGCTATCGTATTTTCATTTTGCAATAGTTTTCATAATTGACCATTGTCCATTACAGAGAATATAGGTCTCTTCCTATAATTGGCTGACATTTTATAGCACACACATTTATTTCTGCATGGAATACCCACTGCTTCCATAAAATATTTACTCGAATAATTTTCCGCAAAATGGACAACGATCTTTCACTGTTAGTACAATTGAAAAGTGCTTCCCACAAAAAGGACAACGACGTGTTATAAAATCAAAAATATAGTCTATCAAAAGTACAACAACAGCTGCTATACGAAACTCAAATGCCCATAGTGCGCATACGACTATTGCTATGAAGATGAATACAGCTTTGCATAATGTGAGTTTTGTTTGGAATTTCATTTTTTATTCTTCTTTCAAGCATTTTCCTTATAAGACGGAAGATTATGCTCAAAGCAATAGTAGGCTTTTTCCAAGATATAGCTATCGTTGTCATAGTGAGTAGCTTTTCTATATTCTGTCTTCTTTGCAGTTTGTGAGGTAAATCTTTTTGTTTTAGGATTTACCAGTGCATAAGTTACAGTCGTATCCTCAATGGTTGCTCTTTCCAAAAAAGCATTTGGCTGCCATGAGTAATCCTTATAAAATTCACATTGTCTAATTTTCAGATGTGTATAAATATTTGTTGATGCGTATTGACTGGGATCACTGTAAATGAAAATCTGAGAGGGAGTTAGCCCAGAAGCTGTAAATGGAATCCAAATATAGGGTTTTGTTAATCCAATCAGAATATTAACACCTCTGTCTAGTACCGCAGCTGCAGCAGGACTCACAACACTTCTCCTTTCATTTTTTACAGGTTTATTTCCGTACGTTATCTGAAAACGATATGGAACTCCCTTATAAGAATCTCGCGCTGCAGGTCTTTCGACAACAATTTTTTCATATGTAATTGTCGAATCATATGGGATGTTACGTTCGGTAAGGATTTTTTCCTGTTCGACAGGCGACAAGCCGCTTAAATCAACCACTTCACTTATATACATTCCTGCCGATGGAGCATCTATCTTCGACGTGTCTGCATATGCCGAAGTGGGGATAATATGGGACATTGCCAACAATGCGGTACTTGCACCCGTGAGTTTAAGAAATTCTTTGCGAGTCATCTCTTTCATATTTATTCTCCTTGAAGTTTACTGATTATCGCATACCGTTACTTGATATAATATATTGTTTATACGTTTCTTCAACTCTGCATTGGAATCACCCTTTCATGTAAAAACAAAAGACACGAAATTGTTACGTCCACCTTAATTCTTAGATTAACTATTGATAGCATCAAAGCACAATAAGCAATCAAAGTCCACGATTTTGTATCAAAGTAGAGAAAACTTGTAACGAAATCGGTGTGGCCGCAAATAACATGACCCTCAACACTGGGCATCCAGCATTGAGGGTCATACTTAAATAACCGTTTGTATTGCACTCGCACTATGCCTCAAGTCGATTGTCAACCGAAGGCTTTTATTATGTCATGAAGAATTTCCATCTGCTGCGGCGAAAGATCATTTCCTTTTTGACTTGGTGAAAGCAATTCATTACGGAGTTTAATTAAAGTTTTCTTTTGCGCACCAGTCAATCCAGAAAGAGATAGTACTTCTGGCGCATCCAGTCCTAGGAGTTCATCTGTTGAAATGCTAAATAAGGATGAAATGCTTGCAAGAACATCCAACGGAATTGCATGTGCATCACTTTCATATCCACTGACCGTGGATACAGCCTTATTTAACCGTTTAGCCAAATCCGCCTGCGTCCAGCCACGACTTTCTCTCAGCTTTTTTAGCTTTTCTCCTAAATAATGCTCCATTCCTGTACACTCCTATCCTATATAAAGTGTACTATTTGAAATTTCAATATAATCGTACTATACTACATATAATGTTCGATTATATTGAAATTCGATTGACTTGTGAGGAGCAGGGCTGTATGTTGTGTGATAAAAAGCATTCCCATGTGCAATGGAGGAATTTCAAAATGAATGTCTTGGTTTGTGACGATGACCAGCAGATCGTTGATTCTATTATTGAAGAACTCAAAAAGAAAAGCGAGGAAACGCATGTATCATCAAGATTTTATGGTTTTTTTTCAACCAAGTCAAATAGACTTATCACTTCCTTATGATATTGCGCTTCTGGATATTGATATGGGCGAAACAAATGGAATTGAGCTTGCCAGAAAGTTACGAGCGAGCAATGAAAACATTGTGATTATCTTCATTACGAATTTCATTCAGTATGCTCCAGAGGGATTTGAGGTTCAAGCCTTTCGATACTTACTAAAAGCAGATCTCTCTGCTAAACTTGATTCCTACTTTGATTCAACTGTCCAAGAAGTACTTCGGCGGAAACAGCTTGTCACAATTTCAATCAACTCTGAAATTATCGATGTACCTGTAAATGACATTCTGTATTTAGAATCTCATCGAAGAATCATTGTTATGCACTTGTTGGACGAAAAACGCCCAGCATACCAATTTTACGGCAACATAACAGAACTATCCGAAAAAATCGAACCACTCGGTTTCCTTCGTATTCAAAAAAGCTACCTTGTCAATATGCACTATGTCGAAATCTTTCAATACAATAAAGTCCAATTGCGCGGTGGTCTTTGTCTGGCTCCAAGCGAAAAGAATTATAGTGAGCTAAAACAGAAATATTTACATTGGCGAGGTAAAAGTAGATGGATGCTTTGATCAGTTTAGTTTACACAATCATAGATTCAGTCTGCGTATGTCTGTTTTTAGACGCTTTTGCTTCGCACCGTTGGAGGGATCATAGATTTCTTGTCGGTGTAATAGTTCAAACTATTTTAATGTATGCGTCCATTGAATTCAATGCTGCTTTCTTAAACCGAAATCAAATTATCAAGATTCTTTTGATTTTGCTATCCTGCTTTATTGCTGCCAGAGCCCTATATAAAAACATTACAGGAAAGTTTTTGCTGTTTCTTATCATTATAGAATATCTTTTAACATACAGTTTGTCTTTTGCTGCTGGAATGCTTGCAACTGCAGTTTGTGGGATGGATGCTCAGACGTTTCAAGCTGACAAGACGCTATCTCTAATCTATGGAATCTCTTATTATTCTGCCGAATTATTTATTATTGCACTGTTTCGCAAAATAATGCTTCAGCGCATGACAAGCAGACCAAGAAGCCATGCTCAACATTCGCAGCTGATTCTTTACTTTCTATTTCCATGCGCATCGTTTGTAATGCTTGTGATTCTACTTTACGTTACAAGCGGACACAATATAGAAGAATTTGTTTCTGCTGGCTGTTGCATTCTCATTTTTATTTCAAACATCGCAATCCTTTTTTTATTGGAGCGAATGGAATATGCCGCATCGGAAAGAGAACAATTATTGATGCTTAATCAGCAGATTCAGCTGCAATCGAAAAGCATGGCCTCGGCAAGCGAACTTTATTCCGCTCAAAGGAAAAAGGTTCATGATTTTCGGGCCCACCTGAATATTCTAAATCAACTGATGAAAAGCCAAGAGTATTCTGCTGCTGAAGAGTATCTTGGAAAAATCACCAAACAGCAATCAGATCGACTATTTCTTGTTAACACGCACCATCCTATCTTGGATGCGCTTTTCAACACAAAAGCTGCCGAAGCAACTCAAAAGAAGATCAGCATTGATTTTGAAGTGAATGATTTATCAAACCTCCCATTTGATGCCTCCGATATGGTAGTGCTTCTATCAAACCTTTTGGATAATGCCATTGAAGCGTGTCAGCGGTATGACAAGGGCGATAAAGCGATTCATGTTATGGCAGTTGTTCAGCAAGACTTTTTTATCTCTGTCCGAAACACATCGGAACCTGTTGTAATTATAAATGGTTCCATTCCAACTACAAAACCAGAACCACAGCTGCATGGTTTTGGACTTGCGAACATCCGACTGATTCTTGAAAAATACAGTGGAGAGTATACGATGTTCTATGAAAATGGGTGGTTCCAGTTCACCGCTGATATACCGCTCACTCCGATTTCGTGACAAAAGAAGTCCATTTCGTTACATTATTGTGGAAATTGCGGCTCAACTTGTGTATTCTTTGTTTCAAGAAAGTTCTTTTAATGAGGATTGTCGCAATGAAAGATTTTGCAAGGCAATTAACACAAAAATGCGTGTCGATGGGATTGCTTGATGAATCTTATTCTGAATGGTTTGCATATAGCATCGAAAAAAGAGTGACAACCTTATTAACTTGGCTTGTGCAGTGTCTGATTGGCGGTTTTTGCTTTGGTTGGACTTTAACAATCTCATTTTCTGTTTTCTTCCTTTTAATTCGGAAATACACAAACGGTTATCATGCTGCCACTTATAGTAAATGCCTGTTCCATTCCATTTTATTAGAAGTCGTTCTTCTTGCTTCAATCTCCTACGTTTTCCATACAGGTCTGGCGTTGCTTTTCTTAACTATAGTTTCAGATGCTACAATTTTGTGTATTGCACCAGTTAACAATGAAAGCATTCACTGGTCAACAGATGAGTTCAAGGCTGCAAAGACATCTGTTCGTTGGTTATTATTACTTCTAAATATTTTCGCAATTCTGTTGGCGAGAGTTCAAATCGCACCCTCCATACTACAAGGGTTGGTCGCAGCATTAACTGCTGATGCAATAACACTATCCATTTCACGCTGTCAAAATTGAAAGGAGGGCATACAAATGAAAATTCAAATCAAACAGTTCGCCAAAAAGAAAATTGAAGCTCTGGTGAAGAGGGATATGCAGGAGTGGCCTCCGGTTTGTGCGGGCTGGATGTATCAGCCGAAACGTCCCTGTGTACCTGAGAAGCATCTGCAAGAAAAACGAAAATAAGTTCAATCCTGAAATGGCATGGTCGCTTTCCTGTTTCAACAACAAAAAGCACTATGCCATTTTTCTTTGTTGGTGACTCCGATTTCGTTACGAATTTTCTCCATCTTATTACAGAAATGTAGACAATATTGCTTGCTGTGTATACAGTGTAAGAAAGGATGGCACAATGCACAAATCGAAAGGAGTTACTCCGATGCAGCAATATAGCTTTGAATGAAATTCAAACTTATCCATTTAATGAGAAAGGATTGCTTATTATGAAACATAAAAAAGTATCACAGCTTTTAGCTGCTTCGCTTTCTTTCTTAATGATTGCGATGCTCTGCGTTTCTAGCGTTGCAATGGAACCTTCTATGAGAATCGGCAGTGTCACCGTTCATTCTTCGCTCTTTGCTAAAATGGCTTCTGAATCGCCGGAAAAAGATTTGATTACCCAATCCAATATTGTTAAGGCAACCGATGAAATGATTCAGTTCGAAGAAAAAACCGTTCTGGATGTTCAACATTTGGATGATGGTTCGTCCCTTACTTCCTATCGAAAAGATGTCGCAACCATTCTGCCTAGCGAATTTCCAACATCTATAAGCCCCTGTGCAGATGGAAGCATCAACCAAGATTCTTGGGACTCAAGCAACACCGTACGAGCATATACTACAATTTATTATGATATTGTTAAAGACTCCGGCGATCGTTCGTATTATAAGTTGACAAAGGTTACTGGAAAGTACTATTGCAATAACTCTGCAACAAAAATTACGAGCCAAACTCTAAGAATTGGTCAAACTGGATGGACGAGTAACGGATATCGAGAGCAGACCAAGGATTTTGACATTCCTGCATCTCAGAAAAACTGGACAAAATACCCTGATTCCTCTTGGGATGGTGTTCTGGTAGATGCGACAAATCACGTTGGCTGCTACTATGTTGTCAATATTGCTGCAAAGACCGGAAAGACTTGGTATGTTGAAATTTCAAATAATATCCGATGACCGTTTTTGAGCAAGGAGTTTTTTATGCTACCGTTTTTTAATCAAAAAGAGTTGGTGGTTTGCTCAAATCAATCACAATACCAAAAATACATATCTCTTTTAGAAAAAGAGGGAATCGGATATAGAACAAAAGTACGCGATTTATCATCACCGTCTCTGTTTTCAATGGGAACCCGTGAAAGAGCCGGAACGGCATTTCAAAAGGTCAATTATCAAATGCTCTACACAATATATGTTCGCAAAGCCGATTACGAACGCGCTGTTCACGTTATCACTGTTTGATTAAACCACCAAAACCATATACGCTTTTCCTCGCCAAACAATCAGTTGCAAAGCAGGTCTGATTGTTTGGCTCTTTATTTTGCAAAGGAGCGTGATGCCATGACCGAACCCAAATCCGACCTTGCCTATCTCCGCAACGAAAAAGCCAAAGCAGAACAGAAGCTGCGCGCTTGTCAGCACCGGGAGAAAATCCTTGAACGCCAGATGTCGGAGCTGAACCGGAGAGAGCGTGTGCACCGTCTTTGTACCCGTGCTGGAATGCTGGAAAGCTTTCTGGTCTGTCCGGGAGAACTGACCGATGATCAGGTGATGGAACTGCTGAAGATCTCGTTCCGTCAACCGGAAGTCGTGCTGGCACTTGCAAAGATGGTGCATGACGTTCACGAACGCAGCAACGTCCAAAACCCTTTAGAATAAAGGGCGCAATTATACACCGTTCCGGTGCAATTGCGGTCTTGCAGACGGCTCGATGAAATCGAAGCTGGCGTTTGTGCGCCAGCCCGATTCCATCCCAAGGAAAACTGCATTTTCCTTGCGCTGCTTTGCAGCTATCCTTTTGCGGCTCCCGCCTAAGACCGAAGCGCATGGCACTCCGGTCCAAGGCGGCGAGCAAAACCGAATACGATTCCAGACCGTTCATCAAGAGCAATCTTGCTGGGCGGTCTTTTTGTTTGGGGGTGATGCCTATTCCGTGTCCGCATTTCAAAATTACCATCGTCAAGCGCAGCCAAGGGCAGTCCGCTGTTGCCGGGGCTGCTTACCAAAGCGGCGAACGGCTGTTCAGCGAGTACGACCAGAAAACAAAATTCTACAACAAGAAGAAAGAACTTGTCCACGCCGAGATCATGCTGCCATCCCATGCGCCGCCCGGATATGCAGACCGGGCAACGCTCTGGAACGCCGTAGAAGCCGTAGAGAACCAATGGAACTCCCAGCTTGCCCGGCGCATCGTGCTGGCGTTTCCGGTGGAGGTGCCGAAGGAACAGTATCTGAAAATGATTCGGGAATTTTGTCAGGAGCAGTTTGTTTCCAAAGGCATGATAGCCGACTTTGCCATTCACGACAAAGGAGATGGCAACCCACACGCCCACATTCTGCTGACCCTCCGGGCAATGGATGAACACGGCAAATGGCTTCCGAAAGCCCGAAAAGTGTACGACCTTGACGAGAACGGTGAGCGCATCCAGCTTCCTTCCGGGAACTGGAAGTGCCACAAGGAAAATACCGTGGACTGGAACGACCAGAAGTATGCTGAAATCTGGCGGCACAGCTGGGAGACCATCACCAACCGCTATCTGGAAGCTGCGGGCAGACCGGAACGTGTTGACCTGCGTTCCTTTGAGCGGCAGGGCATCCAGCAGATACCGACCGTGCATCTCGGCCCCGCTGCACACCAGATGGAAAAGCGTGGAGTGGAAACCTTTCTCGGAAATCTTAACCGTGATATTCGTGCAGCCAACAGCCTGATGCAGTCCATCCGCAGCGCCATCCGTGGGCTGCAACGCTGGATCGCAGACCTGAACGAAAAGAAGCAGCTTCTTCTGGACGCTCTGGAAAAGGCGAAGGAACCCACGCTGTCCGACCTACTGGTGGATTACTTCAATCTCCGCAACGAGCAGCGCAGCGATTGGTCTGGCAAGGCAAAACTGAAATGCACTGTCCGGGACTTTGAGGAAGTCAAACGGGCTGTGGAATATCTGAAAGCCCATTCCCTGAACACTGTTGAGGATTTGAACCAAGCTATTGACAGCTTAAACCAGACCGCCGCCCCTCTCCGCAGGCAGTTGAAACAAAATGAAAACCGTATGCGGGCAATCGCCCAAATCAAGGATGCTGCCGCCGTCCATGCCAAGCTGAAGCCCATCCATGACATTTTTATCAAGAAGAACTTCAAGCTGACCAAGGACGCTTATGCTGCCCAGCACAAGGAGGAGCTGGACACCTTTAATAAAGCTGTCCGCACCCTGATGAAGCTGAACGGCAGCACAGCGGTGGATTTTTCGGCATTGGATGCCGAATTTTCTGCGCTGCAATCGAGCAGTGCAGAGCTGCGCACCCAACTGGAAATCTTGCAGCCGGATATCTCCGCACTGAAAAATGTGCGAAAGTATATCGACATGGTGCTGAATAAGCAGCAGCTTTCCGCACCGGGCGGCAAGACCCCGGAGAAGGAATCGGTGCTGAAAAAGCTGGAGCAGCTTCAGCAGAAAAAGTCTAACTACAAAACGATTTCCACCACCCCAAACCGCGAAGAATCGCTCTAAACGATCTTTCTGTCACCGATATGCCGTTGCAATCAGTGGCAGAAGTACATAATTCATTTGTTTTTTGCTGGCTTTTGGCTATTCTCGTTGGCTAGTGAGTAAAGGCGCATTTTTAAGGTGGAAATTTTCTCCAACACCCCCCATTTTAGGCCACTTTTTCTGTTAATAGTAGAAACGCTTCTTTGAAGGCTAGTC
>NZ_JAFREG010000011.1:0-76336 GCF_017377615.1 Faecalibacterium sp. Marseille-Q4896
GAACAACAACCGGCGTCCGCCCCGTCCTCCCATGGGCGGCGGCTTTGGCGGCGGGTCCTTCGGTGGCTCCCGCGGAGGTGGCTCCTTTGGGGGCGGCTCGTTCGGCGGTGGCTCGTTCGGTGGAATGGGCGGCGGCGGCAGCCACGGCGGCGGCGGTGGCCGCGGCCGTTAAAAACACAAAAACACGGAGAACTGCTGTGGGCGGTATGCCTGCGGCAGTTCTCTTTTTAGGTTTCAGGCGTGAAGGGAATTCATTTGACAAATCAACTTTGTTAACCTATACTGAGAAACATGCATAATAAGCCAGAAATAAAGGCTCTGAGGGCGGAAAAGCCGCAGAGCAGGGAACGATAAAAATAGAGGGAGAAAACCATGCTGACTCTGGATAAGATCTACCATGCAGCCTTTGTGCTCAAGGATGTTGCCCGCAAGACCGACCTCATCGAGGCACCCAAGCTCTCCAAGGACTGCCAGCTGTACCTGAAAACCGAAAACCTGCAGGCCACCGGCAGCTTTAAGGTGCGCGGTGCTTACTATAAGATCAGCCAGCTTTCTGAGGAGGAGAGCGCCAAGGGCGTGATCGCCTGCTCTGCCGGCAACCACGCACAGGGCGTGGCGCTGGCTGCTACCCGCCGCGGCATCAAGAGCATCGTCTGTATGCCGGACGGTGCCCCCATCATGAAGGTGGAGAATACCAAGAATCTGGGCGCAGAGGTGTGTCTGGTGCCCGGCACCTATGATGATGCCCACGACAAGGCTGTGGAGCTGCAGGAAGAGACCGGCATGACCTTTATCCACCCCTATGACGATGAGCAGGTCATCGCGGGGCAGGGAACCATTGGTCTGGAAATTCTGGATCAGCTGCCGGATGTGGATGCGGTCGTTGTGCCGGTGGGCGGCGGCGGCCTGATCTCCGGCGTGGCCTTTGCCATCAAGAGTCTGCGCCCGGAGGTGAAGGTCTATGGCGTACAGGCCGAGGGTGCACCCAGCATGTACCGCAGCCTGCACGAGCATAAGTACCAGACCCTGAAAGCCGTTTCTACCTTTGCAGACGGCATTCAGGTCAAGACTCCCGGTGAGCTGACCTACCAGATCTGTGAGCAATATGTGGACGACATCGTGACCGTGAGCGAGGATGAGACCGCTGCCGCCATCCTCTCGCTGATGGAGAACCAGAAACTGGTTGCCGAGGGTGCCGGAGCCGTGCCGGTGGCTGCAGTGCTGTTCCACAAGCTGCCGGTCGAGGGCAAAAAGGTGGCCTGCGTCGTCTCCGGCGGCAACATCGATGTGAACATCCTCAACCGCGTGATCACCCGCGGTCTGGTGATGAGCGGCCGCAAGGCGAACATGACCATTGCGCTGGAGGACAAGCCCGGCCAGCTCAAGAAGGTGGCCGAGATCGTGTCCCGCTGCGGCAGCAATGTGGTGTCGGTGCAGCACGATGGCTCCGATCCCAATATGCCCATTTCCAGCTGCTTCCTCAAGCTCACCCTTGAGACCCGCGATGCCGAGCAGATCGAGCAGATCCGCGCAGAGCTTGCAAAAGAGGGTTTCCAGCTTGTGAGCGAAAGAGTATAATAGAAGAAAAAAGAAAGGAACGTTTTATCATGAAAGTCGTTTCCACTTCCAACGCACCCGCAGCCATCGGCCCTTACAGCCAGGCAATCGATCTGGGCAATATGGTGTTTGTTTCCGGCCAGATCCCGGTAGACCCTGCTACCGGCAAGATGGCCGATACGGTTGAAGAGCAGGCTGCACAGAGCCTTGCAAACCTCAAGGCCATTCTGGCCGAGGCTGGCCTTTCCATGGCAAATGTGGTCAAGACTGTCATTTTTCTGGCCGATATCAACGATTTTGCCGCTGTGAATGCCGTGTATGCCAAGGCCTTTGCTGAGCCGTTCCCTGCCCGCAGCTGCGTGCAGGTGGCCGCCATCCCCAAGGGCGCAAAGCTGGAGATCGAGTGCATCGCCGTGCGCGAATGATCAGGCCTAAACACAAAAGGGGCTGTGCCGCTGGCACAGCCCCTTTTGCATGTATGAGGAAGAATGAGAAGAGCAATTACGGGCGCAGACCCATGCCGCCCTCCAGCGTGAGGGTCTCGCCGGACAGATACTTGAAGTCCGGCATGGCCAGCTGCACGCATACCCGGCCGATCTCGGTCTCGGGGTTGGCGTAGTGGCCCATGGGCGGCATCTTGACGTTGGCTTTGAACGCATCCGGGTATGCTTGCTGGAACTGCTCCAGCTTGGCGGTCCAGGCCAGCGGGCAGATCACGTTGACATTGATGCCATCCTTGCCCCACTCAGTAGCGGCCACGCGGGACAGGCCGCGGATGCCCTCCTTGGCGGCAGCGTAGGAGCACTGGCCAAAGTTGCCAAACAAGCCTGCACCGGATGCAAAGTTGATCACGCTGCCCTTGGACTTGGCCAGATAGGGATAGCAGGCCTTCATATAGTAAAATGCAGCGTACAGGCCGGAATAAAGGGCCAGATCAAACTGCTCGGTGGTGTGCTCTGCCAGCGGCACGCCGGAAGCGGATGCCTGTGCGTTGTTCACCAGCACTTGAATGCCACCAAAGGTATCCACAGCCTGATTGACGACATTTTGCACGGTGGCTTCGTTGTCGGTGCCTGCACACACATCTGCCTGCACCGGCAGAACGCGGATGCCATACTTGGCTTCCAGCTCGTTTTTTGCCTCTTCCAGTTTTTTTACATTACGGCCAGTGATGACCAGATTTGCGTCCTCTTTTGCAAAGGCGGTGGCAATGCCATAGCCGATGGAGCCGCAGCTGCCATCGGAAAGTACGGCGCGGCCTGCGCCGGTGATGATAGCGGTCTTACCCGTTAAAAAGCCCATAGTTGCCCTCCAGAAGTGCTCAATTGGCTGATGTTGGCCATATTATAGCCTGAATTTCAATAGAATGCAAGGCTTTTTACCGATAAATAAAAAATAGACAAAGAATGCCGAGAAGGTGAAAAAATTCACGACTTCTCGGCATTTTGTGAAAGATTTGTCAGAGACTTTGATGTTAAAATAAAGACAAACTAATTACTTCTGCACGCCCGCCTCGCACTGCTCAATAAACTGCTTTGCCACGCGGGGGCTGCGGCCGCCGGCGCGGATGGCAAAGGCTTCGGCTTTGACCAGCAGCTGATCCATCGGCATGTCGATGCCGTGCTGCTTTGCCAGTTCGGCCAGAATGGTCTCAAACCGGGCCTTCTCCGGCCGCTGGAAAGTGACCGTCAGGCCGAATCGGGCCGAAAGGCTCATCAGCTCCTGCCGGGTATCGGCTTCGTGGATGTCGTCGCCGGTGCGGTCGGTCAGTGTTTCTTTAATAAGGTGGCGGCGGTTGGAGGTGGCGTATACCGCAATGTTCTTGGCCCGGCCGCCTACGCTGCCCTCCAGAATGGCCTTGAGCGCGGCAAAGTTGTCGTCGTTGGCGGTAAAGCTCAGGTCGTCGATGAACAGGATGAATTTGAGCGGGTTCGCGGCCAGCTTGTCCATCAGATCCGGGATCTGGTAGAGCTGGTTCTTCTTCACTTCCACCAGCCGCAGGCCTTCAGGTGCAAACTCATTGGCAATGGCTTTCACCGCACTGGACTTGCCGGTGCCTGCATCGCCGTACAGCAGCACATTGTTGGCGGGCATCCCGGCCAGCAGGGCCTTTGTGTTGGCAATGACCTTTTCGCGCTCCTTCTCGTAGCCGGGCAGCTCGGAAAGGCGCTGGGGGTCCGGGTATTTCACCGGCACCAGATGGCCGTTCTCCACCGTGAACACATGGTGCTTGGCAAACATGCCATAGCCCTTTTTTCCCACTTCGCTCATGCGCTGGGCGTAGGCGGCAGGCAGGTCGATGCCGGAGGTCTCCCACCGGGGCAGGAAAGCCAGCTCCTGCGCCTGCCCTGTGGCAGAACCGGCAGCGGCCAGCAGCTCGTCCAGCGTCAGGCCGCACAGAGCCTGCAGAAAAGCCAGTTCACTGTCCAGCGCGGTCTGCAGTGCAGGGGCAAGGGTGCCCGATGCAGCCTGACGTACGCAGACGGTCTCGGCTTCCAGCACAGCGGCGCTGAGGTAGCTGCCCCAGTTGGTGGTGTGCTCGAACAGTGCGGCTTCAAATTGGGCCACAGCGTCGCACACCGGGCCATAGCCGGGCGCACCGGCTTCCATGCGGTCGGTCAGGTCCACAAGCTTTGCCACAACGGGGTCGTCCAGCAGGCTGCGGAAAACAACAAGCCCGTGCAGCCGGGCATTCCATTCTCTCAATTTCATATTCCTGTCCTCTAGTTGGTCTTAAATTAAACGCGCAGGCGCGCATATCAGAAGTATACAGCGCATTGTGCCATGGCGCAAGAGGTGTTCAATTAACTTCATGTTTGGGGTGATTCAGGTTACAAATTGTCGATTGACAAAAGGCCGATTTATAGTATAATTTACATCAACAAATGCGCGGATGGGAAAAAGTACCATCCAAAGCCCACTGTTCAGAGAACTGCCGGTTGGTGCAAGGCAGAGAGAGCTTTGGAGGGGAAGTCGTCCCGGAGCAGCCTGCCCAACGGGTGCAAAACCCTTGTAAGCAGCGCCGGTTGCAGCCGTTACCGTGCAGGGCTTTGTTGGAAGCCCGTGAGAGGGTGTGCACAGCACGCCAACGAGAGTGGTACCGCAGAGAGCTTGATGATCACAAGGTCTTTGTCTCTTGATAACAGGGGACAAAGGCCTTTTCTTTTAAAAAAGAAGCTCCCCGGGAACGTGTAAAAAGTGGAAAAAGGTTAGGAAAACAGGAGAAACTCACCATGCAGTTGAATGGTTCTCAGATTTTTGTGGAGGTCCTCTGCGAGCAGGGCGTGGACACCCTTTTTGGTTATCCCGGCGGCGCAGTGCTGAACCTTTACGATGAGCTGTACAAGAATTCGGACCGCATCACCCATGTGCTGACGGCACATGAACAGGGCGCGGCCCACGCGGCAGACGGCTATGCCCGCGCGACCGGCCGCACCGGCGTGGTGCTGGCTACCAGCGGCCCGGGTGCCACCAATCTGGTCACCGGCATTGCCACGGCCTATATGGACTCGGTGCCCATGGTAGCCTTTACCGGCAACGTGACCACGGACGGGATCGGGAGGGACAGCTTTCAGGAAGCCTACATTGAGGGCATCACAATGCCCATCACCAAGCACAATTTCACGGTGCGCCGGGTGGAAGAGCTGGCCGATACCATGCGCTCTGCCTTCCGTATTGCACAGAGCGGGCGCAAAGGCCCGGTGCTGGTGGATATCCCCAAGGACGTGACGGCAGCGGTATGCGAGTTCACCCCCAAAAAGCCGGAGCCGATCCGCACCGTGACCACCTTCAACGCGGAGCAGGTCAAGTGGGCAGCGGATCTTATCAATGCGGCCCAGCGACCGCTGGTCTACTTTGGCGGCGGCGTGCGCAGCGCAGCCTCCTGCCAGCCGCTGCGTGATCTGCTGCACAAGGCAGAGATCCCGGCCACCTACACCCTGATGGCCGCAGGCGTTGTGCCCTACGGCGACCCGATGAACATTGGCATGGTGGGTATGCACGGCTGTTACACCTCCAATCGTGCCGTGGCCGACTGCGACGTGCTGATTGCAGTGGGTACCCGCTTCTCGGACCGTGTGGCCCTGAACCCCAAGACCTTTGCAAAGAATGCCACCATCATCCAGATCGACATCGACCCCAGTGAGCTGGGCAAGAATGTGGAGGTCGACCTTTCCATCGTGGGCGATGCCGCTTACGTGCTGAACGCCATGCTGCCGCAGATCGAGGAAAAGAAGCATCCCGATTGGATGAAGATGATCCATGAGTGGCAGGCACAGGATTACCACCCGGTGTCCGACCCCACCCGCCTGATGCCCCATCAGGTGATCGGCGAGGTGTGCAACCAGTGCGGCCCGGAGGCCGTGTATGTGACCGATGTGGGCCAGCACCAGATGTGGGCGGCACAGTACCTGCGCCACGCCAAGAGCCGCGGCTTTATCACCAGCGGCGGTCTGGGTACCATGGGCTTTGGCTACGGTGCCGCCATTGGCGCACAGATGGCTCTGGGCCGCGACCAGCGGGTGGTCATGTTTACCGGCGACGGCTCCTTCCACATGAACCTGAACGAGGCCTGCACCGCCGTGAGCTATGAGCTGCCCATCATCACCGTGATCTTCAACAATTCGGTGCTGGGCATGGTGCGCCAGTGGCAGACCATCTTCTACGAAAAGCGCTACAGCCAGACCGATCCCCACCGCAAGACGGACTTCGTCAAGCTGGCCGAGGGCTTTGGCCTGAAGGGCTACCGCTGCAGAAACCTGCCGGAGTTTCAGGCTGCTTTTGCCGATGCAATGAAGCAGAAAGGCCCTACTTGGATCGAGTGCATCATCGATAAGGACGAAAAGGTGCTGCCCATGATCCCCGGCGGCGGCGACATCAACGATATCATCATGGAATAAGGAGGGCACAGCAATATGGAATCCAACAAGCGCAGGGTCATCAGCCTGCTGGTGGACAACCAGAGCGGTGTTCTGGCCCGTGTGTCCAACCTGTTCTGCCGCCGCGGCTTCAACATCGACAGCCTGACGGTCTCGGCCACCAACGACCCGGCAGTCAGCCGCATCACCGTGACCATTACCAGCGATGACAAGGCCCTCAAGCAGCTGATCCTGCAGACCGAACGGCTGGAAGTTACCCGTCAGGTGTTCGTGCTGGACGGCGAAAAATCTCTGGAACGGGAACTGCTGCTGCTGAAGGTAGCATCCGATGTGCACAACCGCAGCGAGCTGCGGGAGATCGCCAGTATTTACAAGGCCAAGATCATCGACCTTTCGCCGGACAGCATGGTGTTCGAGCTGATCGGCAAGCCGGATAAGATCGATGCCTTCCTGAAAATGTTTACAGATTACAAAATTTTGGAGCAGTGCCGCACCGGCGTTACCGCACTGGAGCGCGGCGGGATGCATCAGCATATGCAGAAGCCTCCGCAGGAGGTGCGCGAAGCACAGCTGCCTCTGCCGGGGACCCACTGCCCGGAGAGAAAGTAAGAACGAACCCTCTCCGTCACGGCTGCGCCGTGCCACCTCTCCCGAAGGGCGAGGTTTTATGCATCATCAAAAGAGAAGGTATGATAAAAGCTCCCCCCTCGGGGGAGCTGGCATCGAGCAAAGCGAGATGACTGAGAGGGTTAAAACTTTGCTTTTCCGCTCTCAAGGAGCGAAAAAATAAAATGTTTACAATCAGCCACTGAATAAACACAAAACAAAAAAGGAGAACAACTACCATGGCTATCAAGAAATACTACGATTCCGACTGCAACCTCGGCGTGCTGGACGGCAAGACCGTCGCTGTCATCGGCTTCGGCAGCCAGGGCCACGCCCATTCCGAGAACCTGGCCGAGAGCGGCGTGAATGTCGTCGTCGGCCTGCGCAAGGGCTCTGCTCACTGGGAGAAGGCTTCTGAGTTCGCAGCAACTCACGAGAACTTCAAGGTCATGGAAGTGGAAGAAGCTGCCAAGGCCGGCGACGTTGTCATGATGCTGGTGCCCGACGAGCTGTGCGCTGACATCTACAACAAGCAGGTGGCTCCCTACATGACCGAGGGCAAGGCACTGGCCTTTGCACACGGCTTCAACATCCACTTCAAGACCATCACCGCTCCCAAGAATGTGGACGTTATCATGATCGCTCCCAAGGGCCCCGGCCACATCGTCCGCCGCCTGTACACCGAGGGTGAGGGCTGCCCCTCTCTGATCTGCGTGGAGCAGGACTACACCGGCAAGGCTAAGGATATTGCTCTGGCATACGCTTCCGGCATCGGCGCTGGCCGTGCAGGCATCCTGCAGACCACCTTCAAGGAGGAGACCGAGACCGACCTGTTCGGCGAGCAGGCAGTGCTGTGCGGCGGCGTTTCCGAGCTGATCCACGCCGGTTTCGATACGCTGGTGGAAGCTGGCTACGAGCCCGAGATGGCATACTTTGAGACCTGCCATGAGATGAAGCTGATCGTTGACCTGATCAACGAGGGCGGCTTCTCCAAGATGCGTTACTCCATCTCCAACACCGCTGAGTACGGCGACTACCGCACCGGCAAGCGCCTGATCACTGCCGAGACCCGCAAGGAGATGAAGAAGGTTCTGACCGAGATCCAGGACGGCACCTTCGCTTCCGAGTTCCTGACCGAGATGAGCCCCAACGGCGGCCGCAAGGTGCACTTCCTGGCAAAGCGCCGCATGGAAGCAGAGCTGCCCATCGAGAAGGTCGGCGCAGAGCTGCGCAGCATGATGAGCTGGCTGAAGAAGTAATCAACTCCCCCAGTCGCCTGCGGCGACAGCCCCCTCAAAGAGGGAGCCTTTTGCCTGATCGCAGCGTGAAGCCTCCCTCCGTGAGGGAGGTGGCATCGCGCAAGCGATGACGGAAGGAGTTCAGCCAAAACTTGTGATAAAATCAGGAAAGATTCCCTCCTTTGGGAGGGAGTCTTTTGCTATAAGAAAAAGAGGAATAAACAATGAGAAGTGACAACGTGACCAAGGGTTCGGAGCGCGCCCCGAACCGAAGCCTGTTCTACGCACTGGGCTACACCAAGGAAGAGTTGGAGCGCCCGCTGATCGGCGTGGTGAGCGCCTACAGCGAGATCGTGCCCGGCCATATGAATCTGGACAAGATCGCCGATGCCGTCAAGGCCGGCGTTGAGATGGCAGGCGGCACGCCCATCCTGATCCCCTCCATTGGCGTGTGCGACGGCATCGCCATGGGCCATGTGGGCATGAAGTACAGCCTTGCATCCCGTGAGCTGATCTGCGACAGCGTGGAGACCATGCTCATGGCCCACCAGCTGGACGGTCTGGTGCTGGTGCCCAACTGCGATAAGATCGTGCCCGGCATGGTGATGGCAGCGGTGCGCATGGATGTGCCCGCTGTGGTCTGCTCCGGCGGCCCCATGCTGGCCGGTACCTACGGCGGCGAAGAGGTCAGCCTTTCCAAGATGTTCGAGGCTGTGGGTGCCTACAAGGCCGGTATGATCACCGAGGATCAGCTGGAAGACTGCACCTGCAACTGCTGCCCCAGCTGCGGCAGCTGCTCCGGCATGTACACCGCCAACAGCATGAACTGCCTGTGCGAGGCCATCGGCATCGCACTGCCCGGCAACGGCACCATTCCTGCCGTCTACTCCAAGCGTCTGCAGCTGGCAAAGCACGCCGGTATGGCCATTATGGATATGGTCAAGAAGGGCATCACCGCACGCCAGATCATCAACGAGCGCTCCATCCGCAACGCTCTGACCTGCGATATGGCTCTGGGCTGCTCCACCAACACCGTGCTGCACCTGCTGGCCATCGCTTATGAGGCTGGTGTGCCCATCGACCTGAAGCTGTTCAATGAGATCAGCGCCAAGACCCCGAACCTGTGCCATCTGGCACCGGCCGGCCCCACCCACATGCCGGACCTGTACGCCGCAGGCGGCATCCCCGCCGTGCAGGCAGAGCTGGCCAAGAAGGGCCTGCTGGATCTGGATGTGCCCACCGTTACCGGCAAGACGCTGGGCGAGAACATCAAGGGCGCACACATCCTGAACGACAAGGCCATCCGTCCCATCGACAACCCCTACTCCCAGACCGGCGGTCTGCAGATCCTGTGGGGCAACATTGCACCGGACGGCTGTGTGGTCAAGCGCAGCGCCGTGGCCCCCGAGATGCAGCAGCATTCCGGCCCGGCCCGCGTGTTCAACAGCGAGGACGAGGCCATTGCTTCCATCTACGCGGGTAAGATCGTCCCGGGCGATGTGGTGGTCATCCGCTACGAAGGCCCCAAGGGCGGCCCCGGTATGCGTGAGATGCTGAACCCCACCTCCGCACTGGCCGGCATGAAGCTGGACAAGACAGTGGCCCTCATCACCGACGGCCGCTTCTCCGGCGCAAGCCGCGGCGCAGCCATCGGCCATGTCAGCCCGGAGGCTGCTTCCGGCGGCCCCATCGGCCTGATCGAGGAGGGAGATACCATCAACATTGATATCCCCAATGCCTCCATCACGCTGGAGGTCAGCGACGAAGTCCTGGCCCAGCGCAAGGCAAAGTATGTTGCACCCGAACCCAACATCAAAACCGGCTGGCTGAGCCGCTACGCACGCATGGTCACCAGTGCAAATCTGGGCGCTGTGCTGAAGTGATTTGATGATCTAAGCAAAAACAGAGGGACGACCCCGCGTCGTTCCTCTGTTTTTTGTTTCCTGAAGGCTATCTGTAAAAAAATCGGCAAAGCCCGCAGGCTCTGCCGATCTGTGATCCGAATTATTCTCCGTGGCCGAACAGCACCGCACGGAAGGTTGCAAAGATGATCTTCCAGTCCACCAGGAAGCTGCGTTCCTTGACATACTTCACATCCAGTGCCATCCATTCGTCAAAGCTCAGCTGGTTGCGGTGCGGTGCAATCTGCCAGTAGCAGGAAAGGCCGGGTGTCACGTACAGCCGCTGCCATTCATAGGGCGTGTACTGGGCTACCTCGCGGGGCAGCGCCGGGCGCGGGCCCACAATGCTCATATCGCCCTTGAGGATGTTCACCAGCTGAGGCAGCTCGTCGATGCTGGTTTTGCGGATGAAATGGCCCACCCGGGTGATGCGGGGGTCGTCCTTCATCTTGAACACCGGGCCGTCCATCTCGTTGTCCTGCAGCAGATCGTTGAGCTTGCTCTCGGCGTTCGGGCACATGGAACGGAACTTGTACAGCCGGAACAGCTTGCCGTTGCGGCCCACCCGCAGCTGGCTGAACACCGGGCTTGCACCCGGGCTGTCGATCCAGACTGCAATGCAGGTAAGGAGCATCAGCGGGGAAAGCGCGATCAGCGCCAGCAGAGAAAAGAAGATATCCTGTGCGCGGCGCACACACCAGTAGGCGCGGTGCTCGTGAAGATTCGTCTTACGATCGATCGTAATCGGCTTGTGGATGCCAAGCTCTGCGCCGGGCTCCTCCATCCAACCGGTCTGCAGCCAGTATTCCGCTTCTGGCGCAGTGGTTACAGTTGTCATACTTAGATTCACTCCATTGATCCTATAACATGAAAACAGGAGAGCCCCAAACTCTCCCACACAGTTATTGCACCTATTGCACAATAAAACTACAAACTTCTGTACAATTTTACCATGTGTACAGGCGGATTGCAAGAGAGTTGAACCATTTTTTGTCTGGTATATCAGAAAAAACCGGATCACAGAGGTGGAAAACGATGAACAGACAGACCGGTGCGCCAGAGCCTTACCCGAACAGGCTCTTTGTGTTGTGCATATAGACCGACAGCACAAGCCCCACGCAGATATACAGCATCAGCACCGAGCTGCCGCCCGCAGAATAGAAGGGCAGGGTGACGCCGATGACCGGCAGCACCCGCAGGTTCATGCCCACATTCACTGCGATCTGCGCCATCAGAGCACCGCCGATGCCGGTGCAGATATAGCTGCCCAGCAGGTCCTCGCTGCGCGCACCGGTGGCAAAGGTCTTGATCACCAGTGCCAGCAGTGCCCCCAGCACGATGCACAGGCCCACAAAGCCAATGGCATTGCCCAGCCAGCTGAGAATAAAGTCGTTGTGGGCATTGGGCACGCTGTAGTACCGGCCGCTGAACAGGCCGTTGCCGAAGATGCCGCCGGAGCCGATGGCGATCTCGCCGCGCTGCTGCTGGTAGATGATGTTTTTCCAAGTGGCTTCGTTGGGTGCCCAGCCGGTGGAATTCTCCGGGTCGATAACGGCCAGAATGCGGTACCACTGGTAGCCCTTGCCGATCTTATCGCTGAAAAAGGCAAACGCCGCCGCCACGGCCACAGCTGCTGCCGAAATGGCACCGATGATATACTTCCAGCTCAGGCCCGCTGCAAACATCATGCAGCAGCCGATGATGGCGTAGATGATGGCGGTGCCATCGTCGCCCTGAATGTGGATGATAAGGATGGGCACGGCCAGATGCAGCAGAAGCTTTACCAGCTCCTTTGGCTCGTTGATGCGGCTGCGCACATTGTTCAGGTGCATGGCAAAGGTAAGGATAAAGCTGATCTTTGCCAGCTCCGTGGGCTGGAAGGTAAAGCCGCCCAGCTTGTACCAGGAGTAGTTGTCGGTGTCACCGGCGTTGAAGCCGATGGTCAGCGGGCCGATGGCCACATTGCGGATGAACAGTGTGGGCAGCACCAGACCCCATGTCAGGGCTACATGCACCGGCCACACCTTGACAAGGCTGCGGTAGTCGATGCAGGAGAGCAACAGCGCAATCACGATGCCAAGCCCGGCTGCTGCCGCCTGCACCAGCGCGCGGCGGTAATCGCCGATGCCGGTAATGGCACCAGTGATCTCGTCCGTGGCAAAGCCGTTGCCCTGCTTTGCGGCCCAGGAGGCAAGAGCCACCACCGCCATGGTGCTGCTGAAGATGCACAGCAGCAGATAGATCTTATCCGTTCGTTTAAAATATTGTCGAATGCTTTCCAAGAAAGCACCACCTTTCGTTCCCAGATGCACACCGGGTTTTGCCGCTGCAGCGGGCAATACCAACCCAATTTATCCTATTATACACAGCTTGCACACCGTTTGCAATCCACCGGGTGTGACAGCTTTGCAAAATCCGCACGAATGCTTGACAAAGCAGACCGCACCATCTACAATGAAGGTGCAGCAGAAAGCTCCTTTGCAGAGCGCCTGCCGCGCAAAGAAAATGGCAGGAAGATGCCTGCTGGAAAAGGGCGGCGTGCCGCATTGGGCGGCAGATATGCCCGGAGGAAATGGGAATGGAACACGATATGCTCCGCCGTTTTGGGTGTGCACTGTGCGCTCTGGCTTTCGCGCTCACAGCGCTGCCCACAGCGGCTTTTGCACAGCAGCCGGAAGAACAGGCGGCTGTGCAGCAGAGCCTTTCGGCCACAGATGTGCGCGAGATGCAGCAGGCAGATGCTGCTGTGACCGCACTGACCGGAGGCAGCGACTATGCACAGATGACCGAGGACGAGCGCACAGATGCTGCTTTGCAGCAGCTGGATGCGCTGACCGCACAGGGCCTTGTGAAGCAGGGGTCTGTCTACACCGATGCCGAGAACGGCATGATCAGCTTTACCTACAGCTGCGGCGCGCTGGGCGGCATCTTGCTTACCGACCCGGAGGAGGAGAACACCGCAGCCCTGCCGGAGCTGGACGAGAGCCAGCTGCAGGAGCTGGCAGAGAACAAGCGGGTGGGCACGGCGGCGATCTATTATGCGTTTGACAACACGATCAACAGCACCCGCTATCCGTATTATGCCTACATGCAGACCTATTGGGATTCGGTGGGCCTGCAGACGGATCTGGATACCACCGTTACTGTATCCGACCTGCGCAGGATGGGCCGTTACGACCTGTGCATCCTGAGCACCCACGGCGCGTACTACACCTATGAATACGGCTGGCTGTTCAAAAAGACCACCACGGAACCGCTGATCCTGCTGACCGAGAGATCGGATTTCTGGAGCGATTTGCGCTATGGCTTTGACCTGCTGGCCCACCGCGTGGTCAAGGTGAACGGTATGTATGCCGTCAACGGCGATTTCTTCCGCAGTGCCTACCGCGGTAATGGCATCGTGCTCAGCGAGACCTGCGAGTTCTACGGCAAGAACGGCCATGTGGACACCTCTATGGCAGACGGCCTGCTGGCAGGCGGTGCCAAGGCGGTGATGGGCTATGTGAACAATGTCTACTCGGTGTATTCCCGCAGTATGCTGTGGGCCGCTGTAAACCGGATGATCGAGGGCGAAACGCTGGAACAGGCCGTGGACTATGCCAAGAGCATCTACGGCACCGATGATATCATCTGGT
Source organism: Faecalibacterium sp. Marseille-Q4896 (assembly GCF_017377615.1). Taxonomy (NCBI): domain Bacteria; kingdom Bacillati; phylum Bacillota; class Clostridia; order Eubacteriales; family Oscillospiraceae; genus Faecalibacterium; species Faecalibacterium sp. Marseille-Q4896. The sequence continues at coordinate 13,815 of NZ_JAFREG010000011.1, forward strand.
ACAACGAGCAGGGCGGCAGACGGTCCCATGCGGCGGCATCCTATGCGATGCTCAGCGGAGACCGAAGCGCTGCACTGCCCAACCCCTACACGGCAGCGGATGTGGATGCGGCGGCGTAAGCAACACACGGCATTGCACTTTTGCACAAAGTATATTATACTAAAGGACGGCAGAGCATTCTGCCGTCCCTTTTGCTTTATAAAATGAGGTAAACTTCATGTCAGAATATATCACCCACTCCCGCGCCGAGACGGTGGCGCTGGGTGCCCGTATGGCCGCAGTGCTGGCACCGGGTTCGCTGGTTGCGTTCACCGGCGGGCTGGGCGCGGGCAAGACCGCTTTTACCGAGGGCCTTGCCGAGGGCCTTGGCTGCACCGACCCGGTGTCCAGTCCAACCTTTGCCATTGTGAACTACTACCGCGGCCCAAAGCCGCTGGCGCACTTTGACCTGTACCGTATTTCCACTGAGAACGACCTGTGTGCTGCAGGCTTTTACGATTATTTGGATCAGGGGGCCATTGTGGCAGCAGAGTGGAGCGAGAACTTTGCAGACCTGCTGGCACTGGAAAACCCCATCCGGGTGGATATCCAGCGCGTGGACGAAAATACCCGAAGGATCACCATTGAGGGGGTAACGCTATGAACATCTTAGCTGTGGATACAGCGGGCAAAACGGCTGGTGTGGCTCTTTTGCAGGATGACCGCCTGCTGTACGAGGTGTATCTGGACGCAGGCATGACCCACAGCGAAACGCTGATGCCCATGATCGACACCTGCCTGAAGATGTGCGGCATGACCTGTGCAGAGATTGACTTGTACGGTGTCAACGCAGGCCCCGGCAGTTTTACCGGGCTGCGCATCGGTCTGGCGGCGGTCAAGGGTCTGGCCTTCCCGCGGGAAACGCTGTGCGCACCGGTCTCCACGCTGGAAGCACTGGCCGCAGCCCACACGGGCGAGGGCACCGTGCTGTGCGCACTGGATGCCCGCCGTGCGCAGGTATACAGTGCCGCGTTCGACCTTGCCACCCACAGCCGCCTGCTGGAAGACGATGCCCGGGCGGTGGCAGATCTGGCCGATTTTGTAGAAAATTGCAAAAAGCCCCTGTTTTTTGTTGGTGATGGCGCATCTCTGTGCTATAATAAATACGGCAGTGTGCCGGGCGTGCTGCAGGCACCTGCGGCCCTGCGCGGCGGGCGTGCTGCTGCAGTGGCCCTTGTGGCAAAGCAGATGGCCGAAGCCGGAAAGGCTGTGCTGCCGGAGGCTCTGCTGCCGGACTACCACCGCCTGAGTCAGGCCGAGCGGGAGCGCGCAGAGCGCCTTGCAGCAGAAGCTGCAGCCAATGCCGCCCAAAACAAGGAGCAGGCATAAAACCCTGCGTGACTGAGAGAAAGGAACATTTCCATGGCAAAACCCATTGCACTGGCCGCTGACCACGGCGGATTTGAATTGAAAGAAGCTGTCAAGGCGCATCTGAAGGAGCTGGGGCTGGAATACATCGATTTTGGCACCCATAGCACCGACAGCGTGGATTACCCCGATATGGCCGTGCCCGCCTGCGATGCAGTTGTGAGCGGCGAGTGCAGCAAGGCACTGCTGTTCTGCGGCACCGGCGTGGGCATCAGCATGGCAGCAAACAAGATCAAGGGCATTCGTGCCTGCTGCTGCTCTGACAGCTTCAGCTGCGAGTATACCCGCCGCCACAACGACGCCAACGCCCTGTGTATGGGCGGCCGCGTGGTCGGCCCCGGCCTTGCCTGCCAGCTGGTGGATCTCTTCCTGAACACCGAGTTTGAAGGCGGCCGCCATCAGCGCCGCATCGACAAGCTGACCGCATTGGAGAACCGCTGATTCTAAGGAAAAATATTTTTTGGATTTCGCGTTTGTCGCGGCCCCGACGCTTGTCAGGGCAAAGCCCTTCCATCTGCTATCGCAGATCGCTCGCCTGCTTGAAAGACCCACTGGGGCTTTCATTGCTGCGCAACCGCAGGGCCGTTCCAAACGCATTTTCACGAAAAAGGCCATAAGGGAAGATAAATCTTTTCGTTACGACCCTTCCTGTGAAAAAGAGCATTCAAAAAATCCGCAGATTTTTTGAATGCTCAAAATATAAAAATAAAATTTCCACTGACAATGGCGAAGCGTATGCGGAGCTGTTTTAAATCGTAATCTTGGACCCGATAGAGTTATCTATTTAAAATAAGGAGCGTGTTTTTATGACCCCGATGATCGTTGAGCATCCGCTGCTGCAGCACAAGCTGAGCATTCTGCGCAACAAGCAGACCGGTACCAAGGAGTTCCGTGACCTTGTTGGCGAGATCGCGACCCTGCTGTGCTACGAAGCGACCCGTGACCTGCCTCTGGAAGAGGTGGAGATCGAAACACCCATCACCATGGCAAAGACCAAGGTGCTGGCTGGCCGCAAGCTGGCTCTGGTGCCCATCCTGCGCGCAGGCATGGGTATGCTGGACGGTATGCTGACCCTGCTGCCCGCTGCAAAGGTGGGCTTCATCGGCCTGTACCGCGACGAGGAGACCCTGCAGCCTGTGGAGTACTTCTGCAAGCTGCCGCAGGATATCGCAGAGCGTGACGTTCTGGTTCTGGACCCGATGCTGGCCACCGGCGGCAGCGCCATCGATGCCATCACCCAGATCAAGAAGCATGGCGCAAAGCGCATCAAGTTCATCGGCCTGATCGCCGCTCCCGAAGGCATCAAGGCCCTGCACGAGGCACACCCTGATGTGGATATCTACCTCGGCGCAGAGGATGACCACCTGAACGAGAACGGCTATATCGTTCCCGGTCTGGGCGACGCAGGCGACCGCATCTACGGCACCAAGTAAGAAACTGTATCACGGAAGGGCAGCTGGGAACAGCTGCTCTTTTTTGTGCAGACGAAAAGGGGAACGACGGCTGTCGTTCCCCTTTGTGCGTTATGGAAAAAACTCAGATCTCGGCCAGAATGGCATCGCCCATGGCGGTGCAGCCAAGGCAGATGCAGCCCTCGCTCATGTTGTCGGCGGTGCGCAGGCCCTTGTCCAGCACCTTGTTCACGGCGGTCTCAATGGCATCGGCCTCCTCGGCCATACCGAAGGAGTAGCGCAGCATCATGGCGGCAGACAGAATGCAGGCGGTGGGGTTCACGATGTCTTTGCCCGCAATATCTGGGGCCGAGCCGTGGATGGGCTCATACAGGCCGCGGGTGCCGTCGCCCAGAGAGGAGGACGGGATCATGCCGATGGAGCCGGTGATCATGGAAGCCTCGTCCGACAGGATGTCGCCGAACATGTTCTCGGTAACGATCACGTCGAACTGGGCGGGGTTCTTGACGATCTGCATGGCGCAGTTGTCCACGAACATCTCGCTGTATTCCACATCCGGGTATTCGGCCTGCAGGCGGTGCATCACGCTTCTCCACAGGCGGCTGGTGTCCAAAACGTTTGCCTTGTCCACGCAGCACAGCTTTTTGCGGCGCTTGCGTGCGGTCTCGAAGCCGATGCGGCCGATGCGCTCGATCTCGTGCTCCGAGTAGGGCATGGAGTCGATGGCCTGCTTCTCACCGCTGGCGAGGGTGTGGGTCTCGTGATTGCCAAAGTATACGCCGCCGATCAGCTCACGCACGATGATGAAATCGATGCCCTGTGCCACGATCTCGGGCTTCAGGGGACTGGCAGGAGCCAGCTGCGGCCAGATCTTGGCCGGACGGTTGTTGGAGTACAGGCCCATGCCTGCACGCAGGCGCAGCAGGCCCTTCTCCGGGCGCTGCTCACCGGGCAGGCCCTCCCACTTGGGGCCGCCCACGGCACCCAGCAGGACGCTGTCCGCAGCAAGGCACTTGTCCAGCTCGTGCTGGGGCAGCGGGTCACCGTATTTGTCAATGGCTTCGCCGCCCATGGCAGCGTCGGTGTAGTGGAAGGTGTGGCCGTACTTTTCGGCCACCTTGTCAAGCACGCGGATGGTCTGCTTGACGATCTCCGGGCTGGAGCAGTCGCCCCAGATGACAGCAATGTTTTTTTCCATTGGTGGTACTCCTTTTATGAATGAAACTCCTTCCGTCACCGCTGAGCGATGCCACCTCCCTCTGAGAGGGAGGCTTTGGCAAAATCGGAAACTTTCCCTCTTCGCCAGAGGCTCCCTCTGTGAGGGAGCTGTCGAGCGAATGCGAGACGGAAGGAGTTTGCCTTACTGCTTTGCCTTGATGGACTTCATCAGTCCACCGGCGGAGATGATCTCCTGGATGAACGGCGGGAAGGGCTCGGCGTGAAACACCTTGCCGTTGGTCTCGTCGGTAATGACACCGGTGTCAAAGTCTACGCTCACGGTGTCGCCCGCATTGATGGCATCCACAGCCTCCGGGCACTCCATGATGGGCAGACCGATGTTGATGCTGTTGCGGTAGAAGATGCGGGCAAAGCTCTTGGCAATGACCACCGAGATGCCGGCGGTCTTGATGCACAGCGGTGCGTGCTCACGGGAGGAGCCGCAGCCGAAGTTCCAGCCGCCCACCATGATGTCGCCGTCCTTCACCTTCTTGACGAAGTCCTTGTCGATGTCCTCCATGCAGTGGCTGGCCAGCTCTTTGGCATCCTGCGTGTTCAGGTGGCGGGCCGGGATGATGACATCGGTATCCACGTTGTCCGGGTATTTGAAAACAGAACCTTTTGCGTTCATTGTTGTGCTCCTTTCCGATCAGACCGTGCGGGGGTCGGTGATGCAGCCGGTCAGTGCGCTGGCGGCGGCGGTGGCGGGAGAAGCAAGGTAGACCTCGCTCTTCACATGGCCCATGCGGCCCACAAAGTTGCGGTTTGTGGTGGAAACGCAGCGCTCGCCCTCGGCCAGAATGCCCATGTAGCCGCCCAGACAGGGGCCGCAGGTGGGGGTGGACACGATGCAGCCTGCATCAATAAAGGCAGTGGTCCAGCCGCGCAGGATGCATTCCTTGTAAACGGCCATGGTGGCGGGGATGATGATGCCGCGCACGCCCTTGGCAATGTGCTTGCCCTTGAGCACGTTGTAGGCGGCTTCCATGTCCTCCAGACGGCCGTTGGTGCAGCTGCCGATCACAACCTGATCGATCTTGATGTCCTTGCCCTCGCTGGCAAGGTGGGTGTTCTCGGGCAGGTGGGGGTAGCTGACGGTGGGTTCCAGCTTGTCCAGATCGATCTCAATGGTCTTTTCGTACTCGGCATCCGGGTCGGCCTCAAAGAACACCGGCTCACGCTGGCTGCGGCCCTCGAGGTAGCTGCGGGTCACATCGTCCACAGGGAAGATGCCGTTCTTGGCACCGGCTTCGATGGCCATGTTGCAGATGCACAGGCGGTCGTCCATCGTCAGACTGGCAACGCCCGGGCCGGTGAACTCCATGGATTTGTACAGCGCACCGTCCACACCGATCATGCCGATGATGTGCAGGATCAGGTCCTTGCCGGAGACGCGGGGGCCGAACTTGCCCTTGAGCACGAACTTGATGGCAGAGGGTACCTTGAACCATGCCATGCCGGTGGCCATACCGGCGGCCATGTCGGTGGAGCCGACGCCGGTGGAGAAGGCACCCAGTGCACCATAGGTGCAGGTGTGGCTGTCCGCACCGATCACGCAGTCGCCTGCGGTCACGATGCCTTTTTCCGGCAGCAGAGCGTGCTCAATGCCCATCTGGCCCACATCGTAGAAGTTAAGGATGTCGTACTTGTTGGCGAACTCGCGGCACTGCTTGGACTGGGTGGCACTCTTGATGTCCTTGTTGGGCACAAAGTGATCCAGCACGATGGCAATGTGCTCTTTGTCGAACACACCGTCAAAACCGGCCTTTTCAAACTCGTTGATGGCAACGGGGGTGGTGATATCGTTGCCCAGCACGATGTCCAGCTTTGCATTGATGAGCTGGCCTGCCTTGACCTCGGCAAGACCGGCATGTGCGGCAAGAATTTTCTGCGTCAGGGTCATTCCCATGATGGTACTCTCCTTTTATCTGTTGGTAGAACTCCTTCAGGCACGGCTTGCGCCGTTCCAGCTCCCTCAAGGAGGGAGCCTCTGGCGAAACGGGAAGCTTTTCCGCACTGCCAGGGGCCCCATCTCCGAGGGGGCTGTCTGCGAAGCAGACTGGGGGAGTTCTTTATTTATTATTGATGGCGCTCACCAGTGCCTTGATGCCGGCCACGATGATATCGGTATCCGTACCGGCACCCCAGGTGACGGTGTTATCGCCCCAGACAAGGCCGACGTAAGAGGCAGCGCGGGAGGTGGAGCCTTCGTCCAGACTGTGCTCGGAGTAGGTCTCGAGGTGGAACTCCATGCCGGTGGCACTCTGGATGGCGTTTGCCACAGCGTCCAGACGGCCATTGCCCACCGAGGTGACCACCTTGCGCTGACCGTTCAGCTCCAGCGTGACGGTGGCGGTGATGCCGCCCACCTGTGCAAAGTGGGCTTCCAGAACGTTGAGCGGCTTGCAGCGGTTGAGGAAGGCATCCTCGAAGATGCGCAGCACCTCGTTTGCGCTCAGCTCCTTGTGGCTGTGGTCGGAAACGCTCTTGACCTTGTAGCCCAGCGCCTCACGCATCTTGGGCGGCAGGTTGTAGCCGAAGTTCTGCTCCAGCACAAAGCCGATGCCGCCCTTGCCGCTCTGGCTGTTGATGCGGATAACATCGGCATCGTAGGTGCGGCCGATGTCGTGGGGGTCCACCGGGATGTAGGGGCAGGTCCAGCGGTGTTCGCCATGCTCCTTGCGGTAGGCCATGCCCTTTGCAATGGCATCCTGATGGCTGCCGGAGAAGGCGGCAAACACCAGCTGACCGGCGTAGGGGGTGCGCTCGTAAATGTGCATCCGGGTCACACGCTCGTAGGTGGCGCAGATGTCCGGCATATCGGAGAAGTCCAGCTTGGGGTCCACGCCGTGGCTGTACATGTTCATGGCCAGTGTCACGGCGTCCACGTTGCCGGTGCGCTCGCCGTTGCCGAACAGGCAGCACTCCACTCGCTGTGCACCCGCCAGCACGGCCAGCTCTGCGCAGGCCACGCCGGTGCCGCGGTCGTTGTGGGGATGGGTGGAGATGATCACGCTGTCGCGGTACTTCAGGTGTTTGTCGCAGTATTCGATCTGGTTGGCGTAGACATGCGGCATGCTCATTTCCACGGTAACGGGCAGGTTGATGATCATGGGGCGGTCCGGGGTGGGCTGCATGATGTCCAACACGGCATTGCACACATCCACGGCGTAGTCCACCTCGGTGCCAGTGAAGCTCTCGGGGCTGTACTCGAAGAGGAAGTTGCCCTCGTACTCCTGACTGAGCTGCTTGACCAGCTTTGCGCCGTCGGTGGCGATCTGCTTGATCTCCTCCTTGCTCTTGTGGAACACCTGCTCGCGTTGGGCCACAGAGGTGGAATTGTAGAAGTGGATCACCGCGCGGGGTGCGCCCTTGACGGCCTCGAAGGTCTTGCGGATGATGTGGTCGCGGCACTGGGTCAGCACCTGCACGGTGACATCCTCGGGGATCATGTTCTTCTCGATCAGGGTGCGCAGGAACTCGTACTCGGTGTCGCTGGCGGCAGGGAAGCCCACCTCGATCTCCTTGAAGCCGATCTTGACCAGCATCTGGAAGAACTCCAGCTTTTCCTCAAGGCTCATGGGCACGATCAGGGCCTGATTGCCGTCGCGCAGGTCCACGCTGCACCATGCGGGGGCTTTTTCAATGTGATCCTTCTTTACCCAGCTGTCATAGCCTGCGGGTACCGGGTAGTAACCCGGAGCGTACTTGGTTGCGTCCATCATAATGTGCGTCCTCCCAAACGATTTACACTTCTTGCTCCATGCTCTTTGTGAGCGTCCTCGCCCTCTCAGTCTCACATTCGTTCGACAGCTCCCCCAAAGGGGGAGCCCTTGGCAAAACCGAAAACTTTGCCGTACTGCCAAGGCCTCTCACTTTGGGAGAGGTGGCACGGCGTAAGCCGTGACGGAGAGGGCAAGCCTGCTTCCAAAAGGCAGATATACGAAAAGGCTCTCGTCTTTCAAGGCGAAAACCTTGAGAGACGAGAGCCTGTAAAGTTCAAACTACAGGGCACCCGTGGTACCACTCTCTTTGCTGCGCCTTTGGGCACAGCCGCTTTGCACGATCGGCTTTTTGCGGCGAATCGCTGTCCTTGTAACGGTGGACATCCGTCAGAGCCTACTTGTGTGTTCAGCCCTGCCGCTCAGGGGCCAGTAACCGAAACCCTCTGCACCCGCCTTGCACCACCCGGCGGCTCTCTGTACGCAGAAGAAAATCGTTTTTTCCCCGTCAACGCATTTGTGCTTTTTTCAAAGTGGACTAAGTTTAGCATGATTCACGGGCAGTGTCAAGAAGTTTGGCTCATTCTCAAAATGAAACAATTTCACAAAAGAAGGGGCGGAATTTTCCAAAATTATGCACGAGGCGTTAATGTTAACAATTTGCGAAGTTTTTGGAAAGTTGCGCTCAAACCGCTGTTGCACGCCCGGCGGCTGTGTTATACTACAACCAGAAAAAATCTGGCTCCGCCTGCCCGGCAGGAGCCTGCTTTTGGATCCATTCAGATGTTTGCAAAGGAGGAAACGCCCCATGAAAGAAGTCAAACCTTCCAAAAAGCCGCTGGCGATTTACTACGCCATCGTGCTGGCGGTCCTGCTGCTGCTCAACCTTGTGCTGCTGCCGTGGATGAGCGAGCGTCAGGTGGAGGAAGTGGACTACGGTACCTTTATGACCATGACCGAGGAAAAGAACATCGGCCGTGTGGATATCGAATCCAATCAGATCATTTTTACCGATAAAGAGGAAAAGCAGGTCTACAAGACCGGCCTGATGAACGACCCGGAGCTTACCCAGCGCCTGTATGATGCCGGAGCACAGTTTTCCAGCGAGATCGTGGAGCAGGGGTCGCCGATGCTCAATTTCCTGATCTGGTTCCTGCTGCCCATCCTGTTGTTCAGCTTCATCGGCAATCAGATGAACAAAAAGCTGATGGAAAAGGCCGGCGGCGGCCCGGGGTCCATGATGTTCGGCGGCGTGGGCAAATCCAATGCCAAGGTCTATGTGCAGTCCACCCACGGCATCCGCTTTGCGGATGTTGCCGGTGAGGATGAAGCTAAGGAAAACCTGCAGGAGATCGTGGATTACCTGCACGACCCCGGCAAGTACGAGAGCATTGGCGCATCCATGCCCAAGGGCATTCTGCTGGTGGGCCCTCCGGGCACCGGCAAGACCATGCTGGCTAAGGCCGTGGCAGGCGAATCCAACGTGCCGTTCTTCTCCATTTCCGGCTCTGAATTCGTGGAGATGTTCGTGGGCATGGGCGCATCCAAGGTGCGCGACCTGTTCCGGCAGGCCAAGGAAAAGGCCCCCTGCATCGTGTTCATCGATGAGATCGATGCCATCGGTCAGAAGCGCAACAGCGGCAATCTCGGCGGCAACGACGAGCGTGAGCAGACTTTGAACCAGCTGCTCACCGAGATGGACGGCTTTGAGAGCAACACCGGCGTCATCATTCTGGCGGCTACCAACCGCCCGGATTCGCTGGACCCGGCGCTGACCCGTCCCGGACGTTTTGACCGCCGTGTGCCGGTGGAGCTGCCCGACCTTAAGGGCCGCGAAGAGATTTTGAAAGTGCACGCCAAAAAGGTGGCGCTGGCCCCGGGCATCGACTTCAACACTGTGGCCCGCATGGCTTCCGGTGCATCCGGTGCGGAACTTGCCAACATTGTCAACGAAGCAGCTCTGCGCGCTGTGCGTGCAGGCCGTAAGAGCGTGACGCAGGCCGATCTGGAGGAGAGCATCGAGGTGGTCATTGCAGGCTACCAGAAGAAGAACTCCATCCTCACCGACAAGGAAAAGTGCATCGTGGCCTACCACGAGATCGGCCATGCACTGGTGGCGGCCAAGCAATCCAACTCTGCCCCTGTGCAGAAGATCACCATTATCCCCCGCACCTCCGGCGCACTGGGTTACACCATGCAGGTGGACGAGGGCAACCACTACCTGATGAGCAAGGAAGAGCTGGAAAACAAGATCGCCACCCTTACCGGCGGACGCGCCGCCGAGGAAGTGGTGTTCCGATCCATCACCACCGGTGCCTCCAACGATATTGAGCAGGCAACCAAGCTTGCCCGCGCCATGCTTACCCGCTACGGCATGAGCAAGGACTTTGACATGGTGGCGCTGGAGACCGTGAACAACCAGTATCTGGGCGGCGACACCTCGCTGGCCTGCTCGGCCCAGACCCAGCGCGAGATCGACCAGAAGGTGGTGGAGCTGGTCAAGGCCCAGCACGAAAAGGCTGTCCGCATCCTGACCGACAACCGCGCCAAGCTGGACGAGCTGGCACAGTATCTGTACCAGAAGGAGACCATCACCGGCGAGGAGTTCATGGAGATCCTGAACCGGGAACCGGCACAGGCCCAGTGATCCCGGCGGCAGAGCTGCCAAAAAATTTTTTTAGCCTGCTGCAATAATCCTGAAGCCGCATCCGTTTATAAGACAGATGCGGCGGTTTTGTATTACACCGCATGGCAGACCATGGTTTTCCACAAAACAAAAATGTGCGGTGCAAAACCGCCGTCAACGGAGGTATTCCAAATGAAACTGAACCATAAATTTGTCCGTACCGTCACCACCACCGCTGCAGTGCTGGGTGCTGCCGCTATGCTGAGCGTGGGCGCATTTGCCGCAGAGGCAGACATCAACGACCCTGCTGCCGCAGGCTATCTGCCCCCGCAGGAGCAGATGGTGCAGGGGGATATCGCCCTGCACAGCGCCGATGTGGCGATCGGCGAAAAGGACCCCACCTACGGCGGCTACGGCGCACCGGAGGGAAACCCCATTCAGGGCAACATCATGCTGATCTCCGGCGATGAGCTGGCCGCCCCGTCCGCAGATGCAGCGGCGAAAAAGAGCGAGGCCCGCTACACCGTCAAGGGCCTGTTCGGCAGAGAAGTGCTGTACACTGCCCGCCAGAAGGACAGTGTGCTGACGCTGGATGTGCCCGCCGGTTCTGCTACCTTCCGCACCACCGTGCAGGACATGCAGACCCTGCTGAACGAGGGTGTGAGCACGCTGGTGGTCCAGACTGAGAAGGGCTCCACCACCCTGAACCTGTCTCTGCTGGTGGAGGGCCAGAAGGGCACCGACCGCGTGGTGCTGCGCCGACTGGGCGAAAACACCTTCCTCACCGTGGGCCTGCGCTGCCGCCGCGATTTGATCGTGGGGCGCTGACCGCCGAGATCAAATGATGAAAGGGCTGCTGCACGCAGAGATGTGCAGCGGCCCTTTTTGCGCTTTTCTGTTAAGTTTTTGAAAATTTGCGCAGATGTCTTTGCAAAGTCTGCCGGGAGATGTTATAGTTAAATTGAAACAGTATGCATTCCCGATAGAAAGGAAAAAACGCCATGGAGCATTTTGTGGAGTTTGAGGACGTTTGCAAATACTATCAGACCGGCAGTGTGAAGATCGCCGCCGCAGACCACCTGAATTTCTATGTGGATAAGGGGGAGTTCTGCATCATCGTGGGGCCTTCCGGCGCAGGCAAGACCACCCTGCTGAATATCCTTGGAGGCATGGACAGCTGCGACGAGGGCAATGTCTGGCTGGACGGCCAGAACGTGAGCCACTTTACCGCCAGAGAGCTCACCACCTACCGCCGGTACGACGTGGGCTTTGTGTTCCAGTTCTACAACCTTGTGCAGAACCTGACCGCACTGGAGAACGTGGAGCTGGCCAGCGAGATCTGCCGCGACCCGCTGGACCCCAAAGAGACCCTGCGCAGCGTGGGTCTGGGAGAGCGGCTGAACAACTTCCCGGCTCAGCTTTCCGGCGGCGAGCAGCAGCGGGTGTCCATTGCCCGCGCACTGGCCAAAAACCCCAAGTTGCTGCTCTGCGACGAGCCCACCGGTGCACTGGATTACAAGACCGGTAAGCAGGTGCTGGCCCTTTTGCAGGATACCTGCCGCCGCACCGGCCGCACGGTGATCGTTATTACCCACAACACCGCCCTGACGGCGATGGCAGACCGCATCATTCAGGTGCGCAGCGGCAAGATCGTCTCCAATCAGGTCAACGAGCACCCTGTGCCGGTGCAGGAGATTGAGTGGTGAGAGCTGTGCTGAAAAGTTATCGTAAAAACATCCTGCGGGAAATGAAGGACAACCTGAGCCGCATGGTCTCGCTGTTCGGCATCGTAGCGCTGGGCGTGATGATGCTGACCGGCCTGATGAGTTTTGCGCCCAGCATGCGCATCGCCGGGCAGAAATACTACGTGCAGCAGAACGTGTTCGACCTGCGGGTGCTGTCCACGCTGGGCCTTTCGGAGGAGGACATTGCCGCCATTGCCGCCGTGGACGGCGTGGAGGCTGTGCAGCCGGTGAAATATCAGGACGTGGAGGCCCAGTGGCAGGGCCAGAGCGAGACGGCGGTGGTGCGCCTGCAGCAGCTGCCCGCCGACCCCGGGGCCGACACGGCAGAAAATATGGACCGTCTGGTGCTGCTGTCGGGCCGGATGCCTGAGGCCCCGGACGAGTGCGTGGTGCATGTGATGGGCTACGGCGACCCGGTGGAGCCGGGCACGGTGCTCACCCTGCCGGAGGACACCGAATATGTGAGCCGGAAGCAGTTCACGGTAGTGGGCACCGTGCAGGACCCGCAGCATTTTTCCACGGACAAGGAGAGCAGCACCGCCGGTGACGGCCAGCTGGATGATATTGTGTTCCTGCCGGAGGGCAGCCTGACCACGGATTATTATACGGCGTGCTATCTCAAAGTAAAAAATGCCGGCCTGTATGATAATTACTCGGATGCGTATCAGGCAGCAGTGGATGACACAGCCGCAAGGGTAAAGGCCATCAGCGGCGCACAGTGCACGGCCCGGCGGGCGGAGCTGATCGAGGATGCCAGTGCAGAGCTGGCCGACGCCCGGGCCGAGTACAACGACAAAAAAGCCGAAGCAGACCGTCAGTTTGCGGAGGCAGAGCAGCAGCTGGCCGATGCACAGGCACAGCTGGACAGCGCCAAAGCCCAGCTGGACGCGGGCGAAGCGGAGCTTGCCGCCAACAAAAAGGCCCTGCCGGATACCATGCAGGGCGGTGCGGACGAGCTGGTGAGCGGCGAGGAACAACTGCTGGAATTTGAGGATCAGCTGCAGCAGATCGAGATGCTGGTGAACCTGAAAAAGGTGGCCGACCCGCTGCTGGGCTATGCCGAAACGGCTCTGCACAACGCGCAGAAAGCGCTGGACGAAGCGGAACCTGCCGATGAAGAGTACACCGACCTGCGGGATGCCCTGCAGAAGGCGCAGGATGCTTACGACAACATCAGCGGCCAGCTGAATGGCTATCAGGCCCAGCTGGACGAGGGCAAGCGCCAGATGTATGCACAGGGGCTGATCTCTTCGCCCAGCCTTTCCAACGAGCAGCTGGTGACTGAGGCAAAGGCAGCACTGCGCCAGATGAAGGTAAAGCTTCTGCAGGGGCAGCTGCAGCTCACCACCGGCACGGCCACAGCCTACACCCAGTTTGATGCGGCTCGCACCCGGCTGGACGAAGGCTGGCGGCAGTACAACGACGGCGTGCAGCAGCTGGCCGATTCCCGCGCAGAGTACGAGAGCCAGAAGGCCGATGCCGAACAGCAGCTGGCCGACGGCCTTGCCCAGCTGAACGATGCCGAGGAGCAGGTGAGCCAGATCAAGAGCGGCGAGTGGTATGTGCTGGACCGCAGCTCCACCGTGAGCTTTGTCACCTTTGAGCAGTATGCCGACCGCATGGATGCCATTGCACGGGTGTTCCCGGTGTTCTTCTTCCTGGTGGCGGCGCTGGTGGCCACTACTACTATGACCCGCATGGTGGACGAGAACCGCCTGCAGCTGGGTACTCTGAAAGCTCTGGGTTACTCCAACGCAAAGATCGCAGGCAAGTATCTGTTCTATGCCCTCAGCGCCAGCGTGCTGGGCAGCATCGTGGGCATGGTCATCGGTTTTGTGGTGTTCCCGCTCATCATCTGGTATGCTTACCAGATGATCTTCAGCATGTCCACCTTTACGCTGCACTTTTACCCCGGCATGGCGGCAGCCAGCGTAGCCATCAGCGCGGCCGTCATCGGTTTTGCTACATGGAACGCCTGCCGTGCCAGCCTGAAGGAAAAGACTGCAGCTTTGCTGCTGCCCCGGGCCCCGGTGGCAGGCAAGCGCATCTTTTTGGAGTACATCACCCCGCTGTGGCAGCACATGAGCTTCTCCCAAAAGACCACAGCCCGCAACCTGTTCCGCTACAAAAAGCGCTTCTTCATGACAGTGCTGGGCGTGGCAGGCTGCACGGCGCTGCTGCTGATCGGTTTTGGCATTCAGGATTCCATCCTGCCCATCGTGGACAAGCAGTCCGGGCAGCTGACCCACAACGATCTCACCATCTCGCTCAGCGATGAAAAGGCGCTGACCATGGAGCAGGGCCTTGCCGACACGCTGGACAGCAGCAGTGCGGTCCACAGCTGGGGCGCGTTCTACACAAAGTCCACCACCCTTTATAATGAAGAGGGCGGGAGCGCCGATGTCAGCATCGTAGGCGCGGAGGACGATGCCCGGATGACCGAATACTTCACCTTCCGCACCCGGGTGGGCCACGACCCCATTCCCTTTGAAGAGGACAGCGTGATCCTGACCGAAAAAACGGCCCTGAATCTGGAGCTGAGCGTGGGCGATACGTTCTATGTGGAGGCTGCAGACGGAAGCCGCGTGCCGCTGACCCTGACCGGCATTACCGAGAACTACATGTTCACCCGGCTGTATCTCTCCAATGCGCAGTTGCAGGCCCTGCTGGGCAGCACGCCGGAGTGGAACACCGTCTACGGCCTGACCGGCTGTACCACCGAGGCGGAGTACAACGCCCTGCGCACAAAGCTGCTGGACTGCAACTATGTGAGCAGCGTCAGCTTCACCGAGGACACCACCTCCATGTTCGGAAGCCTGATCGGCAGCCTGAACTACGTGGTGGTGCTGATCATCGTGTGCGCGGCGGCGCTGGCGGCGGTGGTACTGTACAACCTGATCAGCGTCAACCTTGCCGAGCGCAAAAAGGAGCTTGCCACCATCAAGGTTCTGGGCTTCTATGACAAAGAAGTGTACCGCTACATCTTCCGCGAGATCGAGCTTTTGTCCCTCATCGGCTCCGGCGTGGGCCTGCTGCTGGGTGTGCCGCTGCACCGGTTCATCGTCCTGACCGTGGAAATGGATCAGCTGATGTTTATTCGCACCATTGCACCCAGCAGTTATCTGCTGGCAGTGGCATTGACGATGTTGTTCACCTTTGTGGTGTGCTTTGCCATGCGGTGGCATGTGCGGCATATCAGCATGGTGGAAAGCATGAAAGCGCCGGAGTGAGTTTACAAAATCTTCATAAAAAGAACATGGTTTCGCAGAAATTCTTTGGTATAATAATGCTACCGACAGGCGGGGCCGCAACCGCCTGAACGGGTAACATGATTCCTCCTTTACCAAACCAAATACCGCAAAACAAAACACCGCGCCTTGTCTGATCCGCAGCAGACAGGGCGCGGTGTCTTGTTTAAACCGTTAAGTTTTCAGCATCTGCGGCAATGGCATCGGCCTGCTGCTGGGTGAGCACGCGGCACTTGACCATCCGCTTGAGCACCACTTGCATCCGCTTGAAGGCAAGCTCCGGGCTGCTGGCGTAAGTGGAAGGCGCGTTGGGCATACCCGCCAGATAAATCGCTTCGGCATCGGTCAGCTGGGCCGGTTCCTTGCCAAAGTAGCCCTCGGCAGCTTCTGCAATGCCATAATACCCGCTGCCAAAATAGATGGTGTTGGCGTACATCTCAAAGATCTGCTGCTTGGAGTAGGTCTTTTCAATATCAAAAGCAGCAAGCATCTCGGCAGCCTTGCGGGCCAGATGCTTGTCCTGCGTGAACAGCTCGTTCTTGGCAAGCTGCTGGGTCAGGGTGCTGCCACCCTCGGCCAGCGAGTGGGTGCGCAGGTCGGCCAGCAGGGCGCGGGCAATGGCCCCCGGGTCGATGCCCTTGTGGGTCATAAAATGCTCATCCTCGGTGCAGATGACTGCGTTAATATAGATCTGCGGCAGCGCATCGTAGGAAGTATAGCTCCCGCGGGCACAGATGGTGTCGTACATGGAAGCCACTGGGTAACTGCTGGCGGCACTGCGGTACAGCTGCCTGCCCTGATAAAAGAACCAGCCGCCTGCCAGCAGCCCGCCAAGCAGCAGGATGCAAAGAACAACGAGCAGGCTCTGCTTTAAAAAATGGAAGAAACGATGCAGCATCGAAAAAACTCCTTTGATGATAAAAAAGAACGCTACCATAATAAACGATTTGCAGGGCGTTTGCAAGGAACAGCTTTAGTATAACAATAAAATTTTAAGGTTTTATCAATGGAAAAATAAAAATTTTCGAAGAAGCAGAAGTGTTACTCCTGTTGGAACTGCACAACGGGATGCTGCAAATGCGGGCTTCGCATCGTGCAGAAAACTCAATTTGAAAAAAACTGGAATTAACCTATTGACAAACTAGGTAAGAGAGAATATAATGCAAACAACAAATCCACAAACCTAGTGGGAAAAAGGAAGCAAAGGCTTTGCTTCCCGGTACAGAGCAGATAGAGGTGCCGGTTTGTAGATGAGTGGGAAAGAGTTTTACGGGAAAGGAGGGCACGGATATGAAGCTGATTTGGAACGACCTGCTGCATGCAAACTTCCGCTGTGGGCGAATGTGCGGTGACCGGGCAGAACATCTGGCTGTGAACTGTACGATGCCCTCTTGCTGTGCACGAATGTGTACCCGAATGTGACGTTGACAGAATAGCTTTGAATTGTGTTTGCCCGGTGCGCTTATGTATCACGCATCGGGTTTTTTGTATCAGGAAATTATACTAAAAGTACAAATAGAGAGGTAAAATACTATGTCTAACTATAAATTTGAGACCCTGCAGCTTCACGTTGGCCAGGAGCAGGCCGATCCTGCAACCGATTCCCGCGCAGTGCCCATTTACCAGACCACTTCCTATGTGTTCCGCAACAGCCAGCACGCAGCAGACCGCTTTGGTCTGGCAGATGCCGGCAACATCTACGGCCGCCTGACCAACTCCACGCAGGACGTGTTCGAGAAGCGCATCGCTGCGCTGGAGGGCGGCGTGGCTGCTCTGGCAACCGCCTCCGGTGCCGCTGCCATCACCTACACCATCGAAGCACTGGCACAGGCCGGTGACCACATCGTGGCTCAGAAGACCATCTACGGCGGCAGCTACAACCTGCTGGAGCACACCCTGACCCAGTTCGGCGTCACCACCACCTTTGTGAACGCACACGATCTGGCTGAGGTGGAGAATGCCATCCAGCCCAACACCAAGGCCGTCTATCTGGAAACTCTGGGCAACCCCAACAGCGATATCCCCGATATCGATGCCATTGCAGCCATCGCGCACAAGCACGGCCTGCCGCTGGTCATCGATAACACCTTCGGCACCCCGTACCTGATCCGTCCCATTGAGCACGGCGCAGATATCGTCGTCCATTCCGCCACCAAGTTCATCGGCGGCCACGGCACCACGCTGGGCGGCATCATCGTGGACAGCGGCAAGTTCGACTGGAAGGCAAGCGGTAAGTTCGGCAACATTGCTGACCCCAACCCCAGCTACCACGGCGTTTCCTTTGCCGATGCAGCAGGCCCCGCAGCTTTTGTCACCTACATCCGTGCGATCCTGCTGCGTGATACCGGTGCCACCATTTCTCCGTTCAACGCCTTCCTGCTGCTGCAGGGTACCGAGACCCTGAGCCTGCGTATCGAGCGCCATGTGGAGAACACCAAGAAGGTAGTCGAGTTTCTGGCAAACCACCCGCAGGTGGAGAAGGTCAACCACCCCTCCCTGCCGGATCACCCGGATCACGCCCTGTACGAGAAGTACTTCCCCAATGGCGGTGCATCTATCTTCACCTTCAACATCAAAGGCGGCCGCGAGGAAGCATTCAAGTTTATCGATAACCTGAAGGTCTTCTCCCTGCTGGCAAACGTTGCTGATGTGAAGAGTCTGGTCATCCACCCGGCTTCCACCACCCACAGCCAGCTGAACGACGAAGAGCTGGCCGAGCAGCAGATCTATCAGAACACCATCCGCCTGTCCATCGGCACTGAGCACATCGACGATATCATTGCTGATCTGGAAGCAGGTTTCGCAGCCGTCCGCGGCGAGTAAATCTTATCCCCTTAGAACCTCCGACAGAATGTGTATGCCTTGTTTTTTCTCCTGATCTCTTCCAAAAATTCCTTATATCCTAGACACAGCAAAAGGGTCCCGGAATTCTCTCCGGGACCCTTTTGTTGTTTGCGGCAAAATGCCGTCAGCCTTTCACGCCGCCCAAAGCAACACCGCGGACGATGAACTTGGAAAGCAGCAGGTACACGATGATGACGGGCAGAATGGCGATAGCCACCATCATGTAAACCTTGCCCATATCAAACTTGAGGAAGTCTGCACTGCGCAGCTGTGCAATCAGGATGGGCAGGGTCTTTTTGTCGGCGCTGTCCAGCACCAGAGCGGGAATGAAGTAGTTGTTCCAGCTGGCCACGAAGGAGAAAATGGCCTGCACTGCCAAAGCGGGCTTCATAATGGGCAGCACGATTTTGTTGAAGGTGTAGAACTCGCCTGCACCGTCGATGCGGGCAGCCTCTACGATCTCCATGGGAAGGGAAGCGTCCAGATACTGCTTCATGAAGAAGAACACGGTGGGCGCTGCAATGCTGGGCAGGATCAGCGGGATAAAGCTGTTCTTCAGGCCCATCTTGGTGATGAGCTGCAAAAAGCCCAGAGCGGACACCTGCGTGGGCATGGTCATGATCAGCAGGATAATGGCGAACGCGGCCTTTTTGAATTTGAAGTTATAGGCGTAGATGCCGTAGGCCGTCAGGGCCGAGAAGTACACGCTGAACGCCGCCGAGCAGGCGGAGACGATCAGGCTGTTGCGGATGCCGGTGATGACAGGGATGTTAGCATCGGCCAGCACGTTCTGGAAGTTGGTGATGAGCGATTTGCCCGGCAGCATCGAGAAGCCTTTCTGGATCTCGAAGTGGGTGCGGGTGGAGTTGATCACCAGCACATAGAAGAAGAACAGGCACAAAAAGCTGATGAGCACCAGCACCAGATAACACCATGCGCGGCGTGCAGCCAGTGTTGCTTTTTCCGATTGATTTCTAGGAGTGTGTGCCATAATCATTTCCCTCCTTTTGCTGCCTTTTTGGCGGCGTTCAGTTCTTTGCGCTGGGCGCGGGTCAGGCCGTCATCCTCCTTGGTAAGGGAGAAGTAGACCACAACGCACAGCACTGCGCACACGAGGAACAGCACCACCGAGACTGCACCGGCCATGCCGTAGTTCTTGCTGAACAGGTGGTTGTTCAAGTACATGATCATGGTGGTGGAGGTGCGGTCCGGACCGCCCTTGCCGTTGGTTAAAATCTGCGGCACATCGAACATCTGCAGGCCGCCGATCATGGAGGTGATCATGACGTAAACAAGGATGGGACGGATCAGCGGAATGGTGATCTTCCAGAACATCTGGTTCGGGGTGCAGCCGTCCAGTTCAGCCGCTTCGTACAGGGTGGGATCCACGCCCATGATCGCAGCCATCAGCATGATGGTGGTGTTGCCGAACCACATCAGGAAGTTCATCAGGCCGATCAGCCCGCGGTTGCCCCACACGGTGTTCAAAAAGCTGATGGGTGCATCGATCCAGCCCATGCTCAGCAGCACGGCGTTCACCGGGCCGTTGTCCGAGAACAGCGCGAAGAACAGCATTGCAAAGGCGGAGGCCATGATCAGGTTGGGCATGTAGATGACCGTCTTGAAGAAGGTCTGGCCCTTCAACTTCAGGCGCAGATCGGTGAACCATGCTGCCAGCAACAGGGAAATGGCGATCTGCGGGATAAAGCCGATGATCCACAGGATCAGCGTGTTGCCAAAGTACTTGGGCAGATCGGTTGCGAACAGGGTAATGTAGTTTTTCAGGCCCACAAAGCTGGGGCCAATGATCTTCAGGCCGCTGCGGTAATATTCAAAAAAGCTGTAGTAAATGGTGGATGCCAGAGGGATCAGCTGGAATACCGCGAAGATGATGAAGAACGGCGCAATGAAGATGTAGCCCCATTTCGCGTAGCTGATCGACCCTTTCTTTTTCTTTTCTCCCATAGGATCGCCTCCTGATAAATTTGCGGAAAGAACAGGGGCGGGCGGGAACAGCGTCCGGCCCGCCCCTGCGTATTTACTTTTCCGTTTTAGGGTCGGCTGCTATTATGCGGGCCACACCACGTCGGTCAGCTCAGGATACTTCTCCTTGATAGCGGTCTCGAAGTTTGCCTTTGCGGTATCTTCGTCCACGTTGCCGGTAAAGTAATCCTTGAATGCATTCTGGAAGCTCTCATTCAGGCCCTGATCGTACGGACCGGCGTTGGACATATCGATCTTGGCTGCAGCCTCTGCAAACAGAGCGATGTGGTTCTGGCCGCCCAGGAAAGCGGAGCTGTAATCGCTGTTTGCGATCTCGTTCATAGCCTTCTCGTTGTTGGTGTAGTCCTGCGTATCCATGGTGATCTGCTTCATGATAGCTTCATCGCAGGTCAGCTTCTGCATAACATCCTTAATGGTCTCGATGTTGTCGCTGCCGGCTGCGCCGCAGATCCAGGTGCCGCCCCAGTAGTAGGGCTGAGGGCCTTCGCACACAGCGTAATCGCCGTAGATACCGTTGCCAACTTCTTCCTTGCCGCCCTCAGCGACAGGAGTCTCCAGCGAGTTGCCCAGCAGGGTGAAGTTGATGCCCCAGGTGGAGTAGAAGAAGCCGAACACCTTACCGGTGGGACCCTGATCGGCTGCCCACTGGCTGTCCCACAGGCTGGACTTGTTGTTATAGCCCTTATCGGTGTACTCCTTGGTCTGATCGACCCACTTCATAATGTTCTCATCAACGGTAACAGTAGTGCCGGTGACCCACGGAGCTGCCACGTTGTTGGAGAAGGTGCGGTATGCATCATCAAAGCCGGACAGCATCTTGTAGCCCTTGGCGGCTGCCTGTGCAGCTACATCATTGAACTTATCCCAGTCGGACAGGTAGGTCTGCACTTCGGCGGGATCATCGGTGCCCAGAACATCCTTGGCAATGCTGCGGCGGTATGCAAACAGACCGGGAGTTGCCTGCCAGGTGGTGCCGCGCTGGCTGCCGTCCACACTAACGATGTCCTTGGTGTACTGGTACTGGCCAGCCAGATCGTCGTCGGTCAGGCCGATGTCTGCCTTGACATCCAGAACGTAATCGGAATCCACATACTTCAGAGCATAGTCAGCCTCGATCAGGAAGATGTCGATCTTGTCGTCATCAGCAGCGCTGTCCTGGCTCAGCAGGGCTTCGTCCAGCTTGTTCTGATAGTTGTTGTTCTCGTTGGCATTGATGGTCCACTTCACAACGGTGCCATCCTTCAGGGTGGTGGTGGACTTGTCGGCTGCGATCTCGGAAACTTCCGGATAGTAGTCGTTGAAGCGGCTCTGGAACTCATCATTCCAGCACCAGATGTTCAGCACCTTACCCTGTGCTGCGGGAGCAGCGGAAGCAGCAGAGGAAGCCGGAGCAGAAGAAGCGGTGCTGGTGGAAGAAGAACCGCCGCAGGCAGCCAGAGCTGCACCAATGGTCACGGCACCGGAAGCGAGCAGGAAATTACGGCGAGAGATCTTTTTCATAAGGGTAAACCTCCTTCATGGTTTTCCATTATTTGCAAAAGTTTTCTTCATAAAAGGTTCCGTAGCAAGAGCCTTTAGAGACATATTAAAGAATGCTGACCGACCCGCCGTCCAGCAATTTGCCGGAAACGCGGATCTGTTCGGGCAGGGTCACTCTTGGATGCTCGATCAGCTCAATGAGCTTGTCGGCAGCCGTGCGGCCCAGCGCGGTGGTGTTCTGCTGGTAAGTCACCAGCTGAGGCTTGACCACCCGCGAGAGGTAGATGCCGTCGTAGCCCATCACTGAAACATCCTCCGGGATCGAAAGCCCCTTTTCGCTGATGGCGTTGTAGCCGCCCAGCGCGGAGAAATCGTCCGGGAAGATGATGCAGGTGGGCGGCTGCGGAAGCTCCAGCAGCGCTTTGGTCTCGGCGGCACAGCGGTCAGCATCATGGTAGATGCCCTCCCGCACATAAGCTTCCGGGATCTTCAGGCCCAGCTCTTCGCAGGCCTGATAGAAACCTGCAACGCGGTTCTCGGTAACGGCGGTCTTTTCGCCGTGGATAAAGGCGATGCGGCGGTGGCCGCAGGCCCATGCCTGCCGCACCAGTGCCTTCAGGCCGAAAACGTTATCCGAGAGGATCGCCATGCGGTTATTGAACACATGATCGATCGTGACCACCGGCACCTCGCTGTTCACCAGCTCCACCACCTGCGGCTCGTAGAAGTTCACGCAGGCGATCACCACGCCGTCCACATTGCGATAGCGGCAGTGCTCAAGGTAGCTCATGCTTTTGCCGCTGATATTGTGGTTGATAAAGGTGATGTCGTAGCCGTGTTTCTCGGCTTCCACCTTGAAGCTGTCCAGTACGGCGGAAAAGTATTCGTGGGTCAGACCGCTCTGCCGTTCATCCACGAACAGAACGCCCAGATTGTAAGTACGGTTTGTTTTCAAGGAACGGGCGGCAGCATTGGGCAGGTAGCCCATACGGTGCGCTGCGGCCCGCACCCGTTCTCGTGTGGCAGGCGAGATATCCGGCTGGTCGTTCAGCGCCTTGCTGACCGTTGCCACCGATACGCCGCATTCCTTTGCCAGATCTTTCAGGGACGGCATCGCTCGTTTGCCTCCTTCCGAAGAACGTTTTACGGGGGATGTTCTCCGTCAAGTCCTTAATCGTTTTCGCAATTTCATGATAGCGTATTTTGTACGAAAAATCAAGCTCAAAAGAATAACTTTCATTGCTTTTGGCTCAATTTTGGCGTTTTGTTCGTTTCTGAAGAACCGAAATTGTGCACCTTGGATGGATTTCGTTACATTTCGGTTAAAATCAAAAGATTTTCGTTGCGGTTTCGTTACGATTTTCGCCGTATATAATATTACCTATAAATTGTGTTTCAGCGTTTTCGCTTACAGGAAGCACAAAAAGCGTGCTTGAAATAAATTTTCTGAAAATCATGGAAACATACGTATTTATGAAAGATACTTTCAGAATTTTTTTAGAAAATCCTCTTGCTTTTTTGGCCTGCTTGGGCTATGCTAGAAGCAAAGAGAATGCTTTGATCGTCTGCCTTAATCGTTTTCGCAAAAGCGATGCCGCCGGGGCTACCGGCAGCTGATAAGGAGGAAGCATTTATGAAATTCGGCCATTTTGATGACGCACGCAAAGAATATGTCATCACCACTCCGCAAACGCCCCTGCCCTGGATCAACTACCTTGGCAGCGAGGATTTCTTCAGTCTTGTCTCAAACACGGCGGGCGGCTACAGCTTTTACCGCGATGCGCGGATGCGCCGCCTGACCCGCTACCGCTATAACAGCTCCCCGCTGGATATGGACGGCCACCACATTTACATCAAGGATGGCGATACCGTCTGGAACCCCGGCTGGCAGCCCACCAAGACAGAGCTGGACAGCTACGCCTGCCGCCACGGTCTGGGCTATACCATTCTGGAGGGTGAGAAGAACGGTGTTTCCGCTGCGCAGGAACTGTTCGTGCCCACCGGCGATGCCTGTGAGCTGGACCGCCTGACTTTGAAAAATAAGACGGATGCCGTAAAAGAGCTGGATGTGTTCAGCTATGTGGAGTTCTGCCTGTGGGATGCCATTGACGACAGCTCCAACTTCCAGCGCAACTTCTCCACCGGCGAGGTGGAGGTGGAGCCGGCCATCATCTACCATAAGACGGAATACCGTGAGCGCCGCAATCACTATGCGGTATTCTGGAGCAATACGCCCGTTACCAGCTTTGATACCACCCGCGATGCCTTCTGCGGTGTGTATGGCGGTCCTGCAGACCCGCAGGCCGTCCGCGCCGGACACTGCTCCGGCAGCATCGCCCACGGCTGGGCACCGGTGGGCGCGCTGCACATCCATGTCACCCTTGCACCGGGTGAGGAAAAGAAGATCCTCTTCGGTCTGGGCTACATCGAGAACCCGCAGGACGAAAAGTTCACGGCTCCCGGTGTCATCAACAAGGAGCGTGCCCATGCCATGATCGCACGCTATGCCACCGATGCACAGGTGGACGCGGCCCGCAAGGCGCTGGCCGACCACTGGGAAGCTCTGCTCTCCACCTACCATCTGGAATCCGGCGAGGAAAAGCTGGACCGTATGGTGAACATCTGGCACCAGTATCAGTGTATGGTTACCTTCAATATGAGCCGCTCGGCCAGCTACTTTGAAAGCGGGACCGGCCGCGGCATGGGCTTCCGCGACAGCTGTCAGGATCTGCTGGGCTTTGTACACATCATTCCGTCCCGCGCACGGGAGCGCATTCTGGATATCGCCGCCACCCAGTTTGAGGATGGCAGCGCCTACCACCAGTACCAGCCCCTGACCAAGAAAGGCAACCGCGATATCGGCACCGGCTTCAACGATGACCCGCTGTGGCTCATTGCCGGCACTGCCGCCTATCTGCGCGAGACTGGCGACTGGTCTATTCTGGACGAGCAGGTGCCCTTTGATAATGATGCCAGCAAGGCACAGAGCCTGATGGAGCATCTGCGCCGCAGCTTCAACTTTACCGTCACCCACCTTGGCCCCCACGGCCTGCCGCTTATTGGCCGCGCCGACTGGAACGACTGCCTGAACCTGAACTGTTTCTCGGAGCACCCGGGCGAGAGCTTCCAGATCACCGGTCCCAGCGAAGGCCCTGTGGCCGAAAGCGTGTTCATTGCGGGCATGTTCGTCAAGTACGGCCACGAGTACGCCGAACTGTGCGACCACCTGAACCTTGCCGATGAAGCCGCTGCGGCCCGCAAGGCCGTGGACGGCGTGGAACAGGCGGCCCTGACCTCTGGCTGGGACGGCGCATGGTTCCGCCGCGCCTACGATGCTTTTGGCAAGCCTGTTGGCAGCAAGGAGTGCACCGAGGGCCAGATCTTCATTGAGCCGCAGGGCATGTGCGTCATGGCTGGCATTGGCAAGGAGACCGGTCAGGCCGCACAGGCATTGAAGAGCGTAGAGGAACGGCTGGATACCAAGTACGGTGTGGTTCTGCACCAACCTGCATACACCAGTTATCAACTCAATCTGGGCGAAATTTCCAGCTATCCTCCGGGATACAAGGAGAACGCCGGTATCTTCTGCCACAACAATCCGTGGATCAGCTGTGCCGAAGCCGTTCTGGGGCATGGCGACCGGGCCTTTGAGGTGTACCGCAAGACATGCCCGGCCTACATCGAGGATATTTCCGAGATCCACCGCACCGAACCCTATGTCTACAGCCAGATGGTGGCCGGTAAGGATGCCCCCACCTTTGGCGAAGCAAAGAACAGCTGGCTGACCGGCACTGCCGCATGGACCTTCTTCAATGTGAGCCAGTATATCCTTGGCATCCAGCCCACGCTGGACGGCCTGAAGGTAGACCCCTGTATCCCACACACGCTGGGCGGCTTCACCGTTACCCGCCGCTACCGGGGCGCAACCTATCACATTGCAGTGGATAATACCGCTGCAGTCCAGTACGGTGTGAAGAGCGTCGCTGTGGATGGCAAGCCCATTGAGGGCAGCCTGCTGCCGCTGGCACCGGAAGGCGCTGTGGTAGAGGTGCAGGTGACCATGGGATAACCTTTACTGCATTTTCATAATTTCTCCTTTGTGCTATTCTGAAAGAACAGCGGCCCCCGCATTACGATCCTGCTTGGCATCATAATGCGGGGGCTTTTTGTTTGGCAGTTTATTTTGCCGGGAATACTGTTTCTGTTGTACCTGTTTTTTCACAACCTCAGCTTACAACAAAAAATGAGATAGGTAAACCCTTTCGGGGAAGTCTATCTCATTTTTTTGTTGGAGCTATTTTGCAACAGCCCCCTACTGCCGCCAGAACACCCCATGCTTATTTCAAAAGCAATCGTTTTTCTGATACTCCAGCATCAGCCCAAGAACGATTTTCAATCCTGTGGGCAAGCTGGCAATGTCCACCCACTCCTGCCGGGTATGCGCCGATCCGCCATCTATCGTACCAATGGTATTGGCCGGGATACCCAGCGACAGCGGGATGTTGCTGTCCGTGGAGTTGGGCGTTTCGTCAGGCTCACGGCCTGTGAAGGTGCGAACGATCTCTTTACTTTTTGCCGTGAATTGACCGAGTTTTTTCTGGTCAACAGGGCCGTTGCCGGGACGGATGCCCAGCAGCTCCACCTCAAAATCGCCGCCTCTGCCATTCCAGTGCGCTACAGCACGACGGAATTTTTCTTCCATCTCTTCCAGACAATCCTGTGCGGTGGAACGGAACTCGTACAGCATGGATGCCTGCTGTGCAATGGAGTTGACCGTTGTGCCGCCCTCGATGCGTCCCACATTATAGGTGGTGCGGGAGCGTACCGGCGGTTGGATCTGGTACAGTTCATTCACGAGTCCACACAGCAGTTGAATGGCACTGGGGTCGCCAAAATTTGCATAGGAGTGACCACCGGGCGTTTTACAGGTGATCTTATACCGATAAGAACCCACGGCACTGCTGCAGCAAAGCGGCATATAGATATCAAAAGAATAGAACCCCTGAATACGGGTGCCGTACTCGGCAAACAACGCCTTGGTACCGTCCAGATTGCCCAGACCTTCTTCGCAGGCATTCGCCACCACCAGCACACCATATTCCAGCGCGGTTTGTTTCTGGATCAGATATTTTGCAGCCATCAGCAAGTTGACGAGGTTGGCAGTATCATCGCCGATGCCCGGCGCAAATAGCTTGCCGCCCTCTTCCCGCAAGGGAAGATTTTCTACATCTGGGAACACAATATCCGTGTGGGCGGCAAAAACGACCAGTTCTTCGGTGTCTGGCCCCAGTTTGCAGATTACATTTTTAGCGCCGTCGATGCGGACATTTTCTGCCCCTTGTGCCCGGAGCCAATCCCGGCAGAATGCTGCCCGAAAATCCTCCTTTCGGGTCGGCGCAGGCATCTTTCCCAGTGTGCGCAGCAGTTCCAGCTGTTCGGTGCGGCATTCTTCTGCATAAGCTTCCACCTGCGCTTTTGTCTGTTCGTTCATAAAAACTTTCCCTCCCTGAACACGCCGAAAACCGCAGACAGTTTCCTGCCTTCATTTAGCCTTCTAAGTCTTCACCATTGGTGGCGATACACTTCTGATACCAGTAAAAACTGTCTTTTCTACTGCGAGCCAGTGTGCCGTGACCGGCATCGTCCTGATCCACATAGATCACGCCATACCGCTTGGACATTTCCATGCTGCCGCAGGAGACCAGATCGATAAAGCCCCACATAGTATAGCCAATCAACTCCACGCCGTCCTTGACAGCCTCCTTCATCGCCAGCTTTTCGTGATTTTTAATCTTCTAACCCATGGCTCCCGGTTACGGTTTTCAAGTATTTCTCCGGGTCACCGTTCAGAATCAATTCGGCATAGCCCAGCGGGTCATTATAGATGAGATAATCCAACTCTGACCTCTGCGCCATGGTCACGTCCAGTGCATCCTCGACCCCGGTACAGTCAATGGAAATTTTTCTCCCATTCCGGAGCAGCAGTTCCACGCAGCCGGTGTCCATGTTACCCGCTGTTACTACGAAAGGGGAATTGTTGGGTGAAGCAAAATAAGCGGCAGCCTCCCGATAGACATTCCTACGGGTTGGGAACCGCGGCGGAATCTGGTGGTCAGGGCCTTACGGGTTGCGTTTGCTGATTTTTCTGCAGCCCCTTGGCAGGGCTTTGAAAAATCAGAACGCGGCCCCAACCACTCCTCCCTGTTTCAGCCGCTGGCTGCGGTCGTCGTCGTTGCTGTTCAAGTCCTCTTATCCGCAGTTACTGCTAAAGGGAAACTGCCATGTAAAACAAAAAAGACAGTGGACAGTCTGCCTCCCGGTAGACATTCCTACGGGTTGGGAACCGCGCACTAACAAAAGCCCCACTGGGGCTTTTGTTGCCCCGCCTGCGGTGGGGCCGTGCTGTTCAAGTCCTCTTATCCGCGGTTACTGCTAAAGGGAAACTGCCGTGTAAAGCAAAAAAGACAGCTATCAAAAGCTGTCTTCCTTGTGGTGCGGATAAGAGGACTTGAACCTCCACCGAGTTGCCCCGATTAGAACCTGAATCTAACGCGTCTGCCAATTCCGCCATATCCGCATATTCTGTTGTGTTCGTGAGCTGTGCCGCTCGGAACGATAGTTATTATACCAGATATACGAAGAATGTCAAGCATTATTTTTAATTTTTCTCGACAAAATTTTGCTTGAAAATTGATGCATTCTGAATGGCGGCTGCAGGGCGAAATTTTTGCCAAAGTGTGATACAATAAACAGGACGCGCTGGGAGGGTGTCCTGCGCGCAGACTGAGAAAACGAGGGAAATGCAGAATGTTCAATATCATTATTTTCCTGCTGGGAGCAGGCATCATGTTCTTTATGGCTCTGCGCAGTGTGCTGGCACGGCGCAGGCTGTGCACGCAGGGGCAGAAGGTCACAGCCACGGTGGAGGGCACCGTGCGGAGCCGGGATGGCGGTGCCTATGTGCTGGCCTTTACCACCGCAGGCGGCAGCCATCGGCTGCACTACCCGAAGCCTGCGCGGGGCAAGAGCTTTGCGGTGGGGGATACCGTCACCTTATATTATGACCCCGACGACCCGGAGAAGATGTACGTGGAAGGCGACCGGGCCACGCTGGGAGCCGAGGTGTTGTATACCGTGATAGGTGTGGCCCTGCTGGTGCTGACCGTGGGCATTGCCCGCTGAAAGGGGAAAAGAGGATGAAACTGGAACATTTTGGCATGGCTGAGCCGGGCGACTGCCGTCTGGTATTCACAGCCGGTGCCGAGGAACTGGCGGCAGCCGTTGCACAGGTGCAGGCGGAGCCGGACGCGCCGCAGGAAGAGGACGGTCTGCTGACTGAGGCGGTGAATCGCACCATTCTTGGCGGCTTTTCGGCGCTGTATGAGCAGCTGGTGCAGGAGTACCATGTGGTGCCGGTGACCGACCCGGATTTTGAATTGCTGGCGGTGAACCGGGCCGAGGGCTTCCGGGCGGGGGCGCAGTTCTACGCGCTTCCGCCGCTGGAAGTGGGAGCATACACCGGTTTCGTGCAGCCCATTGAGCCGCACCCCATCCGGCAGCTGACCATTGAACTGGAGATTAACCGTCACCACGGCGACGAAGAACGTGCAGCCGATGCAGCGGGCAAGGCGGCGCTGCGGCAGCAGGTGGCCCGCGAGATCTGGGCACAGCGCTGTGCCCAGGCTGAGCAGCGGGCACGCAAGGAGCTGGTATGGCAGCTGGGCGATGCAGTGAAAGGCCCGCTGCCAAAGCAGCTGGTGGGCGGTAACTATTTTGCCGAGCAGCGCCAGTTCAACCTGAGCCTGCAGGCCAATGGCATCAACTTTGACCAGTTCCTTAAAGTGCGCGGCCAGACGGTGGAAGAGTTCCGTGCATGGCTCCACGCGCAGGCAGAGCGCAAGCTGCGCAGCTGGCTGGGGCTTCTGCTGGTGGCAGAAAAGGAGGGCCTTGCACCCACGGACGCCGAGGTGGAAGCAGCCGCTGCCCACTGGGATGCCAAGCTGGACGGCGAGCGCACCTTCCCCGCCAACGATGCACGCAAGGTGCGCCAGCGTCTGGCCCGGGAGAGGGCGGAGCAGTTCATTGTGGAGCACTCTACCCTCACGCCGCCGCCCGATGAACCCATCGTGCAGAAAGTTGAAAGCAAATAATAACAAAAAGGAGCGATGCAGCGCATCGCTCCTTTTTGTTATTATTATCAGGAACTCTCAGGTCTCCACGCCCTCGAACTGGCTGTTGTAGAGCTTGGCGTAGAAGCCGTTTGCAGCAAGCAGCTCGTCGTGGCTGCCCTGCTCCACAATGTGGCCGTCCTTCATCACAAGGATGACGTCCGCCTCGCGGATGGTGGAAAGGCGGTGCGCCACAATAAAGCTGGTACGGCCCTGCATCATGCGGGCAAAAGCTTTCTGGATACGCACCTCGGTGCGGGTATCAATGGAGGATGTTGCCTCGTCCAGAATCAGCATCGGCGGCAGGCAGAGCATCACGCGGGCGATGCACAGCAGCTGTTTCTGGCCCTGACTGATGTTGCCGCCGTCCTCGGCGATAACGGTGTCGTAGCCCTCGGGCAGGCGGCGGATAAAGCTGTCTGCATGGGCGGCTTTGGCTGCTGCCACGATCTCTTCAAGGCTTGCGTCCGGCTTGCCGTAGGCAATGTTTTCCCGCACGGTACCGGCCCGCAGCCATGTATCCTGCAGCACCATGCCGTAGCTGCCGCGCAGGGAAGCGCGGGTCACATCCCGGATGTCGGTGCCGGACACCTTGATGGAACCGCCGTTCACATCATAGAAGCGCATGAGCAGGTTGATGAGGGTGGTCTTGCCGCAGCCGGTAGGGCCGACGATGGCAATGCGCTGGCCGGGCTTTACGTCGAGGGAAAGGCCCTCGATCAGCGGGCGGTCGGGCAGGTAGCGGAAGGAAACATCCTCCAGCTGCACATGGCCGTCCGGCTGCAGCACGGAGGCGTTCTCGACTTCCGGCACCTGATCGTCGGCATCCAGCAGCTCGAACACGCGGGCGGCGCAGGCCAGAGCATTCTGCAGCTCCGTCACCACGCCGGAGATTTCGTTGAAGGGCTTGGTGTACTGGTTAGCGTAGCTCAAAAACACGCTCAGCTGGCCGATGGTGATGCCGCCCCGCACCGCGTACACGGCACCCACAAGGCCCACGCCTGCGTACACGATGTTATTCACAAAGCGGGTGGCGGGGTTGGTCAGGCTGGAAAAGAAGATGGCCTTCAGGCTCACGTCCTGCAGACGGCCATTCACCTCGTCAAAGGCGGTAAGGCTCTCGGCCTCGTGGCCGAAGGCCTGCACCACCTTCTGGCCCTCGATCATCTCGTTAACCAGCGCGGTCTGCTCGCCGCGCACGGCGCTCTGGCTCTGGAAGTAACCATAGCTGCGCTTGGCAAGGAAGCTTGCCACCACGAGGCTCAGCGGGGTGATGCACACCACCACCAGCGTGATGGGCACATTCTCGCTGAGCATGAACAGCAGGGTGCCGAGGATGGTC
Organism: Faecalibacterium sp. Marseille-Q4896; assembly: GCF_017377615.1. NCBI lineage: Bacteria > Bacillati > Bacillota > Clostridia > Eubacteriales > Oscillospiraceae > Faecalibacterium > Faecalibacterium sp. Marseille-Q4896. The sequence goes on from NZ_JAFREG010000011.1 coordinate 45,030, forward strand.
AGAACGCCGCTGAACAGCTGTGTAAAGCCCATCAGCAGGCCGTCCGCAAAGGTATCCACATCGGCCACCATGCGGCTGACGATATCGCCGGAGGGGTGGCTGTCGAGGTAGGAAAGCGGCAGGGTCTGAATTTTGCGCAGGGCTTCGTTGCGCAGGTCGCGGCTGACAAGGAAGGTGATGCGGTTGTTGCACACGCTCAGCAGCCACTGTGCAAGAGCGGCCACACCGGCAACCACCAGCACCTCGATGATAATGCGCATCACACCGCCAAAATCTACGGCACCCTTGCCCAGCATCATATCAATGGCGCTGCCGCAGAGGATGGGGATATACAGCTGTGCGCCCACGCTCACAGCGGCCACCACAAGGCTGCACACCACAAACAGGGAATAAGGTTTGATTTTGCCCAGAACACGGGTCAAGGTGGCCTTGCGCTGCTGCGGGGTCAGCTTTGTTTTTGCTTTTGCACTCATTTCTGCGCATCCCCTTTCTTGAACTGGCTCTCGTAGATCTCCTCGTAGACGGAGCAGGTCTGGCGCAGCTGGTCGTGGGTGCCGATGCCCACCAGATGGCCGTCGTCCAGCACCAGAATTTGATCCGCGTGCTGCAGGCTGGCGGCGCGCTGGCTCACGATGAACACGGTCAGGCTGCCGGGCAGAGCAGCCAGTGCCTTGCGCAGGGCGGCATCGGTGGCGTAGTCCAGTGCGCTGGCGCTGTCGTCAAGGATCAGAATTTCCGGCTTGCCCACAAGGGCGCGGGCGATGGTCAGGCGCTGCTTCTGTCCGCCGGACAGGTTGCGACCGCCCTGCTCCACAGGCTCGTCCAGCCCAAGGGGCTTGGCTTTGACGAACTCTGCAGCCTGTGCTGTTTCCAGTGCGGCCCACAGGTCCGCATCGGTGGCATTCTTGTTGCCCCACAGCAGGTTGGAGCGGATGGTGCCGCCAAAGAGCTGGGCCTTCTGCATGACCATGGCTGCCTTGCCGCGCAGTTCTTCACGGGGATAGTTCCGGGCATCGCGGCCCATGATCTCCACCGTGCCCTCGGTGGCATCGTAGAAGCGGGGAATCAGGTTGACAAGGCTGGATTTGCCGCTGCCGGTACCGCCGATGACACCAATGGTCTGGCCGCGCTTTGCAGTGAAGCTGATGTCGGAAAGGCTGGGTGCACCGGCACCCGCATAGGTCAGGCTTACATGCTCAAAGCGCACGGCATCGCCGGATTTTTCGGCGGGCACCTCGCCCAGAAGCTTTTCCGGGAAGGCCATGCCGGGCGTGGTGTCCAGCACAGCCTGCACGCGGCCTGCGCAGGCCAGCGCCTTGCTCACCTGCACGATCAGGTTTGCCAGCTTGACCAGCTCCACAAGGATCTGGTTCATGTAGTTCACCAGCGCGATCACGTCGCCGGAAGCCATGCCACCCACATTGATCTCAATGCTGCCCACATATAGCAGTGCCACAATGGCAATGTTGATGAGCACATAGGTCAGCGGGTTCATCAGGGCAGAGATATGGCCTACATGGAGCTGCATCTTGGTCAGCAGGTCGTTGGCATTCTCAAAGCGCTCTACCTCGCTCTTTTCCTTATCAAAAGCGCGCACCACGCGCACGCCGGTCAGGTTTTCGCGGGTCAGGTCCAGCACCCGGTCAAGGCGATTCTGTACCGTCTTGTACAGGGGCCGGGTAGCAGCCATGATGCCGAACACCACCACGCTCAGCAGCGGGATGGTCACTACAAAGATCAGCGCTGCACGGGAATTCACCGTAAAGGCCATGACCATGGCACCGATCACCACGAACGGGCTGCGCAGGAACAGGCGTAAAAACAGGTTCAGGCCGCTCTGCACCTGATTCACGTCGCTGGTCATACGGGTGATCAGGGTGCTGGTGCCGAGGGTGTCCATCTCGGTAAAGCTCAGGGTCTGGATGTGCTCAAACAGGGCGTGGCGCAGAGCTGTGGAATAGCCCACGGCCGCCTTTGCGGAAAAATACTGTGCCGTCAGGCTGCAGGCAAGGCCGATCATGGCCAGCAGCAGCAAAATGCCGCACCGCACAAGAATATAGTGGAAGTCGTGGGCGGCAATGCCGATGTTCACGATATCCGCCATGACCAGCGGCACGAACAGGTCGAACGTGGCTTCCAGCATCTTGAAAAGGGGCGCAAGCACGCTCTCGCGCTTGTAGTCCTTCAGATAGCCTAGCATCTTGTTCAAGGCGATACTCCTTCTTTCTTGCTTTCTTGCATTATAAGGTTTATGAAATCCTACTTATTATAGCGTACAAAAACTTAAAAAGCCATAGAAAATGTTTTTATTGCAAAAGTGTGCTGAAAACCGCCGGGCAAAATGCCGAAAACGGTTGAAACCAGGGTGGGGGTATGCTACAATGATTTTAAATATTGCACAAAAGGGGAAACAGGAATGCTGATAAGTTTGGTCGTTCCGTGCTACAATGAGGAAGAATCACTTCCCATTTTTTATAAAGAGGCCAGCAAGATCGCACAGCAGATGGGAATATCCCACGGAGCAGATTTTGAGTTCATCTTTGTGGATGACGGCTCAAAAGACCGCACACTGCAGATCGCGCGGGAATTGCACCGGAAAGATGCCCGTGTGCGGTACATCTCCTTCAGCCGGAACTTTGGCAAGGAAGCAGGCATTTATGCCGGATTAAAAGCGGCAAAGGGCGATTATGTAGCAACGATGGATGCGGATCTGCAGGACCCGCCCTCGCTGCTGCCGGAAATGCTGGAGCTGCTGCTCTCCGGCGAATATGACTGTGCGGCCACCCGCCGCACCACACGCGAGGGTGAACCGCCCGTTCGCAGCTGGTTTGCCAAAAAGTTTTATCAGATCATCAATAAGCTCTCGGATACAGAGATCGTGGATGGAGCAAGAGACTTCCGCCTGATGAGCCGCAAAATGACTGATGCCGTGCTGAGCATGGCGGAATATAACCGCTTCAGCAAGGGCATTTTCAGCTGGGTCGGCTTTAAAACAAAGTGGATCGACTACAAAAACGTAGAGCGTGTGGCGGGCACAACAAAGTGGAACTTCTGGGGTCTGCTCAAATATTCGATCGAAGGCATTGTGGGCTTTTCCACAGCTCCACTGCTGATGGCGGCGGGCCTTGGCCTTGCCTTTTGCGTATTGGCGTTTGTAGGCATCATAATCGTGGTGGTGCGTGCACTGATGTTCGGCGACCCTACTTCCGGCTGGCCGAGCCTTGTCTGCATCATCCTTTTGTGCAGTGGTGTGCAGCTGCTGTGTACGGGCATTGCGGGCGAGTACCTTGCCAAAACATATCTTGAAACAAAGCACAGACCAATCTATATTGCTGCTGAGACCGAAGAAGATCTGGACGCGGAATAAGGCGTTTCAGAAAAAATGTATTTTTAACGGGGTGCCAGAAGAAGCTGATCTGGCACCCCGCTTTTTTTGAGCAGGGAAAAATGGATACATACAGATAGGCGTTGTACCCAAAGCCATTTCCTGCTATACTAAAAATTGACTAGAAACTGGAAGAATGGTGAGCAGATGGCAAAAAGACAAGACGGCGGCATCCGGCTGCGCCCGGTGGGCACCCGCAAGCATCGGCAGAACGCTCCGGCCTACAGCCCGGCGGGCACCGGCTGCCCGGCCTTTGAGCAGGCAGTGGAAAATTTATATAAAGGCCAGAACGAAGAAAGCTTCTGGACGCTGATGGGCGCTTTGAACTATGCACTGGAAATGGAGACCCATGTTCTGGTGCCGCTGCGCACGGCACTGACGGTGCACAACACGCCTGCACCGTGGACGGAGCATCCGGTGCCCACGGCAAAGGCTAAGGACCTGCAGCTGTGGACCCTGCGCAACGAGAAGGGCCGCACATGGCTGCCTATGTTCACCTCTGCAGCTGCGGCCTGCGCCGACCGCAGCACTTCTGCCCGGCCAATGGCGGATTACACCCTGCAGGATGCCATGGAGCTGGCCCTTTCCACTGAGGGGATCGACGGCGTGGTGCTGGACCCGTGGAGCCACTCGGCTACGCTGGACGGCGCTCTGCTCAACGGTTTGCTGCACGCGGGCCATACGCCGGAAGACCCCGGTGATGAGAAAGCGGATGCCGGAAAGGAAGCCGCCCGCAAGGGCAACTGGGCGCAGGCTGTGGAATGCTTTGAAAAAGCAGCCGAGCTTGGCAGCACCATGGGACTTGCCCTGCTGGCAGACTGTATTTATAAGGGCCGCGGCCCCCGCACGAACCGTGCCGAGGCCCGCCGCATGTGGAAGGAAGCAGCGGACAGCGGCGAGATCTTATCCAACATTGCACTGGGCGATGACTGCGCTGCCCGGGGCGACAATGGCCGGGCACTTTTGTATTACCGCCGTGCCCGCGCCAACGCAGCCCATATGCCGGATATCGAGTACACTCCGCAGGTGTGCCTGCGTGTGGCCCAGACCGAAACGCGCTACACCAGCCGCAAAAAGGCGCTGGCACTGGCCGCAGAAGCAAGGCAGGGCTTTTCCATCAAGGCCCGTGAGCACGAGCCGGACGCAGAGCAGTGGCTGGCCGAAGCCGACCAGCTCATCCGGGAACTGACCAGTGAACTGCCTGCCCGAGCCACAGCTTACGACATGGAATCTTTACAATTGGACTAAAAAATCGTCATATCGGGACGGTAAGATATACTCGGAAATGATTTGAAGAGCTGCGCCCAAGATGCACAGCACCGGAGAGGAAACAGACAGTATGAGCAAAGTAATCGGCATCGATCTCGGCACGACCAATTCCTGTGTGGCAGTGGTAGAGGGCGGCAAGCCCGTGGTCATCACCAATGCGGAGGGTGAGCGCACTACCCCCAGCGTTGTGGCCTTCACGAAGGACGGTGAACGTCTGGTGGGCGGCGCGGCCAAGCGACAGATCGCCACAAATTCCGGGCGCACCATCTCCAGCATCAAGCGCCATATGGGCAGTGACTACCGGGTGCACATCGACGGCAAAGACCTGACCCCGCAGGAGATCAGCGCCATGATCTTGGCCAAGATCCGCCGCGATGCCGAGAGCTATCTGGGCGAGCCGGTGACCGAAGCGGTCATCACGGTGCCCGCCTACTTCGACGACAGCCAGCGCAAGGCTACGCAGGATGCAGGCCGCATTGCAGGCCTGAACGTGCTGCGCATCATCAACGAGCCTACTGCTGCCGCTGTGGCCTATGGTTTGGATAACGAAGCGGCGCAGAAGATCCTCGTCTACGACCTCGGCGGCGGCACCTTTGATGTGTCCATCATCGAGATCGAGGACGGGACCTTTACGGTGCTTGCCACCGGCGGCGACACCCATCTGGGCGGTGACGACTTCGATCAGCGCATCGTGGAATATGCCGTGGCCGAGTTCAAAAAGTCGGATCGCATCGACCTCTCCCGCGACCCGGCAGCTATGGGCCGGCTGAAAGAGGAAGCCGAAAAGGCAAAGAAGGAGCTTTCTGCCGCGCCGTCGGCACAGCTGAACCTGCCCTTTATCGCAGTGGGCAAGGACGGCCCTCACCACTTGGATATCTCGCTTTCCCGCCCGCAGTTCGAAATGATGACCAGCGACCTGCTGGCCCGCACAGTGGCTCCCGTGCAGAATGCGCTGCGGGATGCAGGCATTTCTGCCAGCCAGCTGGGCAAGGTGCTGCTGGTGGGCGGCAGCACCCGGATGCCTGCGGTGGAGCGTCAGGTGAAGGAGCTGCTGGGCTGCGAACCCAGCCACAGCCTGAACCCGGACGAGTGTGTTGCCATGGGTGCGGCTGTGCAGGGCGGTCTGCTGCAGGGCGGCGGCAAGCTGGCCGGTGCCACCGGCGCAGCGGCGCAGGGCCTTGTGCTGATGGATGTGACCCCGCTGACCCTCTCCATTGAGACGCTGGGCGGCGTGGCCACCCCGCTGATCACCCGCAACAGCATGATCCCCACCCGCAAGAGCCAGATCTTCACCACCGCACGGCCCATGCAGACCAGCGTGGAGATCAACGTGCTGCAGGGCGAGCGCCACTTTGCCCGCGACAACAAGAGTCTGGGCAAATTCAAGCTCACCGGCATTCGTGCAAGCTTCTCCTCCAAACCGCAGATCGAAGTTACCTTCGATATCGACGTGAACGGCGTGGTGAAGGTGTCTGCCAAAGACCTTGGCACCGGCCGGGAGCAGAATATCACCATCACCGGCAGCACCAACCTTTCGGAAAATGAGATCCAACGCGCCATGGCAGACGCTGCCGCCTACGAGGCCGAGGACAGCCGCCGCAAGGAGCGGCTGGACCTGCACAATCAGGCCGAGGTGCTGGCCTACAAGGTGGACGAGGCTCTTTCCAAATGCAAAAAGGAGCTGGACAAGGACGAGAAGAACCGCATCAAAACCGACCTCGCCAACCTCCGCCGCTGCCTGCGCAAGGATAAGCCCGAAAAGATGAATGAAAACGAGGAAGCCAATCTCCGTCAGGCCAAGACCCAGCTGGAAGAGAGCGCAAACCATCTGATGGTGCTGTATACCAGTGAGCAGGATAGCAGCGATAACGGAGAAAATAATCTGTAACACGTAAAAAAGGTCGCCCTTGACAGAGCGACAGAAAAAAGTTATACTACAAACAGAAGGGGCGCTGACTGCAAAGGTCAGCTTTCCATCCCGTTAGTCAAAAAGATTGACCGCTCGGCTGGTAACTGTAGGCGGTCAATCTTTTTTGTTATCATCGCTTTTCGTCTGGGAAAACTTTGCCATAACCTCGACGGTCAGGCGGATCACATCCACGATCAGACCCAGCAGCGTGAGAATGAACGTAAGCAGTGCGAGAGTTTCCAACAGAGTCATCCGATATCCCTCCCTTCGCCTTCAAGGCTCCGGGCAGGGTACTTCCCCAAAAAAGTTTCCTCCCGGAACCTCTGCTTCGTTCTATGTGAAAAGAAGCAGCGATACGGGATAGAAAGCATGACCACCAATTTTGCAATCAGCGCCTTATTTGCATTATACCATAATTTTTGACGAAGTACAACAAAACGCTCCGCTGTGTTTTGCACAGCGGAGCGTTTTCTATGTGGAAAAGTATTACAGCATCTTAGAAAGGAATGCTTTCAGTCTGGGATGCTTCGGGTTCGTGAACAGTTCCTGCGGCGGCTCGTCCTCCTGGATCTTGCCGTCGTCGATGAAGATGACGCGGTTGGACACCTCGCGGGCAAAGCCCATTTCGTGGGTGACCACCAGCATGGTGATGCCGGTGTGGGCCAGCTCCTTCATCAGTTCCAGAACCTCGCCCACCATTTCGGGGTCGAGGGCGCTGGTGGGCTCGTCGAACAGGATCACGTCCGGATCCATGGCAAGGGCACGGGCAATGGCAATGCGCTGCTGCTGGCCGCCGGAAAGGCTCTTGGGGTAGGCATCGGCCTTGTCGGCCAGGCCCACGCGGGCCAGCAGTTCATCTGCCTTGGCGGAGATGGCTTCCTTATCCTTCAGCTTCAGCAGGGTGGGGGCCAGCTCCAGATTTTTCTTCACAGTCAGGTGCGGGAACAGGTTGAAGTGCTGGAACACCATGCCCATCTTCTGGCGCACAGCGTCGATGTGGGCTTCATCCACCTCGGTGCCCTCAAATTTGATGCTGCCGGAGGAGGGAATCTCCAGCCGGTTCAGGCAGCGCAGAAAGGTAGATTTGCCGCAGCCGGAGGGGCCAATCAGGCAGACCACGTCGCCGCGGTAAATATCAATATCGATGCCCTTCAGCACGTCCAGAGTGGGGGTGGGCTGCTTTGCGCCCGGCTTCTTTTCGCCGCCGTAGGTCTTTGTCAGGCCGCGGACTTCCAGAATCTTATCGGTCACTTTGAGCAAGCCTCCTCTCAAACTTTGCCAGCAGACGGGTGAACAGCATGACCAGCACAAGGTAGATCAGTGCATCACCCAGCAGCGGGAACATGGGTTCGTAGGTGCGGTTCATGATGCCCTGCGCGGCGTACAGCAGCTCCTTGCCGCCGATGACCGTGATCAGGGAGGTATCCTTCAGCAGGACGATGAACTCGTTGCCCAGTGCGGGCAGCACCGCACGGATGGCCTGCGGGATGATGATGACCACCATGGTGGTCATGTAGTTCAGGCCAAGGCTACGTCCGGCCTCCATCTGGCCGGGGTCAACGGCCATCAGGCCGCCGCGGATGATCTCCGAAACATAGGCACCGGAGTTGATGCCCAGTGCCAGCGCACCCACCATGGTAAAGTTGCGGCTGTTGGCAAAGATGACCATGCTCATGATGAGCAGCTGCACCATCATGGGCGTGCCGCGGATGATGGTGGTGTAAATTTCGCAGATGATGTTGAAGAAGCCCAACACCGGGTTCTTGTGGCCGGGGCGTTGCTGGTCGTGTGCCACACGCACCAGTGCCACCACGCTGCCCAGCACGATGCCCAGTGCCAGCGCAATGGCAGTGACCAGCAGGGTGGTGCCCACGCCGTTGATGTACTGCGTCCAGCGGTCTTTCAGGATGAAGGCCTGATAAAATTTGAAGAAGAACTCCTGCCCGAAGCTGAGCTTGGTGCCGCTGTTGAGCAGCTCTTTGAGCAGTTCGTATTGAGCAGCCATTCGCATCCTCACTTTCCTGTTTTGTTAGAATTTTGTAACCTTATTTTTCCAAAAAAGGGGAGGTGCCCCAGTTGGGGGCTGCCTCCCCGTGGTTCCGTTATCAGCCAGCTGATTATTCGGCGGTGATGTACTTGTCCACGATGGCCTGCAGGGTGCCGTCAGCCTTCAGCTCTTCCAGAGCGGCGTTGATGGCATCTTCCAGAGAAGAACCCTTTGCCATACCGATGGCGTAATCCTCCTCGGCGTAGCTGGTCTCCAGCACCTTCAGGCCGGGGTTGGCAGCCACATACTCCTTGGCGGGAGCGTTGTCGATGACCACGGCGTCCACCTGACCATTGTTCAGGGCCTGCACAGCGGTCAGACCGCTGTCGTAAGCCACGACGTTTTCATCACCGAAATCATCGGAGCAGTAGATGTAGCCGGTGGTGCCGCGCTGGGTGCCGATCTTCTTGCCTGCCAGATCATCCGGGGAAGCAATGTCGGAGCCTTCGGGCACGATGATGGACTGGATGCCGGTAGCGTAGCTGTCGGAGAAGTCCATCACAGCCTTGCGCTCGTCGGTCACGGTCACACCGGCCATAACGATGTCGGCCTTGCCCTGCTGCACGCTCAGCAGCGCAGCGTCAAAGTCCATGTCGTCGATCTGCAGCTCCAGACCCAGCTTGTCGGCAATGGCCTGAGCGGTCTCCACGTCGATGCCCTCGATGTCACCGGCGTCGGTGGTCATCTCGTAGGGAGGGAAGGTGGCGTTGGTGGCCATGGTCAGCTTGCCAGCCTCAACGGTGGCCAGCTCGCCAGCGGCAGCGCTGGTGGAAGCAGCTTCAGAAGAAGCAGCAGAGCTTGCCACGGAGGAAGCGGTGCTTGCGGAAGAACCACCGCAGGCGGTCAGAGCCAGAGCGGCAACGGACAGACCGGCAGCTGCCAGAAAGCTGCGACGAGAAATCTTTTTCATATTCAAACACTCCTCAAATGTACTGTATGTTTTTGCGGTACGCCGGAACGATGCGATTCATCGAACATCTGGCGAACGAATTTAGTATAGATTGTACAAATTGAAAAGTCAATACTTGTGCAAAAAATCTCATCAATTGAAACCGAATTGAAAACAATTATACAAAAAATGCGTTGAAGAAATGTATATATACGAATTATAGATATTTTGCGATCTCTTCTTTGCTCCGCTTTGGCACGCAGTAATCCCGGTTCTCGTCCAGATAATATTTTACGCCGGTCTCAGCCGTCAGCGGCACAATGTGAGCCTTGTGGGTCGGGTAGCCGAACGCCACCATGAATGCCAGCTTCTGCGGTTCTTCAATGCCCAGCAGTTCGGTGAGGGCAGGCTTGTTGATCGCGCCCATGATGCAGCTGCCCACGCCTTTGTCCCATGCGGCAAGGGTCATGTTGGCAAGGGCGATGCCGGTATCGGTGGCAAGGTCGCCGGGGATGGAAGTGTCCTGCACCACGGCCACATACAGGGTGGGCAGCTCGTCGGCTTTGGGCGTGCCCTGCTCCGGCGGCAGATAGGCAGCCCACTTGACCAGCGGCTGCACCTTTGCCACCGCCTCGGGCTTGTTCACCACCACCAGACGCACAGCCTGACGGTTGGCTCCGCAGGAGGACAGGCGGACGGCCTCGACGATATCATCCACCACATCCTGCGGAACAGCTTTCTGTGCAAAGCGGCGGTAGGTGCGGCGGCTGACAAGAGTATCCATAACAGACATAAAGAGCACCTCCTTTATATAAGTGTTGTCAAAAGTATAGCAGATGCGGCAGAGTCTTGCAACGCTCCGGCGCAAAAAAGCTTGCACGTTGGGCAGTGATCTTGCCTTTTGCGACGGGCTGCAATTGCATCCGACAAATGATATATGGTAAAATATGGTAGAAGAAAGGAGACGGCGCAATGGTATTGGCGGCAGGCATCGTGGGTTTTATTCTGGGGGTCAATTTGGGTTTTTTGTTTGCCGGGCTGATGCGGGCGGCAAGAGGGGAACATGAGCAGACAGAAGATGAAAACAAGACATGTTGAGAATGAATGAAAATAACGGAGAACAAAAAGGGCCGCTGTACGGGATGCTGTACAGCGGCCCTTTTTGCCGGGCTTGACGGAACTTACGATTTTCTCTTGGTCGCTCCTGTTTTTCTGCATCCGGCGGAAAAAGATGCCAAAAACCACTTGACAAACTGTTACGGGGGGGGGTATTATATAGGAAAAGCAGGCTCCACAAAAAAGTGATGGGGGCATGCAAAAAGATTGTGAGGTTGATTCTTATGTCTAACATTTCTCGTCGTAAGTTCCTCAAGGGCGCAGGTGTGGCTGCTCTGGCTGTTGCTGCTGCCGGTGTGCTGGCTGGCTGCTCTGGCAATGATGTCCCCGATGTCCCCGATGTCCCCGGTGTGACCACTCGTCCTGTGCTGGTTATCTTTATGAAGGATGAAGGCGATGGTAAGACCAACGTTGTGGGTGAGACTGCCAAGATTGATGTTCTGAAGACCGAGAACTCTGTGAAGGTTGCTGACATCGATAAGAAGCTGCTTCCCGAAGATTACCATCTGGAGAACGAGAACGCTGTTGTTGAAGTCCGCAAGGACGACAGCAAGGGTGAGTACATCATCGTCTTCGTGACTGATGTGACTGTGACTCCGACCAAGAAGACCATCGATGTCAAACTGCTGGAGCTGCCGAACAACTTCATTGAGGCTAAGGCTGAGGTTGCAGTCGATGCAACTGGCGTCAGCGCTGCTGATATTCAGCTGCCGGACGGCTACAAGCTGAGCACCGACTACGGCACGGAGGAAGAGCTGTTGAAGGTTCGTCCCTTCGGGACTGTCTTCATTGTGACCAAGCTCTGATTTCCTGGCACAGAAGTTTTTTGAAAAAACTCAAATAACACCAACAGGGTGGCGGCCAACAAGGCCTCCGCCCTATTGGTGTTGTTTTTTTGTTGAAATTTTACTTGACAAAATATTACAGGGGGGGTACTATATAGGAAAGGCAGGCTCCACAAAAAAGTGATCGGGGCATGCAAAAAGATTGTGAGGTTGATTATTATGTCTAATATCTCTCGTCGTCAGTTCCTGAAGGGCGCAGGTGTCGCTACTCTGGCTGTTGCTGCTGCCGGTGTTCTGGCTGGCTGCTCCAACGTGCCTGACAAGCCGACCCCGGGTGTGCCGGATAAGACTGTGCATATCTACTACATGATCGGGGTTCAGCCGGTCAATGGTGAGCCTGTCGAGATCTCTGTCAATGGTCTGGCTACCTATGTCACCTACGAAACCATCAAGGCAAACATTCCTGCCAATGTAGCTGCTGACTACGATTGCGCAAAGAAGAACTACGATATTGAAAAGGATGGCACAGTTACTGTCAATCTGCAGAAAAAGGCATCTGCAAAGCCTACGAAGCAGGTTATGATCAGGTATTACGAAGGCACCAAGCAGCTCGACAGCGGTGAGTTTACTGATTTTATCAATTATCAGGATGTTGAAGAGGATGCAACGAAGATCGATCTGACCAAGCTTGAACTTGAGAAGACTGGCTATAAGCTGGATGAGCGTGCTGCGGATAACGGCATCATTAAGGCCGAGGGTAAAAAGCTCTACGCAGATGTCTACGTTCAGGAGAAGAACTGAATCTCTCATAAAGCAGTATGAAAAAGAGAGCTGCCGCAAAACAGCTCCCTGAATCGATCACGCACAAAACCCGGAACCTTTTCGGGGCCTGAATGGCTCAGAAGGGTTCCGGGTTTCTGCTTTTTTACGCAGGATGCCGATGCGTTTTTATTTTGTAGCAGATATGCTGTATCCGTAAACATCACACTTTGTTCCGGTGCCGCTTGGGAATGGGCACGCTGAGCACCAGCGTGATGCCGATGGCCAGCGCAACCGCTACCTTAAAGGTGCTGATGCCGTTGGAAAGGGCCAGTGCATTGTTGCCCTGTATAAAATAGTAGGCGGTGTAGTAGATGCCCGCACCGGGCACCAGCGGGAAGATGCCGGACAGCAGGAACACCGTTACCGGCATTTTAAGCACAATGGCAAACACGCGGGTGAGCAGGGTGAGAGGAATGACCGCCAGCAGGGAGGCTGCGGCACTGTCTGCCCCCAGCATCACGGCCAGCTCGTAGACAAACCAGCCCACGGCACCCACCAGCCCGCAGAAGGGCAGGCTTTTGCGCGGACAGCCGAACAGAACGGCAAAACTCAGGGTGCCTGCGCCGGCAATAAAGAACTGCGCGGCCAGCTCCCCAATTTGTGTACTGGTCAACATCATGCCACGACCACCCCCGTAAAGAATGTATAAAGGCTCAGCACAAGGCCGGTGCCAATGGCAATGCTGGCTGCAATGAGCAGCGCATCGATCATGCGGATGGTGCCGGAGAGGTAATCTCCGTGCACAAAGTCGCGGATGCCCATGGTAAAGGCGATGCCGGGGGTCAGGATCATCAGCGAGCCGATAATAGAATGACTGGCCGGTGTGCCCAGCATTCGGCAGGCCAGAATGCACACCAGCGTGATAAGCGCAGCACAGCTGATCTTGCAAAAGCCGCCGGGCAGCTCGTGCTGCTCACACAGCAGCAAATAGCCGCTGGCAAGAAAGCCTGCCAGTGCCGCCGCCAGTGCACTGCGCAGTGTGCCGCCGAAGATCAGCGCAAAGCAAAATGCACCGCACATGCCGCTGACCAGCTGCACCCAGTCCTTGGGAAAAGGGATGCACCGCGCCAGCACCAGACGGCTCTCGGCTTCGTCCAGCGACATGCTGCCCTCTGCGATCTCGCGGGAGAGGGCGTTCACTGCCGCCACCCGGCCCAGATGAGTGGTGCGGGTAGGCACATTGCGCACCTCGCTGATCTCAGCGGTGCCCGCACTGGCAAAGATGCCGTTGGTCAGCACATAAACGTGGAACTCCCGCAGATGGAACGACCGGGCCATGATCTCCATGGTCTGCTCCACCCGGAACACCTCGGCACCGTTTTCCAGCAATGTCTGGCCCGCCGCCATGATAAAATCCATGATGCGGCGGCGCAGTTCTTCATCCGGGAAAACCTCGCGGCTGTTCATTGCCGCACCTCCTTTATAAATAATGCTGTCTTATTCTACCATGTCCGCGGCTGGCGCACAAGATAAAAAAACGCAATTTCCTACTAAAAAACTTCGTTGTAGGTGTTGACAAATCCGGTCGATTGGATTATTATAAATGCAATATCACAAAAATGGCTGTGAAGAGAAGAGTAGGCCTTCGCATTGATCCTTACCAGAAAGCCCGGGCGATGGAAAAGGGCAGGAAACAGGAAGCTGAAAATGGTCTCGGAGCTGTGCGGGCGAGGTGCATGAGCGCTAAGTTCGCAACGGGATGCGCCCGTTACAGCGTCCGGCTGTAAGCAGCAAAGCTGCCGCAGCATTGAGGCTGTGCCCGCAAGGGTGCGGTAAACCAAGGTGGTACCACGGAAGTATGTTATGCTCCCGTCCTTGTCTGAGCGTTGGCTCAAGGTCAAGGACGGGAGCTTTTTTCATGCATCCGTCAAAGGCCCTTAGCACGGAACTGTGCCGTGCGGGCCGCTGTACATTCATAATAAGCAAATAGAGAGGGAACAAAACTATGATTACTCGTCGTGATTTTCTGAAAGTTACCGGAGCTGCAGCTGCTGCAGCTGCCCTGACCGCATGCGGCGGTTCTTCTTCCACCGCATCTTCTGCTGCTTCCGGCACTGCTTCTTCCGCAGCTTCTTCTGCTGTGGCTAAGCTGGACAAGGTGAAGGTGGCTGTGCCCAACGACACCACCAACGAGGCACGCGCCCTGACCCTGCTGGAGAAGAACGGCTTCTTTAAGCTGAAGGCTGATGCAGGCCTGACCGCAACCGCAAAGGACATCGAGGAGAACCCTCTGAATGTTTCCGTTGATGAGGTCGAGGCTGCTCAGGTGCCCAACGTCTTGCAGGACGAGGACTACGCCGTCATCAACTCCAACTACGCCATCTCCGCTGGTCTGGACCCCATGACCGATGCTCTGGCAATGGAGGACGGCACCTCTGCTTACGTCAACATTCTGGTCTGCAAGGACGGCAATCAGGAAGAGCCGAAGATCAAGGCTCTGGCCGCTGCTCTGCAGAGCCAGAAGGTGAAGGACTTCATGGATGAAAACTACAAGGGCGCTGTGGTGTCCGTTGTGGAGAACCCCACCGACGGCTATGACTCCTCCATCGACTACGATGCACTGAACGGCGAGACCGTCAGCTGCGCTGCTACTCCGGCTCCTCACTGCGAGGTTCTGGAGATCTGCAAGGACATTCTGGCCGAAAAGGGCATCACGCTGGATATTCAGGAGTACGACGACTACATCATTCCCAACAACATCGTTGAGGACGGCCAGTGCGATACCAACTATTTCCAGCATCAGCCGTATCTGGACGACTTCAATGCAGAGCACGGCACCCATCTGGTGACGGTTGCCGGCATCCACGTGGAGCCTATGGGCATCTACGGCGGCAAGCAGGACAGTCTGGCACCGATCGAGGGTTAAGCAAACTCCCCCAGTCACCTTGCGGTGACAGCCCCCTCGGGAAGGGGGCCTTTGCCTGACCGTTCTGTTTCAGGCTCCCTCCATGAGGGAGCTGGCAAACCCGCAAGGGTTTGACTGAAGGAGTTTATTCAACAGCAAGGAGCAATTTCTGTGATCGAGATCAAACATCTTTCCAAGACCTTCCAGATGAAGGACGGCGCGGTGAATGCGCTGAAGAACATCAACCTCACCATCCCGGATGGTTCCATTTATGGCATCATCGGCATGTCCGGTGCGGGCAAATCCACGCTGGTGCGCTGCATCAACCTGCTGGAACGCCCCACCGAGGGCAGCGTTGTGATCGACGGCACCGCTATGGAGACTTTAAACGCAGCCCAGCTGCGTGAGCGCCGCCGCGATATCACCATGATCTTCCAGCAGTTCAATCTGCTGATGCAGCGCAGCTGTCTGAAGAACATCTGCTTCCCCATGGAGCTGGCCGGTGTAAAAAAGGCGGATGCCGAAAAGCGTGCCAGAGAGCTGCTGGAAGTGGTGGGCCTGCCCGATAAGGCCAACGCCTACCCGGCACAGCTGTCCGGCGGCCAGAAGCAGCGCATTGCCATTGCCCGCGCACTGGCAACGGACCCCAAAGTTCTGCTCTGCGATGAAGCCACCAGCGCACTGGACCCCAACACCACCCATGCTATCCTGACCCTGATCAAGGACATCAACAAGAAGCTGGGCATCACGGTTGTGGTCATCACCCATCAGATGAGCGTTGTGGAAGAGATCTGCGATCACGTTGCCATTCTGGACGGCGGCGTTGTGGTGGAGGAAGGCTCCGTGCAGGAGATCTTCTCGAACCCCAAAACGCCCGCAGCAAAGCGTCTGGTGGCACCCAACGGCGGCAGCGCCGCACGGGATCTGTCCAGCTTTGCACCGGACGACCATGTGGTGCGCGTCACCTTCAACGGTTCGTCCACGGCTAAGCCCTTGGTGGCAAGCCTTGCCGCAGAAAAAGGCATTCTGGTGTCGGTACTCAGTGCCGACACCCGTGATCTGAGCGGCCAATGCTACGGCTCCATGCTGCTCAAGCTGCCCACTGATGTGGAGCAGGCAAAGCAGGCTGCGGCCTATATGCGCGCCCAGCCCGGCATTACGGTAGAGGAGGTGACCGGCGAATGAGTATTGCAGATTACGGCTTTGCTATCTGGGAGACCTTTTATGTGACGGTCCTTTCCACCGCGTTTGCGCTGGTGCTGGGCATGCCGCTGGGTGTGCTGCTGGTGGCCGGTGATAAGGACGGCATTCTGCCGCTGCCCGGCTGGCTGATGCACATTCTCAACATCGTTATCAACATCCTGCGCAGTGTTCCGTTCCTAATCCTGATGATCTGTGTATTCCCGCTTACCCGTGCCATCGTGGGCACCACGGTGGGTACCAAAGCCACCATCGTTCCGCTGGTGGTGGCAGCCTTCCCGTTCGTGGCACGTCTGGTGGAGACCAGTCTGCGCGAGCTGGACGAGGGCGTGGTGGAAGCGGCCCAGAGCATGGGCGCAACGCCGTTCCAGATCATTACCAAGGTGATGATCCCGGAATGCCTGCCCGGCCTGATCTCCAGCATGACCACCGCACTGACCACCATTCTGGGCTACTCGGCCATGTCCGGTGTCATTGGTGGCGGCGGTCTGGGCAAGATCGCTTTGTCCTACGGCTATTACCGCTACCAGACCGATATCATGATCGTGTGTGTCATTTTGCTGGTGCTGATGGTTCAGGTGTTCCAGACGTTGGGCACTGCTTGGGCCACCAGAAGCGATAAGCGGCTGCGGAAGTAACTCCTTCAGTCGCACTTCGTGCGCCAGCTCCCCCGGAGAGGGAGCCTCTGGCGAAGAGGAAAACTTTCCGGTATTGCCAAAGCCGAAAGGCTTTGACGGAAGGAGTCCTCTCCTCATTTTGCCCCCGAACGGGAACTAAAATTTAACGTTTCAATTCCCCGCCGGAGGCTGCAGCACTCCTGCGGGGAATTGTGCTATATGGACAAACCCAGTAAAGGAGTATGTAGTATGAATCGCGATACCATCTGTGTGCAGGGCGGTTACACCCCCGGCAACGGCGAACCCCGCCAGATCCCCATTATCCAGTCCACCACCTTCAAGTATGCCACCAGCGAGGATATGGGCAAGCTGTTCGATCTGGAAGCTGACGGCTACTTCTATTCCCGTCTGCAGAACCCCACCTGCGACCTTGTGGCTAAGAAGATCTGCGAGCTGGAAGGCGGCACGGCCGCAATGCTGACCAGCAGCGGTCAGGCTGCAAACTTCTTTGCCCTGTTCAATCTCTGCGAAGCAGGCGACCACATCGTGGCATCCAGTACCATCTACGGCGGCACCTTCAACCTGATCTCCGTCACCATGAAGAAGATGGGCATTGAAGCCACCTTTGTGGATCCGCTGTGCACCGAGGAAGAATTGAACGCCGCATTCCGGCCCAACACCAAGGTGGTGTTCGGCGAGACCATCGCAAACCCGGCCCTGACCGTGCTGGACATTGAGAAGTTTGCCAAGGCTGCTCACGCCCACGGTGTGCCGCTGATCGTGGACAACACCTTCCCCACGCCGGTCAACTGCCGCCCCTTTGAGTGGGGCGCGGACATCGTCACCCACTCCACCACCAAGTATATGGACGGTCATGGCGCGGTGCTGGGCGGTGCCATCGTGGACAGCGGCAAGTTCGACTGGATGGCCCATGCCGAGAAGTTCCCCGGCCTGTGCACCCCGGACGACAGCTACCACGGCATCACCTACGCCGAGCGTTTCGGCAAAGAGGGTGCCTTTATCACCAAGGCTACCGCGCAGCTGATGCGTGACTTTGGCTCCATGCAGTCGCCCATGAACGCCTACATGCTGAACCTCGGTCTGGAAAGCCTGCATGTGCGGATGCAGCGTCACTGCGCCAACGGCATGGCTGTGGCAGAGTTCCTTGAAAGCCATCCCAAGGTGGCCTATGTGAACTATTGCGGCCTGGAGTCCAGCCCGTACCATGCACTGGCGGAGAAGTATCTGCCGAATGGCAGCTGCGGCGTGGTCAGCTTTGGTCTGGCCGGCGGCCGTGAGGCTGCAAGCATTTTTATGAAGAACCTGAAGCTGGCAGCCATCGAGACCCATGTGGCCGATGCCCGCACCTGTTGCCTGAACCCTGCATCCAGCACCCACCGCCAGATGAACGATGAGCAGCTGAAGGCTGCTGGCGTGCCCGCAGAGCTGGTGCGCATGAGCTGCGGCTTGGAAAGCAGCGAAGACCTCATCGCAGATATTGCACAGGCGCTGGATAAGATCTAAAAGGTGAGTTCAGCAGCATCTATCGGTTCCGGCCCTTCTCGTAAAAACGCGTTTGGAGCGCCCCGCAGGGCGCGACAAACGCAAAATATAAAAAATAAATTCCGCTGAAGATAGCCAGAGCGTCAGCGGAGGCTATTCTAAATCGTTAGGAGTACGAACTATGCCGCTGATCATCCCCAAGACCCTGCCTGCTTACGATGCCCTCTACAACGAAAATATCTTCGTCATGCATCGTGAGCGCGCCCTTGCCCAGCACATCCGCCCGCTGGAGATCCTGATCCTGAACCTGATGCCCACCAAGATCACCACCGAGACCCAGATCGCCCGTCTGTTGGCAAATACCCCGCTGCAGGTGCACATGACCCTGCTGCAGACGGCCAGCCATGCGGCGACCCACGTTTCGGCAGCACACCTCGAATCGTTCTATAAGAACTTCAACGAGGTGAAGAACAACCGCTACGACGGCATGATCATCACCGGCGCACCGGTGGAGACCATGGACTTTGAGCAGGTGGATTACTGGCCGGAGCTGTGCGAGATCATGGACTTCAGCGAGACGAATGTCTACTCCACCCTGCATGTGTGCTGGGGTGCACAGGCTGGCCTGTACTACCACTACGGCGTGCACAAGCAGCTGCTGCCGGAAAAGATGTTCGGCGTGTTCGAGCACCGGGTCACCCGCCCGTCGAACCCTTTGGTGCGCGGCTTTGACGAGGTGTTCTATGCGCCCCACAGCCGCCACACCGGCATCAGCCGCGAGGATGTGGACAACTGTAAGGCTCTGCGCATCCTTGCCGAGAGCGATGCGGCCGGGCCCTTCCTCATGAGCACCGAGAACGGACGGCAGATCTTTGTCACCGGCCACCCGGAATATGACAAATACACGCTGGATTCAGAGTACCGCCGCGATGTGGACAAGGGCCTGCCCATCCATGTGCCGGTGAATTACTACCCGGACGATGATCCCACAAAGCCGCCGCTGTTCCGCTGGCGTGCCCACGCCCACCTGCTGTATGAGAACTGGCTGAACTACTACGTCTACCAGAACACCCCCTACGATCTGGGCGAGATCCAGCGCGTAAAGCACGAATAAATGCACAAAAACCGGTATTGCGTCAAAATTGCGCGATACCGGTTTTTATGCTATACTGTTCCTGCGGCCCTTCTCCATTCCCCTAACCGCGGAAAGGAGGTGAACCCCTTGGAAACTCTCTCTACATTTATCCAAACCGTTGCCGCGCAGGTAGTTGCCTACTATCTGTGCACATGGATCGACGGTAAGATCGGCAAGGGCAGCAAACACTAAAAGAAGCCCCCGGTACTGACACTACCGGGGGCTTCGTGTTTCGGCATGAACCCGATGGATTCAATCTCTCTACATTGCCTATCTTTAGTATATGCAGTTTTGGGCAAAAGTCAAGCGATGAAATGCAAATTATTTTTTACGCCTTACCGGCTTTTTCTTGCGCACGCTGTAGCCAAAGGTGCCCAGCTTTTTGCCCAGAGCCAGATAGTCACCGTGACTGTAGACGATGAGCTTTGCCTTTTCGAGACACAGCTTGCCGCTTTCGTCCAGCAGGCTTTCGTCCACATCACAGGCCACCACTTCGGCAAGGAACAGGTCGTGGCTGCCCAGCGGGATCACCTGAGTTACCTTGCATTCCAGATTGACCGGGCTTTCTTCCAGAATGGGGCAGTCGGTCAGCACGCTGCCGGGGGCAGAATGCAGGCCGCAGGCGGCAAATTTATCCACATCACGGCCGCTTTTCACGCCGCACCAGTCCACCGAACGCACCAGCGCTTCGGTGGGCAGATTGATGGCAAACTGTCCGCTTTCCTGAATGAGGTGGTGGCTGTAGCGCTCCGGCCGAACGCTGATGGACACCATGCTGGGCTGGGTGCAGATGGTGCCCGTCCAGCCGATGGTGATGAGATTGGGCTTTTCCAGCCCGCCGCAGGACACCAATACCGGCGGTTCCGGGTTCAGCAGGGTGCTGCCCCGCCAGCTCTGTTTGCTCATCCGTGATACTTCCTTTCGTAAGGGGCCCAGGTGCGCTCGCTGATGATGTAGCGCGGGCGGGCTTTCGTCTCCATATAAATTTTGCCGATATACTCGCCGATCACGCCTAAGCACACCAGCTGCACGCCGCTCATGAAGCAGACGATGCACACGATGGAGGCCCAGCCGGCCACGCTGCTGCCCATGGCGGCGCACACGATGGCCCAGATGACTCCGATAAAGCTGATCAGGCTCACAAAGATGCCAGATCCAGTAATAAGGCGGATGGGCTTGTTGGAAAGACTGGTGATGCCGTCAAAGGCAAGGGCCAGCATCTTGCTCAGCGGATAGTGGCTCTCACCGGCAAGGCGTTCGTGGCGCTCGTAGGTGACTACCTCGCTTTTGAAGCCAACCAGCGGCACCATGCCGCGCAGGAAAATGTTCACTTCCCTGTAGTCGGCAAAGCTTTCCAGCACACGGGTGCTGATGAGGCGGTAGTCTGCGTGGTTGAACACGATGTCTGCGCCCAGAGCGTTCATCACATGGTAAAAGCCCTCGGCGGTGAAGCGCTTGAAGAAGGTGTCTGTATCGCGGCGGCTGCGCACGCCGTAGACCACCTCGGCACCGTCCAGATACTTTTTAACCATCTCGTCCATGGCGTTGATGTCGTCCTGACCATCGCAGTCGATGGAAATGGTAACATCGCAGGTGCCGCTGTGCAGTGCCTCCATCAAGCCTGCCAGCACGGCGTTCTGGTGGCCGCGGTTGCGGCTCTGGGAAATGCCGATGTAGTGCTCGTCCTGTGCGGCAAAACTCTGGATCAGTTCCCATGTCTTGTCTTTGGAGCCGTCGTTCACGAACAGCACCCGGCTCTTCTCGCTCACAAGGCCCTGTGCGGCAAGGCCGCTGATCTTTTCCAGAAACATGGGAGCTGTAATGGGCAGCACCTGCTCCTCGTTGTAGCAGGGGATCACGATCCATAAAATCGGTTTTGACATATTTAAAAATACTCCTATATTAAAAATAACAAGATGATGCCGCTGACGGTTACGGCCTTCCAGTGAAAAAGAGTTTTAGAAAAATCTGTAGATTTTTCTAAAACTCAAATATAAAAATAAAATTTCAGCTGAATACAGCCAAAGCGCACGCGGCGGCTATTCAAATGGTCACTGCACCATTTGCTTCAGAACCTCAGGCTCCAGCAGCTTGAAGCTGCTCTTGTAGGTGTCCAGCAGGCCGTCCCGCTGCATCTGACTCAGCTCGCGGCTGAGGGCGCTGCGGTCGCAGTTCAGGTAATCTGCCAGCTGGATGCGGGAGAACGGGATGCTGAAGGTCAGGCTGCCAGCCCGCTCGGCTTCACTGAGCAGATAGGCGCACACTTTGGCCCGCAGGCTTTTGAGCACCAGCAGGTCGATGCGGCGGGAGAGGGAAAAATATTTATCGCTGATGGTGCGCACCAGATTGCGCAATGTCTGCTGGTGCGCCGGACTGCCATCCGAAAGCAGCAGCCGCTCGTAGGGAATCAGCAGCACCTCGCAGGGCACCGAAGCCATCACCGTGACCGGGCTTGCCAGACTGGAACCGCTCAGCACATCGCCGAACACGCCGCCCGGTTCCATGTGGGTGATGGGAATGCGCGCACCCTGCGGCCCGGGACGGTAGGCTTCCAGCTCACCGGACAGTACGATGCCCACCCTGCGGTTGGGTTCGCCCGCCAGAACAAGCGCTTCGCCTTTGCCATAGCTGCGCATAACGGCACCCAGCTGAGCCAGCAGGGTCTGCAGCTCTTCAGGGGTCAGACCATTGAATAAAGAGGTGGAGCATAACAGCGGAAGAAAGTTTTTCATCACAATTCCGTGGGAAAGATCCGGCTTCCCACAGCCCTCCTGCAATTCCGTTGCACACGCAACGGTATTTTTGACTCTATTATAGTAAACTTAGACCCGCAAAGCAAATGATTTTGCAAATTTGCCTTGTAAAAAATATGAAAAGACCGACCCATGGTTCTGTGCAAAATTTTCAGGCACAAAATGGCGCGGTCTTGTGAGGAAAGAGGGAACCCCGCATGAAAAAACTGACATCCATGCTGCTGGCTCTGGCCCTTGTGCTGAGCCTTGCCGCCTGCGGCGGTGCGGCATCCAGCTCTGTTGCATCCAGTGCAGCTTCCAGCGAAGCTGTCCCCGAGGCTGCTTCGGAAGCCGCTTCCAGTGAGGAAGCAAAGGAACTGTCCACCACCGATGCTCTGCGCATTGCCGGCCTGAAAGGCCCCACCACCATGGGCCTTGTCAACCTGCTGAGCATGGAAGAGGATGGCACCGCTTCCATGGATTACGACCTGCAGCTTTACGGTGCTGCCGATGAGATCGTGCCGCTGCTGATGAAGGGCGAGCTGGACATGGCTGCCATCCCGGCAAATCTGGCCGCCACCCTGTATCAGAAGACGGAGGGCGGCATTCAGGCTGTGGCCGTCAACACGCTGGGCGTGCTGTACGTAGTGGAAAAAGGCGGCGATACGATCCAGTCCATGGCAGACCTTGCAGGCCGTACCATCCTGTCCACCGGCAAGGGCACCACGCCGGAGTACGTGCTGCGCTATCTTCTGAACGCCAACGGCATCGACCCGGACAAGGACGTGACCATTGAATACTACAGCGAGGCCACCGAGGTCACGGCCCAGATGGCCAATACCGAGGATGCCATTGCAGTTCTGCCCCAGCCCTATGTGACTGCAGCCGGCCTGCAGGACGACACCCTGCGTGTGGCCCTCGACCTGACCGAGGAATGGAACAAGGTCGCGGATACGCAGCTCATCACCGGCGTGACCGTGGTGCGCAAGGAGTATGCCGAGGAACACCCGGATGTTGTGGCCGCATTCCTTACCGACTACGCCAAGAGCGTGGAAGCTGCCAACGCCGATTTGGACGGCACTGCCGCTCTGTGCGAGGGGCAGGGTGTTGTGGCCAAGGCTGCCATTGCCAAGAAGGCCCTGCCCAACTGCAACATCGTCTGCCTGACCGGCGACGAGCTCAAGACCAACGCATCCGCTTATCTGCAGGTGCTGTTTGATGCCGACCCCAAGGCAGTGGGCGGCGCAATGCCCGGCGACGATTTCTACTGGACTGCCGAGTGATTTCTCAATAAGCCATCTCTCCGGCCGCTGTGCGATTGGTACGCACGGCGGCTTTTTTGTTTGCACAAAATGCTTGTATCCCAGCTTTTGTGCTCCCTGCACAAATTTAAAGACAATTTTTTGTGAACGAAAATGAATGGAATTGACTGAAAGCGATTGATTTTGGCGCTGCATTTGCTATAATAAAGATGAAATCAACCAAAACAACGCACAAACGGTCATAAACCGTCAAAGATAAGATCAAACCAAAGGAGAGGATGCCGATGCTGGCAGAAGAACGCTTCAGCCTGATCATGGAACAGCTGAACCGCAAGCGCACCGTGACAGTGCAGGAACTGTGCGAGGCGCTGAACACCAGCGAATCCACCATCCGGCGCGACCTGACCGAACTGGACCGGCTGGGCAAGCTGAACAAGGTGCACGGCGGTGCCACCCTGCCGGACAGCCGTTTTCTGGCGGATGAACCCACCATGGAGGCCAAGGAGTCGCAGGCTGTGGAGCAGAAGCGCAGCATCGCGCAGGCGGCGGCAAAGCTCATCAACGCCGATGATTTTGTGTTCATCGATGCAGGCTCCACCACGCTGGAGCTGGTGCATGCACTGGCGGGGGATGCCCTCAAAGCCAGCTATGTGACCAACGGCGTGGCCCATGCCCGGGCACTGGCCCGAAAGGGCTGCCGGGTGTATCTGCCCGGAGGACTGCTGCGGCCCCAGACCGAAGCCATTGTGGGTGCACCCACAGTCACCAGCCTGCAGCGCTACAATTTTACCAAGGCGTTCATGGGTGCCAACGGTGTGGCGCTGGATGCCGGTTTTACCACGCCGGACCCCGAGGAAGCTGCCGTGAAAGCAGCGGCAGTGCACCGTGCACGGGAAGCCTGGTTCCTTGTGGATGATGCCAAGTTTTCCCGCATCTACCCGGCAGTCATTGCCGACCTGCAGGGCGGTGCCATTCTCACCAACCGCTGCCCCAACCCCAAATACAAACAATTCACGCTGGTAAAGGAGACGGAAGTATGATTTATACCGTAACATTCAACCCGGCCATTGACTATGTGGTGCGTTTGGATGCACCGCTGGAAGTAGGCGAGGTGAACCGCGCCAAAGGCGAGGACTGCGTGCTGGGCGGCAAGGGCATCAATGTGTCCGGTGTGCTGGCACAGCTGGGCTGCGAGAGCGTGGCGCTGGGCTTTGTGGCCGGTGAGACCGGCGCATGGCTGGAACGCGGTCTTGCTGCACAGGGCTTAAAGACCGATTTTGTGCATCTGGAACAGGGCATGACCCGCATCAATGTCAAGATCAAGGCAGGGCAGGAGACCGAGCTGAACGGCGCAGGACCCGACATCCCGGAGAGCGCCATGCAGGAGCTGGAAAAGAAGCTGGACAGCCTGAACGAGGATGATATCCTCATTCTGGCGGGCAGCATCCCGGCAAGCCTTTCGCGGGATACCTACGAGCGGCTGCTGGCCCGGCTGCAGGGCAGGGGCGTGCGTGCTGTGGTGGATGCCACCCGCGACCTGCTGGTGAACGTGCTGCAGTACCACCCCTTCCTCATCAAGCCCAATAACCACGAGCTGGGCGAGATTGTGGGCAGGGTGCTGACTACGGACGAAGAGATCATTGCTGCGGCCCGCACCCTACAGCAAAAGGGCGCTCGCAACGTGCTGGTAAGCATGGCGGGCGACGGTGCCCTGCTGGTGGACGAAAATGGCGAGGTGCACCGCATCGGCTGCCCCAAGGGCAAGGTCGTAAACAGCGTGGGCGCAGGCGACAGCATGGTGGCCGGCTTTGTGGCTGGCTGGATGCAGACCCGGAGCTATTCCTTTGCACTGCGTCTGGGCACAGCCTGCGGCAGCGCAACGGCGTTCAGCCTTGGCCTTGCCACCAAAGAAAAAATCGACGAACTGCTGAAGGAAATTTGACCCTCTGTGACGGAGAGGGCTGCAGTTATACAGGAAGGGAGAAAAATCATGCGTATTACGGAATTATTCACCGCGCAGTCCATCGCACTGGATGAGGCTCTGACCGATCAGGAGCAGATCATCAGCCGTCTGGTGGAGCTGCAGGCCACCCATGGCAACATCACGGACAAGGATGCCTACAAAAAGGCCCTTTATGCCCGTGAGGCGGAGGGCTCCACCTATGTGGACAACGGCATCACAGTGCCCCACGCCAAGACCAATGTAGTCACCCGGCCCAGTCTGGCGGCGCTGCGGCTGAGCAGCCCTGTGCAGTACAATGCCGAGGACGACGGTACCACCGACCTGCTGTTTGCCATTGCGGCTCCGGAAAACGGCAGCCTGCATGTGGACATGCTGGCCCGTATGATGCAGATGCTGATGAACGAGGACTTTGTAGAAAAGCTGAAGGCCGCAAAGACCCCTGCAGAGTTCCTTGACTGCATCGATGCACAGGAGGAGGCTCAGTTCGGCGCGGAGAGCTTCACCCAGCAGGAGATCCCCCAGAGCGGCTACCGCATTCTGGCCGTGACCGCCTGCGTCAACGGCATCGCCCACACCTATATGGCAGCGGAAGCCCTGACCAAGGCCGGTGACAAGCTGGGTCTGCCCACCAAGGTGGAGACCAATGGCTCGGATGGAGCAAAGAACATCCTCACCAGAGAAGAGATCGCAAACTGCGACGGCATCATCGTGGCAGCAGAAAAGAAGGTGGAGACCGCCCGCTTCGACGGCAAGCCGGTGCTGTTCACCCGGGTGGACGATGGCATCCACAAGCCGGAGGAGCTCATCAAGAAGATCGTGCACGGCGAGGTGCCTGTTTACCACGCCGAGGGCGGCGCACAGGCCGCCGAGGATGCTTCCGGCAAGGACAGCTTTGGCCGCGCTCTGTACAAGAACCTGATGAACGGTGTCTCCCACATGCTGCCCTTCGTGGTGGGCGGCGGCATCATGATCGCACTGGCGTTCCTGCTGGACGATTACACCATCGATCCCTCCAACTTTGGCATGAACACCCCGGTCGCTGCCTTCTTTAAGACGGTGGGCAGCGCAGCCTTCGGTTACATGCTGCCCATCCTGTCTGCCTTCATCGCCATGTCCATCGCGGACCGTCCGGGTCTGGCGGTCGGTTTTGTGGGCGGTGTGCTGGCCATGAACGGCACCAACTTTGCGGGCATTGCAGCGGGTGAGACCACCGGTGTTTCCGGCGGCTTCCTTGCGGCACTGCTGGCCGGTTTTGCTGCAGGCTACATCGTTGAGTTGCTGAAAAAGATCACCGAAAAGCTGCCTGCCAGCCTGAATGGTATCCGTCCCATGCTCATCTACCCGCTGGGCGGTATGCTCATCCTCGGTGCGGTGATGTGCGGCATCAACCCGGTCATGGGTATGATCAACACTGCCATGACCGATTGCCTGAACGCCATGGGCGGCACCTCCAAGGTGCTGCTGGGTGCCATCGTGGCCGGTATGATGAGCATTGATATGGGCGGCCCGTTCAACAAAGCAGCTTACGTCTTTGGCACGGCAGCCCTTGCCTCCGGCAACTATGAGGTGATGGCCGCTGTCATGGTGGGCGGCATGGTTCCTCCCATCGCCATCGCCCTGTCCACCACCTTCTGCCCCAAGAAGTGGACTGCCGACGAGCGCCGCAACGGCATCGTGAACTACGTCATGGGCCTGTGCTTCGTCACCGAGGGTGCAATCCCTTATGCAGCAGCAGATCCGCTGCGCGTCCTGCCCAGCTGCGTGGCCGGTGCAGCGGTGGCCGGTGCGCTCTCCATGACCTTCGGCTGCGCTCTGCGTGCACCGCACGGCGGCATCTTCGTGTTCCCAGTCGTGGACCATACCGCTCTGTACTGTGTGGCGCTGGCTGTGGGCAGCGTGCTGGGTGCTGTGATCCTGAGCCTGCTCAAGAAAAACCGTACCGACGCAGAATAAACGCCATTTCCTCCATATTCGAGATACTTCATAAAGCCGCAGCAAGCCCCCGGGGAGACCCGGGGGCTTGCTGTATTACGCAGGATCGCGCGAAGGATCAGAAGGATAAAAAGAAAAAGTAACCGCCCACGACTTCCAATCCAATCAGATATAACATGATACACCCGCTGTCAAAAACGCGGCAAGAACCATTTTCACAAAAAATGCAGCAAAGAACAGCGCGAAACACCGCATTTGCTGGAAAAAGCTTTGCAGCCGCCCTTTTGGATTGCACCCGGTTTTTGAGTGTGGTATACTGTTTCTGTTATGGAAAAGTTCCGGTGCGGTGTGCCGGGCACAGCAAAGAGGAAAAAGGAAACGAACGATGAAAATTGGATTTGACAACGACAAATATCTCTCGATGCAGTCAGAACATATCCGCGAGCGCATCAAGAAATTTGACAACAAGCTCTATCTGGAATTCGGCGGCAAGCTGTTCGATGATTACCACGCGTCCCGCGTACTGCCGGGCTTCCAGCCCGATTCCAAGCTGCAGATGCTGCTGCAGCTGAAGGATCAGGCCGAGGTGGTCATCGTTATCAGCGCCGAGGACATCATCAGCAACAAGATCCGCGGCGACTACGGCATCACCTACGATCTGGATGTGCTGCGCCTGATCGATGCCTTCCAGGAAGTAGGCCTGTATGTGGGCAGCGTGTGCGTGACCAAGTATGCCGCTGCACCGGAGGTGGAGGCCTTTGAAAAGCGGCTGAACGGTCTGGGCATCCGCACCTTCCGCCACTACAAAATTCCCGGTTATCCCAACGATGTGGCCCGCATCGTCAGCGACGAGGGCTACGGCAAGAACGATTACATCGAGACCCAGCGCCCGCTGGTGGTCATCACGGCCCCCGGCCCCGGAAGCGGCAAAATGGCCACCTGCCTTTCCCAGCTGTACCATGAGTACAAGCGCGGCGTGAAGGCCGGTTACGCCAAGTTCGAGACCTTCCCCATCTGGAACATTCCCCTCAAGCACCCGGTGAATCTGGCCTACGAGGCCGCTACAGCCGACCTGAACGATGTGAACATGATCGACCCGTTCCATCTGGAAGCCTACGGCGTGACCACCGTCAACTACAACCGCGATATTGAGATCTTCCCGGTGGTGAACGCCATGTTTGAGCTGATCGCCGGCAAAAGCCCGTATAAGTCCCCCACGGACATGGGCGTGAACATGGCAGGCAACTGCATCGTGGACGATGCGGTCTGCCGCGAAGCCTCCCGCAAGGAGATCCTGCGCCGCTACTTCAAGTGCCTGTGTGAGCAGAAGATCACCGGCACGGTCAAGGAGACCGAGCGCTACAAGCTGGAACTGCTGATGAATCAGGCCGACCTGACCGTGGGCCAGCGCGAAGTGGAAAAGCAGGCTCATGCCCGCAGCGAGAGCACCGGCGGGGCCCCTGCTGCCGCCATTGAGCTGCCGGACGGCACCGTTGTTACCGGCAAGACCGGTCCGCTGCTGGGTGCAGCAGCATCTGCTCTGATGAATGCTCTCAAGGTGCTGGCCGGTATCCCGCAGGAGACCGACCTTGTGAGTGCGGCTTCCATTGAGCCCATCCAGACCCTCAAGACCAACTATCTGGGCGGCAAGAATCCCCGCCTGCACACCGACGAGATCCTGATCGCGCTTTCCAGCTCGGCTGCTTCCAACGAGCAGGCTGCAGCGGCCATGCATCAGCTGCCCAACCTCAAGGGCTGCGATGTGCACTCCACCGTGCTGCTTTCGGGTGTGGATACCAGCACCCTGAACCGGCTGGGAATGTACCTGACCTGTGACCCCGTTTACGAGGAAGAGGACCGCAAGTACCACAAGCAGTAAATTATACAAAAAACAAAACAGGCGCATCCAAAGGCCGAAAGGCTGGCGGATGCGCCTGTTTTTCATTGGTTCAGATGCCGGTAAAATAAGGTCTGTACTTTTCTGCGTACAGCTGGGTGCCCATGCGGCGCAGGCCGCCGTACAGGTGCCGCCGGATCAGCGGTTCAATGGCATCCAGGTCTTTTTCCCGGATCACCCGCAAAATTTCCCGGTGCTCGCTCAGCACATCTGGCACATTGTTGGCCCGCACCACATCCAGACGGGTAAAGCGGGAATAATCCGGCTGCGGCTTGGTCAGGTTCTGCCAGATGTACCATTTGTTCATGCTGCAAAACCAGATGGCGTGCATTTCCAGATCCAGCGTCAGGAAGGCATTGATATCCACATTGTCCGGGTCGGTCATGGTCTGGGCCATCTCTTCCAGTAGGTCATATTTGTGCTTGATTTCGATGTACTCTTTGGGCGAACAGACCTGAATGAAATCGCGCAGCACCGTGCTTTCAACGGCTGTGCGCTGGTATACGATCTGATCCACGATATCCAGATTGATGGGGGTGACGATGGTGCCCTTGCAGGGAATGATCTGCACAAAGCCGTTCTGTTCCAGCCGCTGCAGGGCAGCGCGCACCGGTGTGCGCGAAATGCCGAACCGTTTGCACAGCTGATTTTCGCTGATGGTCTCTCCGGGCTTGATCTTCAGCGTAACGATCTCATATTCCAGCGTCTGGTAGATGTCCTCTGGATGCAGCTGTTCAGCCATGGGCTCACACTCCATTTACATAGTTGATGATAAGATGTTTCTATTTTAGCCTGCCAAAAAGAGATTGTCAACGCATGAGAATGAAGTATACAATAGCCTGTATACAAGTATAGGAAAAGCTCCGAAATTTATCATATCTGACAAAAATTGATATATCAGATGAAAATGAACGGAATTGTGTCATCAGATTGTAACAGTTTTCACGAGAAACGGATAAGATTGTTAGTTATGCACAAAGAAACTTTACGAAGTTGGTGAAGTTTGGCTCTTGTGCGGATGTGAATTTTCTGTTACGATTAGCGTGCAATGAAAATGCTGTATACAGGGGCCGCCAAAAACTTTGCTAGCGTATAAGGTAAAAAGGCACCCCTGAAACAAGGAGGAAGAAGATTATGAAAAAGATCTCTCGTCGCAATTTCCTGAAGGTGTCTGGTGCAATGGCAGCTGCAGGTGCTCTGGCAGCCTGCGGCGGTTCCGGTGCATCCACTCCGGCTGCTTCCGGCGCAGCATCCACCAGCACTGCAGCAAGTGCCGCAGCAGCCGGTGAGGACAAGTTTGCATCTCTGGGCGACTTCACCATGACCGTGGGTCATGCACAGCCCGAAGGCAACCCCCGCTTTGTTTCCATGGAGCAGTTTGCCGCCGATGTGGCAGAGGCCACCAACGGCCATGTGAAGATCGAAGTTTACGGCAACGGCCAGCTGGGCACCGAGAAGGAGATGCTGGAGCAGGTCGTGGCCGGCACCGTGCAGGGCATGCGCGGCGGTCAGTTCGACTTCAGCCCCCGGCTGCTGATGTTCACCCTGCCCTTCCTGACCAACACCCGTGCGCAGGTCACGGCTCTGCTGCAGAGCGATCTGGCACAGAAGGTGTGCGCTGAGGCCGAAGGCGAGACGGGCACTGTCATCATTAACCTGTGCGATGCAGGCGGCTACCGCCAGTTCTCCAACTCCAAGCACCCCATCAAGGCTCCCGCAGACCTGAAGGGCCTGAAGATGCGCACCAACGGTATGAAGACCATTGACATGACCTTCCAGGCAATGGGTGCTACCACCACTACCATCCCGTACTCCGACCTGTACATGGGCCTGAAGACCGGCGTTGCAGACGGTCAGGAGAACCCCTGGGTCAATGCTCATGTACGGTAAAGAAGCAAGCAACCGAAAACAATAGATAGACCGCCAGCACTACACTATTCCGAACCAAAGACCAAAAGATAAGCATTTTGAGAAAATCTAAACTTTTGGATTTTCCTAC
>NZ_JAFREG010000012.1:0-70665 GCF_017377615.1 Faecalibacterium sp. Marseille-Q4896
TGTTCGGCTGGAACGTAACGGACTGTAAGATTTGCTTTGAATACGGGCTTTATTACAGTCCGGTCAGCACGCCGGCGGACTTCCGCTCATTGGCCCCGATTGTATTGGAACAGGCATTGAAGGAATCAGGGACGCAACTGCTGGAACCTTATCTCTCCTTCACCCTCTATGCGCCCCGGGAATATCTTTCCAGGGCTTATCATGATGCACCGAAATACTGTGCCACCATCGAAACGGTCCAGGTAAAAAAGGATGAAGTTGTCTTTACTGGCGAGATTCCCGCCCGCTGTATACAGGCATACCGTACTGATCTGGCCTTTTACACCAACGGGCAGAGCGTATGCCTTACAGAACTGAAAGGGTATCAGGCCGCTGTCGGCAAGCCAGTCATCCAGCCCCGCCGTCCAAACAGCCGCCTGGACAAGGTGCGCTATATGTTTCAGAAGATAATGTAACGTCTTGCGCAATGCAAGCGTTCATTGCTGGCTATTGCGAAATATCATTGATAAAATCAGTATCAGAGAGGAGAAACTATTTTGAACCAGGAACAGACGAATATTACAACAGGAAAGCAAATACGTCATCTGCGAACACAATTGGGAATGACACAGGAAGAACTAGCCGGGGAATTGAATGTTACCCGGCAGGCACTATCGAATTGGGAGAGAGATGTTAATGAACCCGATTTAAATATGTTGAAAAAAATTTGCTTTCTTTTTGGAGTCAACATGGACGATTTTGCGAAGGAGGTAATAACAAAGATGGAAACATATGAAAAAAAGGAGAAACGACAATTTAATAAGTACGATATGGCAATTGGACTTTTTTATGGTGTTGGTATATTTCTTGGCATTGGTATTTTCTTTGTTGGCGGTTTTATGACAATGTCAGGTGCAGGGTGGGGAGCATCACTATTTGGCGGTGGCTGTTTTTCTCTTGTATTTGGCTTGATATGCCATACACAACTATGGCAATGCTCATCCTTCTGGTGCTGCTGATCTTTTTTGCCGCGCTGGGCATCCCGCTGGCCTTCGCCATCGGCGCTTCCTGTGTGACTTACATCCTGATCTATGCACCTACCTTTATTACCATGCTGCCGCAGCGCGTGTGGAACGGTGCCTACAGTGAGCTGATGATCGCTATGCCGCTGTTCATGCTGGCTGGCGAACTGATGAACACCGGCGGCATCACCCAGCGCATCATCAACTTCTGTATGGAGCTGCTGCGGCCCATCCGCGGCGGTCTGGGCGAAGTGAACATCGTGGCTTCCATGATCTTTGGCGGTATTTCCGGCTCCTCTGTGGCCGATACCTCGGCTCTGGGTTCCATCCTGATCCCCGCCATGGAGAAGGAAGGCTACCCGCCGGAAGCTTCTGCCGGTATCACGGTGGCATCCTCCACCATGGGCATGATCATCCCGCCCTCCACCCCCATGATCGTTTACTCCATGATCTCCGGTGCATCGGTGGGTGCGCTGTTCGTGGCAGGTGCCGTGCCCGGCATCCTGATCGGCCTGACCCAGCTGGTGCTGGTGTACATCATCAGCGCCAAGAAGGGCTGGCATCCGGAAAAGATCAAGTTTGACGGCAAGCGCGCTGCCAAGAGCCTGCTTTCCGGCATTCCTGCCCTCATCATGCCGCTGTTCATCATCATCTGCGTTTCCTTCGGCGTGTGCACTGCATCCGAAAGTGCCGGTGTGGCCGTGCTGTATTCCATGCTGGTGGGCTTCTTCGTCTACAAGGAGCTGACATGGAAGGGTGTCTGGGAGGCTTTGAAAAAGACCCTGATCTCTTCTTCCTCCATCATGCTCATCATCGGCTTTACCACCATCTTTACATGGGTGCTGACCATGCAGAAGGTGCCGCAGACGGTGGGTGCCTTCTTCATGTCCCTGAACATGCCCGCATGGGCCATTGCACTGATCTTTGATGTGCTGATCCTGATGATCGGCACCTTCATCGATGTCAGCCCGGCCATCCTGCTGCTCACCCCCATCCTGCTGCCGGTCATGGTGCAGTACGGCTTCTCGCCGCTGCAGTTCGGTGCCATGATGATCACCGGTCTGGCCATCGGTCTGGTCACCCCGCCGGTTGGCATGTGCCTGAACGCCTGCAACAAGATCAACCGCATGCCCATCATCGAGATCTTCAAGGGCGCAGCGCCCTACGTGATCTGCAACGTGATCGTTCTGATCTCCATCAGCCTGTGGGGCCCGCTTACTACCGCCCTGCCGCAGCTGCTGGGCTACAGCATCTTCTGAGATCAACGCGTATACCTCTTATAAAAAACAGGCAGCGCTCCCTTGCGGGGCGCTGTTTGTTTTTTGCACGCAAACAGGCGGGACAGTTGTATTTGACGGACAGATATGGTACACTAAGGCCACTTGTGTATAGGAATATAGGAAAAGAGGAATTAAATCATGGATACGCAAAAACAAAAGCGCAGCGCCTTTTCCGGCAAGATCGGCTTTGTGCTGTCGGCCGCAGGCGCTTCGGTAGGTCTGGGCAACATCTGGCGGTTTCCGTACCTCGCCGCGAAATACGGCGGCGGCATTTTTCTGCTGGTGTACATCGTGCTGGCCGTCACCTTTGGCTACACGATGATCGTGGCCGAAACGGCACTGGGCCGCATGACCCACAAAAGCCCGGTGGGTGCCTTTGGAGCTTTTGGCAAAAAGGGCGGCCTGCGGTTCGGCGGCTGGATCAATGCGGTCATTCCCATTCTGATCGTGCCGTACTATTCGGTCATCGGCGGCTGGGTCATCCGCTATCTGTCGGAGTATATCAGCGGCCATGGCAGTGAGCTTTCGCAGGACGGTTATTTTTCCAATTTCATTTCCAGCGGACTGTCGGCAGAGGTGTGCTTTCTGATCTTCACGGCCTTTACGCTGGCCATCATCTTTGCAGGTGTGCGCAACGGCGTGGAGCGTGTTTCCAAGGTGATGATGCCGGTGCTGGTGGTGCTTTCGGTGGTCATTGCGGGCTACTCGGTCACGCGCCCGGGTGCGTTGGCAGGCGTGAAGTATTTTCTGGTGCCGAACGTGGCAAACTTTTCCTGGATGACGGTGGTCACGGCCATGGGCCAGATGTTCTATTCGCTGTCCATCGCTATGGGCATTCTGGTCACCTTTGGCTCCTATATGAAGAAGGAGGTCTCCATTGAGGAATCCACCGAGAACGTGGAGGTGTTTGACACGGCCATTGCCATCATGGCGGGCCTGATGATCATTCCGGCGGTGTTCTCCTTCTCCGGCGGCGACCCGGACACCCTGCAGGCCGGCCCGGCGCTGATGTTCATTACCATCCCCAAGGTATTCGAGAGCATGGGCTTTGGCCATGTGGTGGGCATCCTGTTCTTTTTGCTGGTGCTGTTTGCAGCCGTGACCAGCTCCATTGCCCTGACCGAGAGCGCTGTCTCCACCTTTGAGGACGAGCTGGGCTGGAGCCGCGAGCGCGCAACGGCACTGATCGGCCTGATCATGGTGGCGCTGGGCAGCCTTTCGGCACTGGGCTATGGCCCGCTGGCGGGCGTGACGGTGTTCGGAATGCAGTTTCTGGATTTCTTCGATTTCCTCACCAACTCTGTCATGATGCCCATTGCAGCCATTGCTATCTGCCTGCTGGTGTCCCGCGTGATCGGCGTGCAGAAGATCGAAGAAGAGGTGACGCTGGGCGGCAAGCCCTTCCGCCGTAAAAAGATCTTCAACTTCATGATCCAGTATCTGTGCCCCATCTTTGCGGCCATTATCCTGATCAGCTCTGTGGCAAATGCTCTGGGCTGGATCGCAATGTAAAAACAAAAAAGCGCAGAAGGTGTTTCTCAAAGGAAGCCTTCTGCGCTTTTTTGTATGTCCAAAAGGTTTTCTTATGCTGTGAAGTTGCATAAA
This sequence comes from Faecalibacterium sp. Marseille-Q4896, assembly GCF_017377615.1. Lineage (NCBI taxonomy): Bacteria > Bacillati > Bacillota > Clostridia > Eubacteriales > Oscillospiraceae > Faecalibacterium > Faecalibacterium sp. Marseille-Q4896. The sequence goes on from NZ_JAFREG010000012.1 coordinate 3,887, forward strand.
GCATAGAAAACGGCGATTTTGGCCTCAATTAGCTGGAAGCCTGATTTTATTAGCTGGAACCGAAAATTCTGCTAATGGCATTCGCTGGCTAATTTTGGTGATAGGTTCAAAATGAAAAATGCGAAGATCGTCTTTCACATGGAAAAATGACCTTCGCATTTTCTTAAAATGGCGTCCCCGCCCGGATTCGAACCGGGGGCCTCAGGCTTAGGAGTAGGGGCTGAAGCCATAAATCCTAGGCAAAAGTAGGTAAAACAAGTAACGTTTTATCAATTGATTTTTTGTTGCGCTGTCAATCTGAGTAAAGAACACAAACCCCGAAATAAAACGAGTAAAAGGCTTTTCATTAGCAGAAAATTAGCAGAGCTAATGAAAAGTGGAAGGTTCATTGTAAAATGCCCACCTTTCATTAGCTGGGAAGTGTACGTTTCCCTACGGATATTTGCTTGTTTAGCATTCGTGAACCAGACCATACAGCCGTAGCTGGTGTGATGGACAAATGTTTTCAATAGAAAAAGACCAGAGCTTTCTGCGAGAAAACTCTGGTCTATGTAACAGTGCGAATGGAAATGCGCATTGTCTTGTAAAAGGAAGGGGCTTATGGTATTCTTACGGGAGTAAAGGCACTGGATGCAAGGAACTTTGCGTGATTTTAGGAGTGTGCGATGGAAAAGAAATTTAATATTGTAGTCGGTGAAGATGGAACTGTAAAACTCCCAGATGCGGTTCTGGAAAAACTTGAAGTCAAACCCGGAGAGGAAGTTCGCTTCGAGGTAGATGACAATTTCTATGCAGTCAGGCTTCTATCGCGGATAGAAGCTGAACGCTTGGATTACTTGAATTGGATGCATAATAAACATTGCCCCTCTATTGAGGAAATGATTGCAGAGTCGAGAAAACAAGCCACTCAGAACATTGTGATCTCCCGTATCCTTGATGGGATGCCGGCAGAAAAAATCGCAGAAGGCTATGAAGTTTCACTCGATTATGTAAAACAGCTTACACATCAGCTGAAGATGGACATAGAGGAAGCTAAGGCGAAAAAACACAAAGAAACGGGATCATCCTAAAACAGATAGCGGCAGTTTTCCATATACGGAAAACTGCCGCTGTTTATGTATAGAGGCTTATAGGTTCTTTGCAAGATTTTTAATGAGTGTAGCCATAGAGGGGTCAGCCAGCAGTTTAGCAAGAGCTGCTGCCGCATCTGTATCGACTGGACTGGCTTTGGGAGTGGATTGCTCTGCGCGAGGGAGGGCTTCAGGCTCTGCACCATGATGCTGATAGAAGAAATCGTCGAATCGTTGTGCGTTCAAACGCCGATCATCATCCAGAATGTGTGCGTACTGCTCGGTGACCATCGAAGCCTGTGCATGACCGGAATCGCCCTGCACGGCTTTGATATCGCCGCCGTTCAGCTTGAGCTTGTATGTAATGCTGGAGTGTCGGAAGCTGTGGAAAACCACTTTGGGGAGATCGTTTTCCTCAATCAGCTGCTTCAATGCACCGTTAATGGTGGATTGTTCGGTCGGCATTCCCAGCGGGCCGGCAACCACGAGATTATAGTCTGCATACTCTGCACCCAGTGCGTCCTTTGTCATGTCCTGCTCGGCTTTATAGTGGACAAGCATTTCAGCAACTGTTTTGGGGAGAAAAATGGTTCGGATACTGCTGTCTGTTTTAGGGCTTTTCAGAACCTGGACCGTGGTGCAGCGGGAACTCAGCGAGGGAAAACGAGTGATGACATTTTTATTTTCCAAGGCGTTCAGCGAAGCAATATCTACACGCTGCAATTCCTTATTTATGTAAATGGAGGCTCGCCCGGCTTCAATGCTTTCGGGGGAGATATCCACACAATCCCATGTCAGACCGAGCAATTCCCCTAAGCGCAGGGAACAAGAGAAGGAGAGGTTGATGCAAAGCCGGAGCCGTGGATCATCACAGACTTCTAAGGCATGGAACAGGGTCTCGGCAGTCCAGATATCACGCTTCTTTGCAGTGTATTTGGGCAAGGTGGCATAAATACAGGGATTCTTTTCCATAAGTTCCCACTTTACAGCCTGCTCAAAGGCACTTCTCAAAATTTTGTGAACCGAACGAACCGTGCCGGGAGAAACGTATTGATGCTGACGCTTTCCACACATAGGGTCAACGGCTTCGTATTTAAGCAGCCGCTGATAATATCCCTCAATTACGCGGGTGGTGAGATCTTGCAGCTTCATTGAGCCGATAAGCGGTTCTATGTAGTTTGAAATCAGTGCAGTGTTTGATTGATAGGTTGAAAGTGCCCATTTGGTTCTTCCGTACAGGGTGACGTATTCTTTAAGCAGGTCTTTTAGAGTTCGGCACTGGGGTGCCACAAAGGTACCGACGGATTCTTTGTATTCGACCTCTTTCTTACGGTTTTTGGCATCTGCAAGGTCGGTAAAGGTTTCCCATTTCTGCTTTAGCGTTCCATTAGTGTGTTTGTAGGTATAGACAACGCAGTATCGGTTATTGCGTTTGACAATGCTAGCCATTATACATCCTCCTCTACTTTACGTTTGGACTTCAGAACTTCATCGAAAGCATCTTTTTGGATGCGTTTTACCCTTCCCAACTTCATCGTTGGAATTCCTTCTTTGAGAACCCACGAGTCAAGTGTTGGGCGGCTGATTCCGTAAAAAGCCTGAATTTCCTGAAAACTGTAGTATTTCCCATTCTTGGGACATTGCAGTTTTAGCGGCGGCTCCTCATGCGTTTCTTTTTTCGGTTTTTGAAGTTGGTATGTAGATTGGCTTTTAAGCCATGCCTTAAAACTTTTTTTGGTAATGCGCGGCCTGTCGGCCACGCGCTCAATGACGAAACAATCTCGGTATTTTTTGCAATCAAGAATCCCATAAACATTCTTGCGTGGGATACCGAGTAGTTTTGCCATTTCCGGGATGGAGACGGTTTGCGCTTCAATCTCCCGGTCACGCTCACGGTCGGCTGCTGTGCGGTAGCGACTTTGTGATCGGTACCACCGCTCAAAGTCCTCTTTGGGAATTCTCATACAGAAGTCTGCCGTTTCTGTTTTCAACTTGCCCTGTCGGATGAGTGTATAGATCGTTTCGGGTTTCACCTTCAATATCTCGGCGGCGTCAGGAACGGAATAGGACCGTTTGCAAAGTTCCTCGCCCGGTGGCGAACCATTGACCTTATGATATTTGACCTGATTGGCATACCATTTCTCAAAGCTGGAAATAACGATACGCCTTTTGTCGTTTATCAGAATGACTTCAAAGAGATTCTTATGAAGCAGCCAATAGCTGTCTGTTTTGCCAAGGCCGAGAAGCTGCCGCATCTCACGAACCGACATGGTGGTTTTGGTAGTGGCAGGTTCAGCTTTTCCGTATAAGGGAGCCGAAGTATTCCGCATATCATCCATGAAAGACACCTCTCTATCTATGTAAAAGTTTAGCCGGGATTTCTCATCCCGGCTAAAGAATAGCAGATTTCGCGTGAAATGTTGAGGATGTCAAACAGCAGGATTGCGTTCAACAGTGCCATCATTGAGCCATGCTTCAAAGCTGGCTTTGGAAATACGGTAAGCGCCGCTTACCTTGAACCAGCGGAATTCGTTCTGCTTCAGCAGACGGTAGACAGTGGGACGGCTCAGGAGCAGCATTTCCATCAGGTCTTCTACGGTATAGCAGCGGCTGTCCTTTGCTGTGGAAACAGGGGAGGAAACCGAGTTGGGCGAAGGTTCTTCATGGATAATCATTGGATAATACCTCGTTAAATATACTTAAAGTTAAAACTTGAGCGGCAATGCAGCCCGGCGGCTGCCACCATTATAAATAGTATAGACCTGCTGAAGGTACTTCGTCTTGCCGGGAAGGCTTACGCCTGCGGTTCGTGCAAGGCGAAAAATCGTGAATGCATCGACCTGCCGCAGTTTGGCAATCAGACGGCTTTTACTGTATTCGGAGTGGTACAGTTCTACAAAGCGGCAGATGCCGAGCAGATTTGCAGAACTCATGGAATCAGGTTCTCCGTCCCACGCATTCAGCAAAACATCAAGGGATTCGATATACAGTTCAGGACCAAGCCGGATGAATTCGTGATAGGCGGTTGCGATGCAGCTGATCCGCTGCTTGCCCCGGCCTTCTTCAAAAGAAAGATGAACGCCAGCCAATTCGGTGGCCTGCTGGAATGCAACGGCAGCAGGCTCCCCTGCAAAAATCAGGGCACGGAGCTTCTGTCCTGCACTCAGCCGTTCCGAAATGCCTGTCTGCTGTGCAAACAGGAGGGCTTCTTCTCGTTCTGTCATACCAAAATAAACCTTGCAGCGAATCTGCAAATCTTCGCCGCCGTTCAGAAATTTCCGTGCAGCGATGGTGTTCTGTCCGTCCATCACATAGTAGTGACCATCCCGGAAGCTGATCTTCGGCTCATTGGCAACCCGCTCGTCAAATTCTTTTGCGATGCGGGCAACACGAGCGGGGTGAAGAGCACGCTGATAAGTGTCGCGCGGCACGATCAGTTCGCTGCTGTTCAGGCACATCTCATGGTAAGGTTTTACAACTGCGTTCATCATAAAGGAACCTCCTTCTTCTTTTGCAGAAAATCAATTCCTGATTGGATAATCAAACCGATTTTCTTCTTTTCGTTATCGGATAAGTGAAAACTGGAATACCGTTCATAACAGATATTCCAGCGGAACATAAGCGATTGAAGTGCATCATCCAGTTCTGCGACCATGAACTCAACAGAAGATTCTGTTGGGGTGGAGAGCATCCTTTCCGATATCTGCTCAATGCTATGTAAATCGCCTTTTGTGTGCTTGGTGAGAGCAGGGGGCTGACTGTTCAGCACACGAAGATTCTGAAACTGCTGGGAGAGCAGCTCTTTTGCAGCGGCGAGAACATCCTCCTGCGGAGGAGCCGTAAGGTATTTTCGGAATGACTTATACCCAATGAAGCCAAAGCTGTATTGCAGACACACTGACACTTGCCGCATTTCATATTTGGACAGGTGCCCAAGGTAGCTTAACACTCTGGATTTATCTGCGGGGCGCGGACTTTCGCAAATCGCCATAGATGGCGCACTCAAAAAGCGATTGTGCAGAATAAAATGCGTCGGCATATTTCGCTTTTTGATCTGTGTTGTCAGCGGAACGACCAGAAGAACATTGGAATAAAAATTACCGTCATCGTTCTGGACAACAATGGCAGGTCGGATGCCGCCTTGTTCGGAACCGCTGTAAGGATTCAGATCCATCATGTAGACATCCCCGCGCTTGTACATCCAGTTTGCGGGCATAGGCGGATACTTTTTCTCTTTTTTGCCTCGTGTTGCCAATTTGGATTTCTCCTTTCTATCCGTATATGTAACAGTGGGCTGCTCGCACAGCCCACCCTACTATCTCAAACAGCAAAAATGCTGTGATTTATAGTTCTATACCTTTCCGTATTTGTCCCCGACATCCCCGGAAAACGAAAACTCAGTTTTCGTGTGGGAAATCTTTCAGCCGTCCGGCAGCGTACCGAATCCATAGGGTTCTCACCTCTCCGTGGTTCTCACCGAGCTGCCCGAAGGCAGAAGTATCATTATTCTGTGATGGCTCTTAGCTATGGAGAAGCTGTCATCCATTTACCGTCAACCTACCGCTCATTCCCTCAGTGGGAGATCATCGCATTTGTTACGGACGTGGCTCATCATCACAGGAACGTGACTGAAGAATGCGTGTTCAATTTTCAAGGGGCGGGATAGCTTGAGGGCTGCTTTGAACGCTTTCCGAAGCTATGGCTGTATTGTAACCGATGCGGAACGAAATGAACAGGAACTCAGAGTTCACAATTTTTGAGGAAAATAGGAAGTATCGTTCCTGTTTCTCGATGAGCCGTCAAAAATATATTTCTTGACTTTATGTAAGAAATGAAGTATTATACTCGTAAGAAACTAACTTACGAGTATATAAATTCGATAAATACACTTTGGGGAGGGAACAAAATGAGCCGATTTTACTGCCGCGATGAGGAACTTCGGAAGTTAAACAAACGATATGAGAATGGAAAGTTTGAATGCGTTGTCATTTACGGCAGACGCCGTGTTGGAAAAACTGCGCTGATCAATGAATTCTGCAAGGATAAACCGACCATTTTCTTCTCTGCCTTGAATACGACCGGAAAAGAAAATCTGGAAGCCTTGTCCAAGGCAATCATGAGTTTTGAACGACCCAATGCAGAATCATCTCCGGAATTTACAACCTACGATGCAGCATTGGACGAACTGACAGCTCTCTCCAAGGAGCAGCGGATCGTATTTGTAATTGATGAGTATCCTTATCTTGCAAAGGCTAAACCCGCTATTTCCGCAATGCTTCAGCACATCATCGACCATAAATGGACAGAGTCCCAAATGTACCTGATCCTGTGTGGCTCGTCCATGAGTTTTATGGAAAGTCAGGTTTTGGGCAAAGAAAGCCCTCTGTATGGGCGCAGAACAGCGCAATTCAAGATCATGCCGCTGGATTACAAGGAAACAGCGGTGTTCCATCCGAATCTGTCCGAGGAAGATAACGCCCTGATTTATGGCATCACAGGCGGCGTTCCGCATTATATCAACAAATTGGATGTTCGGGACAGCGTAGATGAAGCACTGATGGAAAACTTGTTTGACCGTTCCAGCTACCTCTATGAGGAACCGGCCAACCTGTTAAAGCAGGAGCTGCGTGAGCCAGCAATTTATAATGCAATCATCAAGGCAATTGCAGAGGGGGCTTCTCGCCTGAATGATATCACCACGAAAGTTGGTGAAGAAAACTCTGTGGTGGCGAAGTACCTCAAAACGTTGATAGACCTTGGAATCGTCAAAAAGGAAACGCCGATCACTGAGAAACCGGGCAAAAAAACGATCTATCTTCTGGCAGACAATTTTTTTCGTTTTTGGTACCGTTTTGTGCCGGTCAATGCAAGTGCCATTGATTCGGGGCGGATCGCAAAGACCTACCCCCATGCGGTGAAGCAGTATTTTCCAGACTATATGGGTCTGATTTTTGAGAAGATGTGCCAAGACTACTTGCTCTATTATGCGAATGATCTTCCTATCGAGTTGAGTGAGATTGGGCAGTGGTGGGGAACCGACCCTCAAAAAAAGAAGCAGATACAAATCGATATTGTCGGTAGGCCGGTTGAGGGCAATGACTATATCATCGGCTCCTGCAAATATCGCAATGAAAAAATCGGTTTGGACGAACTGGAACTGATTCGGGAATATGCAGCAGTCTTTGGGAAAGGAACAAACTACCACTACTACATTTTCTCGAAAGGCGGATTTACGGACGGACTACTTCAGGCACAGGAACGCGGAGAAGTACAGCTGCTTACCCTTGCCGATATTTTTGAATAACACAAGAAACGCTCTTGTCGGTGTAAAACCGGCAGGAGCGTTTCTTGTTGAAGTGATTATAAAAGACCTTTGATTTTTTCAAGATGATCTATAGCGGCTTGCAGTTCATTTTGAAACTGATCCCTAGAAGGATCTCGGCCCAAAAGAAGATAATCCATACTGACATGGAAGTATTCTGCAATATCGATCAGGATTTTTACAGAGCCATTGGAGCTTCCCCTTTCAAGATCGCCGAGGTGGCGATGGGAAACACCAAGTTTTTCAGCAAGTTTTTCCTGCGATAACTTCGCATTTGTACGCAAAGTAAAAATACGGTTACCAATAGCATTCGGATCAAAACTCATGTGTGACCTCCAAATTTTCGATAAAGCGTGAGAAGTCGAAAACTCGGAGTTGCTACGGATATCTAGCCGCTTGGGGCATCCACGAAAAACGGACAAACATAAAGCCTGCTCCTTTTTACGGGAGCAGGCTTCCTGAAGGCTAAAAAAATAGCCGGACAACAACCAACTGAGAGATCTTCAAAGAAAATCTCTCAATCAGCTGTTGCCCGGCTATTTGGAGCACGTTTCATACATTGCCTTGCGGCAATGGCCCGTTGCTCGGAGCGAACAGTCCATATTCAGGGTGCAATGCACCCGTATTTGTTAAAATGCCTGGAAAATCACCGGCATCTAAATGCCAGATCAAGTCTCAGGGTTTCTTTGCATCTATTGCACTTCACTTGTAGTATACCTGAACACCCCTCGATTTTTTGGTATAACTTATTTCCACAAACAGGGCAAAATCTCCAGCCTATGCTAAATTCTGCCTGCTGTGTAGTAGTCGGTGCTTTACCGGCAAAGGGACGGTTCTTTAACTGAATCATATTCATTCTCCAAATCGCATGATGTCCAATGGATGGCAGTGGATGGGTTTGCCTTTTATAACCTGCATCTGCTGCAGTCTGATCCTGATTGCAGACCAAGAAACCCCAATCCGTCGAGCCATCTCCAGAATTTTTTCATAGTTAGGGTCAGACACTGATTTGTACAGAATCCCATTTGGCAGAGTCAACGCTACACGTTCTATTTCGGCATTGATCAGAAATGTTGGCATCAGCAGCTCTGCTGCAAGGGTATCCGCCTGCCATTCTTCCCACGAGGGCTTTCCGTTTCTCTCCCGATAGGCAATGTGCCCACGGCACTTGACTGCTTTTCCGTAGTCGTTCGGAAACAGATCAGCCAAAATCTGATGTGCTGCTTCATGCGCTATTGTGAAATTCCGGCATCCAGTGCATCTGTCTGCCGCAAGAGCAGAATCGATTACGATATCCCTCGGCATAAATACTTCAACAAGCTTTGTTCCATCCTCAAGGGTTGCGGTGAAGCTACATCTCTGGAAAACCGTTAATCCAAGGATGTGACCATCGCTACACAGCGGCAACATCTTCAGATTCAGTCCAAGAACAGAATTTGCAAACTGCTCTGGGTTAATAGGAGCGGGGTCATTTTTGCTTATTCCGAAGAGTGCATAGTACATTTCAATATATTTGCCTGCTATGCACGAAAGTTCTGCACGCGATAAGTATCTTGCCATTATGAAGCCCTACCTTCTGATGTGGCACAGTAGGCTTCCACGAACCACTTGCCCTTTTCAAGCCAAAGATTCCGCTTCTGCCCGCAAATCAGGCAGGTGAAGCAATGCCCTTTCACGCCAAAACGTGATGTGCCGTGCTTGACTGCCAAGACACGATCAATTCCATAAGTACGAGTCTTGTCATAGTTTATGGCAAGAGGACGGATCTTGCCGTCAGGAGTAAAACGAACATCCACTTCGACGTATCTTTTCTCACGGCGAAGGTTGTAATCACCACACATCAGAATTCCTCCTTTTTGCAGATTTATCAGAATGCAGCGTGTATTACTTGCGAATCATACTGCGTGCCACGAGCTGCTTTTCGTTTAACAGAGGAACGGACACTGTATGCTTTTTCCACTCATCCATAGAGCAGGTTACTGCTTTGCACAGACGGCATTTTGTCCAGCCGTCGGTTGCATCAAGATCTACATCATAGTTCATGGTTCCGCACATCGGGCATCTTAAATTTTCTTTTCTCATATTATCACCTCTCAAAAACGCCAAATATACACGATTTCGGTCCAGAATCAACACCAAAAAGCTGTTATTTGCGGATTTGATTCGATTATACGCCCACTTTATGGAGATGTCAATTACGCATTTGTCGCCATTTTGGAGATTTCTTGTTGATTTCTTATCTTTTCTATACTATAATAGAGCTACCGGATCACAAAGGAGTGTTCTTGCTATGAAAAAGAAAACTGCGCTCACCAAAATGCACATAGCCCCATCTACGGTGTGCTATGATGCAGTCGCCGCAAGGGATAGTAATGAGGTTGGTCTGATTCTCGCAGCTGTACGAAAAAGGAATGGCTATTCACTTGTAACTTTCTCCGAACTTCTCCGCCACTATGGCGTCGATGTCAGTGACAAGGGAATCAGTAAATGGGAAAAAGGAGTTTCCCATAGTTAAAGATACCACACCAAATATGATGAACCCACGCTTATACACTACCAGCTATAATAAACCGCAAGGACAGCAATTTGATGATACTGCTGTCCTTTCTTTTATAAAATTGCAGTACACATAAAAAAGCTGTAAAATGATAAATATATTTGTCCTTGTAACATTTCACGGACATTTGCCTGTTATACTATCTGCAAAAAGCAAAGGAAGTGAGGATATGAAGCAGATTTTAATTGTCGAGGACGACAGTTTTTTGAATAAGATGTTGGCCTATAACCTGACAGCAGACGGCTACGGCGTGACTTCTGCCCTAAATGCCAGAACCGCAGCCGAAGCCATCCGCCAGCGGGAATTTAATTTAGTGCTGCTGGACATCAACCTGCCGGACGGGAACGGTTTTGAACTGTGCAAGCTGATAAAGCCCCAGCACCCGGATACCATCGTGATTTTCCTGACCGCCAACGATCAGGAAAGCGACCAGATACGGGGCTATGAGGTGGGCGCGGTGGACTACATCACAAAGCCCTTTGTGATCGGGGCCTTGCAGCGGAAAATCAAAGCCATGTTCGCCATGCTGGAACACCACAAACCGGCCAAGGACATTTACGACGACGGGCGGCTGTTTCTGGACTTCTCGGAACAGACGGCTTCCTTAAATGGCAAGCCCCTGACCCTATCCCCGATGGAGTACAAAATGCTGAACCTGTTCCGCAAAAATCCCCGGCAAGTGCTGACCCGTGGGCAGCTTTTGGAAAAGCTGTGGGATATAGACGAAAGGTTTGTAGACGAACACACCCTGACAACTTCTATCAGCCGGATTCGCAGCAAGATTGAATCCGACGGCGGCGCGCCCTACATCAAGACCGTTTACGGCATGGGCTATCAATGGACGGGAGGCGAGGCAAAATGAAGTTTCAAAACCTCTCGGTAAAGCGGCTGTTTGGCCGGGTGGCAATAGGGTTTGCCCTCTCCATGTCCGGGATCACCATAGCCCTTTTTCTTGTGACAAAACAGACGGCGGTGCTGCTGACGGGCGGGGCGCTGCTGTTGTGCGCCCTTGTAGGGATTTTTGTACTGACGCAGGCGTTTGGAAAACGGTTATCACAGTTTACCGCTGACCTGTGCCAGACCTTAGACCACATGATTGCCGGAAATGAAGCGCCCCAGCGGCCAGAGGACAGCGAAACCCAGCTTGCCAGAATCGGACACCGGCTGGCAAGGCTTTACCAGATCATGCAGGAGAACCGCCGCCGGGTGGACGAGGAACGGCAGGAGTTACAGACCCTTGTATCGGATATTTCCCATCAGGTGAAAACGCCGGTAAGCAATCTGAAAATGGCGACGGACACCCTGCTGGAAAAGCCTATGGCCGAGGCAGAGCGCACCGACTTTATCCGGGGAATCCGCAGCCAGACGGATAAGCTGGACTTTCTCTTTCAGGCCCTTGTGAAAACCTCCCGTCTGGAAACAGGCGTGATCCAGTTGGACAAGAAACCGGGCCGCCTCTTTGATACCGTGGCACAGGCCATGAGTGGGATCGTGTATGCAGCGGAGAAAAAGGAAATCGCCGTGTCCGTGGACTGCCCGGAGGATTTGACCGTTTCCCATGACAGCAAGTGGACATCGGAAGCCCTCTTTAACCTGCTGGACAATGCGGTGAAGTACACCCCGGCAGGCGGGAAAATCACTGTGTCTGTGGTGCTGTGGGAAATGTATGTGGAAATCAAAGTGACCGACACTGGCAAGGGCATTTCCGAAAGCAATCAGGCCGCTATCTTCCAGCGCTTCTATCGTGAGGAAGAAGTACACGAACAGCAGGGTGTGGGCATTGGCCTGTATCTGGCCCGCGAGATCGTAACGCGGCAGGGTGGCTATATCAAAGTGGTTTCGGAGCCGGGCAAGGGTTCGGAATTTTCCATTATGCTTCCCTTGCGTTGAGAGAAACTTTCTGCTTCGGGTCAAGTTGGCCCGAAGTGCAGAGATAAAATGAAATGTCCGAGCGTTGTAACATTTCACCTCAATTTTCAATGAATTTTTTTAGCCGCTGTAACATTTCGCGGACATTTGGGTTTTACAATACACTCATCAACAGGTAGGAAACCTTGAAAGGAGTTTTGAATATGAGCGTTTTACAGACGATTGACCTGAAAAAGTATTACGGTACAGAACCGAACATTACCCGCGCCCTTGACGGCGTGAACTTCTCCGTAAATGACGGTGAGTTTGTGGCCGTTGTGGGAACCTCCGGCAGCGGCAAGTCCACCCTGCTTCACATGATGGGCGGGCTGGACACTCCCACCAGCGGAACAGTGATTGTCCGAGGCGAAGAACTGGCAAAGAAGAACGACGAGCAGCTTACCATCTTTCGCCGCCGCAACATCGGCTTTATCTTCCAGAACTATAACCTTGTTCCGATCCTGAATGTGTATGAGAACATCGTCCTGCCGGTGGAGCTGGACGGGGACACGGTGGATCAGAAGTTTTTGGACGAAATCGTTCACCTGCTGGGGCTGGAAGATAAACTGAAAAATATGCCGAACAATCTTTCCGGCGGCCAGCAGCAGCGTGTGGCTATCGCCCGCGCCTTGATTACCAAACCGGCTATTGTGCTGGCCGACGAGCCGACCGGCAACCTTGACAGCAAGACCAGCGCCGAGGTGCTGGGACTTATCAAGCGTACCAGTGCGGAGTTTCGGCAAACTGTTGTGATGATTACCCACAACAACGACATTGCCCGCCTTGCAGATCGGATTGTCCGCATTGAGGACGGCAGGATTGTGGAATAAGGAGGTGGCAAGCTATGACATGGCCTTTTGAAAATGATACCAGTGACATTGAAAAGAAGCTGGCAAAGCGCAGTTTGCATCGTGAACGGCAGCGTAATTTATTTGCAATCATTGCTCTTGTGCTAACTGCATTTATGATAACTGCGACATTCAGTATTGGTTTTAGTTACTTTGAAACCTACCAAATGCAACAAATTCGGTTAATGGGAACTACCGCTGATGTCGGAATCACAAATGTAACAGAAAATCAGTTGGTTGACATTTCAAAATCAAACCTTGTCCTTGACGTAGGTATACAGCAGCGTTTAGGCAGTGTTGATACAGAGCAACTGCAAAATGCGAGATTAGGTATAGTTTGGATAGATGATACCGAGTGGGAACACCACCGTCTTCCTACTATATCAGGTGTTGTAGGAAATTACCCATCAAGTAAAAACGAAATTATGCTACCTACATGGGTGCTTGAACAGATGGGCATTTCTGATCCGCAAATAGGGATGGAGATTGTGTTGTCGTACCAAATTGGCGATAGCTATAATTATGTCTCAGACACCTTTTTGCTGTCGGGCTACTATACGGACTACATTCCAATGCGCACAAATAATCGTGGTTATGTTTATGTTTCATCCGCTTTTAAGGATAGCTTAAATGTATCACTGGATAATAGTGTTACGGCAATGATCCGTTTTCAAGGCAATGATAATGCTGACAAAAACTGTGAAAGATTGCGGCGTGAGATTGACTTTACAGAAGGGCAAACATTTGAAATTGCACCATTAGAACAGGCAAATGGTGGAACTATTATTTTAGCTGTAATAATTTTAGCAGTTTTTATATCCTTTAGCGGCTATCTGCTGATTTATAATATTCTTTATGTCTCTGTCGTAAAAGATGTGCAATTCTATGGCCGTCTTAAAACGATTGGAACGACCCAAAGGCAGATAAAAAGAATTATCTATAAGCAGGCAATCAGAATCTCTTGTATTGGTATTCCGATTGGTCTGTTACTTGGTGCGGTTGTTTCCTTTGGCATTGTTCCTTACTTCCTGAATATGATGTATTCAACAAATTCTGATGTGGGAACAAAAGTATCTTTTTCGCCGTTTATTTTCATAGGATCGGCCATATTTACGTTCATTACCGTTATGATTGCAAGCATGAAGCCCGCCAAAATTGCCGGAAGTGTTTCACCAATAGCAGCACTCCAATATACAGCAGCCAGCACAAAGAGCAGCGCCAGAAATTGTAGCAAAATGAAGTTGTCCAGAATGGCATGGAACAATGTCTTTCGTAATGCTAAGAGTACAACCCTTGTTTTTGCATCGCTTTTTTTCGGCCTTTCCTTGTTCCTTGTCGTCACAGGGCTATTACATGGTTTAAGCCCGGAGAATTATGTGAGCCAATGGGGAGTAAGCGATTTTGCACTCACATATAGTATCCACGAAAGAGAAGATTTAATTTCCAGCGAAATGGTTTCAGAGATTGGTCAGCTTGACGGCATTGAGAATTTGAGGTTGACCTATGCACCTTATCCTCAAGTAGCAGCAGATGTTGTATATGACGATGCTGTATTTCACGAGTTTCTTGCGTCATTAGACGGAGTAAACGGCATTGATTTTTCTGATCCGGCAAAATTAGAAAATTATCAGCAAAACTTTTTTAGCGGGGTTTTTGGAATTGACAGTGCATATTTGGAAGAAATCAATAAAACCTTAAACTTGCCTATTGACACGTCTGCCTTTGAACAAGGAAAGGTTGTGCTGCTGTCCAAAACAGTAGAAGGCCTTATTCAGCCGGGGCAGGAAATAACAATCCAGACGCAGAACGGACAGCATTCCTTTATTGTAGCGAACGGTTATTTGAATGAAGGGTTTCGAGCAGGTGGAGACAATGAGAGAGGGACGGCTCCTGATTTGTATATTAGTCAAACAGCTTTGAAAGAACTCTTTCCGCAATATAGAGTGTTCCGCGTGGCCTTTGATACGGATGGTCAACATGACGAAAGTATACTGCAAGAATTAAAGCAAATCACCGCATCACAAGCTAACATTGATATTATATCCCGATATGAACGGCGAGAAGAAATGCAGGAATATCTCATTACAGCAAAGGTTTTAGGAACAGGGTTGTCCGTGATCCTGCTGCTTGTTGGTGTCATGAACTTTGTCAATACAATGGTTGTCAATGTAAATACTCGGCGCTATGAATTAGCTGTTCTTGAAAGCATTGGAATGACAAAGCGACAAATCAAACGAATGCTATTTATGGAAGGTTTCTATTATTGGGGCGTTTCCCTTTCCCTTGCAGTCACCATTGGAACAGCAATCTTCATCTTGCTATATATGGTTTTTAGTAAAGTGGCCTATTATGCTGTTTTCTCCTATCCATTTATCCCACTGGTGCTGGTGTCTGGACTGGTGTTGCTAATCTGCCTTATTGTGCCTATATGGGTCTACAAAACTGACGTTAACCTTCCAGTTGTGGAACGATTGCGGTTGACAGAGTGAGTTTTATCAAATAGCAAAACATCCTTAGATCAATCATATCGAAGCGGAGCAGATTTTAGCTGCTCCGCTTCTTTAGTATTTTTCAAAAAATTCTTTTGAAATGTCCGAGCTTTGTAACAATTCAGCCTGTTTTTCTGTCGAAATCAAAGGCACCTCGGACATTTATAGTTCTTCCAAAAGTTTGATGATAATATTACCATTCATGGAAGAAGCAATCTGTTATTGCAATAATGCGAAATTGACGATAGAAAGTTTTTCATATCTCGGTCAGCTCAACAATTACATTACTCTGCTGATACAGCCAGTCCGCAAATTCTTTCGGGCTGGCCATTCCTGTTTTTACAGCTTTTTTTCTCTGTAAGGCTTCTTTCTTAAAGTCAGCAAAGGCAGCCTGTATTTTTTCCAGACGGTCAGCCGGAAAGCCTGCGGTATTTTTTACCCGGTTTATTTTGTTGCGCCAGTTCTGGCATTCATTTTTATAAAGCAGGTCATAGTTATTTTCTCTTGCCCTCTCGTCAAATTCCCGCTTGTTTTGAAGCGCCTGTGCTTTTCGGCATTTGTCACTGCACAGCTCATATCGCTGGCTCTTTGCCAGAAAATATTTCCCGCAGACCTTGCACTGCCGGAAACAAAGCCCCCAGTCATTCAGCCTGTTCAGATAATAGGTAATCAACGGGTAGAGGGACGCATAGGCAGACACACATTCTTCTGTGCGCCGGTTGTCCGGGAACCAGAGGTCAAGCCGGGTATCTTCTGACGGTGCGCCTTTGAAATAAAGGCTGCCAGCTTGAAAATGTTTCGGTTTTCCTGTCTCCCTGTCAAAGCTCATGGTTTCGTTTTGGAATACCCCGGTCAGTCTGCTCATTTTATCCATGAAGCGGTCACAGGCAGCGTTACGGTCACGGGGTTCTCTGGCAAGCAGATAGCTGTTCCAGATACGGAACGCCACATACATTTTCAGAGGGTCATTGCTAAGATATTTTCCCCAGAGAAATTCGCTTGCCGTCTGCTCCAGCTCCGGCTGTTTCCATCGGTTGGAGCGGAGGGCTTGCCGCAGCGGAGAAAGCCCGTATAAGTTCCAATCTCTGTCCGTGTCACGCTCAAAGTTTATCAAAAAAGTCCCCAGCGGGCGTTTCATATCACAAAGCACCTCGGCGTTTTGGCTCCCGTTCAGCTGGAAGCGGATCTGCTGTTCTTCCCCAATCAAAATCCGCTCTTTCATTTTCTTCCTGTCCAGCGTCAGGACAAACAAAATCCTCTCAAAACATGGCTCATGCCGTATAAACTGATTCTCCATCCCTATCCCCTGCCTTTGTCTATGGTAATTATATAATTTAGTTATATCCGTTACACTCATGGTAACGCAGAAGCATTGTTTTGTCAATGATGGTCCGCTATGATGATTGTAGTTGGTAATTTCGTACCACACAGTACCTTGACAAGTGAATGACCGTCCAAAAGGGATATGACCGGCAGGAGAAGTGACGCATCCGGCGCACCAATGCAGGGAAACACCGCAGGAATGGGGCAGGAAAACGGCTTTGGGGGAGAACGGCAACAGGAAGCATTTTAACCTATTTGATTTATGGGAGGAACAGAATGAACGATAAAAAGAGATTGAACAGCTACGAGGATTTACCTCTGGTTCTGGATGTGGCGGACATCCAGCGGATTATGGGAATTTCAAGAGCGAGCGCCTATGAGCTGGTACACACCCCCAGCTTTCCGGCGTTCCGCAGGGGCAGGCTTATCAAGGTCAGCAAAATTGCTTTCTTTGAATGGATGGCAAAAGGCTCTGAAACCGTACCGGGAAGCGACAAATAAGCGTGAGGTATTATCCCCTGACTGCAATACCGCCGCACTTTCCAAAGGGGCATACAGAGGGAAAAACCTTAAAAATGATACCGAAACGCTACGCCAAAACAGCCTATCTGCGTACATCAGATAGAAACGGAGGAAGGAGCCGGTTATGGCAAGAATGAGCAACAAGCGGCGGCTGGAATGGTCTTTCTTCTTAAATGACCGCAGCCGTATCACTTACAACGAACTGTGCCGGAAATGCCAGCACGAATGTAAACAGAGCTTCCGGGCGGTTGTGGTTGACTGCCCGAAGTATCTTTCCAAGCGTTCCAAGAAAAAGGACAAGACTGCCGGAAACGGCAAAATCCCTTAGGAACTAAGGGCGCACTTCTATACATAGTCTAAAGACCATGTATCGTGCGTCCTGCGGAGCTTACCTCTGCCGCTGATAAAATCAGCAATCCGAGGTCTGCGTTCGCTTCGCTCCGACAAGGTGGCTACACCCCCTTGCGCCGCTAAAGCGGCTATCCCCTGTGTACCCGCCGCAAAGAGAAATCCGCTCTGCGGTTTTCCCTTTTCATCGGGTTTTATAGAAGCACTGACACACGGACTGTCTGCGGATGGTCTTTCTTTATCTTATCAGCAAAGGATGTGAGAACATGGAAAAATCTTTGGAACAGTTGAAGCAGGAATATGAAAAAACCACTGTCCTGCTGGAACAGGAAAAACGGAAAATGCAGCGTTTGAAAAACCGGCAGGCGTATCTGGAAAGCGGTTCCCGGAAACAGAGGACGCACCGGCTGATTACCCGTGGGGCAGCTATTGAGAGCATTGCACCACAGACAAAGGAGCTATCCGAAGCGGAATTTTATTCCCTCATGGAAAGCATTTTGAATCTGCCGCAGGCGGAGCATTTCATCCGGTCTGCCACAGAGAACCACGCCCGTATTTCCGGGCAGGAGAAAGGCGGTGACTAAGGATAGCACTTTATCATTTTTCAATCGCACAGATCAAGCGCAGCGCCGGTCAGAGCGCCATTGCCAGCGCAGCCTATCGAGCCGGGGAGCGTCTTTACAGCAGCTACTATGGAGAAGTCAGCGACTACACCAAAAAGGGCGGCGTGATCGCTTCGGAAATCATGCTGCCGCCCCATGCGCCGGAAATATATCTTGACCGGGCGACCCTCTGGAATGCTGTGGAGAACTGCGAGAAACATCCAAAAGCACAGCTTGCCTATTCCTTTGATATTGCCATGCAGAATGAATTGACGCTGGAAGAAAACATGGAGCTGGCGAGGAAGTTCGTACAGGAGCAGTTTGTGACAAAAGGCATGATTGCCGACCTTGCTTTTCACAGCCCGGAGAAAGAGGACGGCGGCATCCCTAACCCGCATTTTCATGTGATGACAACCATGCGCCCTTTGAACCCGGATGGCACATGGGGACAAAAACAGCGTCGGGAATATCTTCTTGATGAAGATGGAAACCGAATCCGGGATAAAAACGGCGATTATATGTTTAACGCTGTCCATACAACAGACTGGCATGAGCCGGAAACGCTGGAACACTGGCGGGAGCAGTGGGCGGCTGCCGTTAATACAAAATTTGAGGAAAAAGGGCTGGATGTGCGTATCGACCACCGTTCCTATGTGCGGCAGGGGCTTGACCTGATACCTACTGTCCACGAGGGAGCTAATGTCCGGCAGATGGAAGCAAAGGGCATCCGCACCGAGAAAGGGGAACTGAACCGCTGGATTAAAGCCACCAACCGGCTCATGCAGGATGTGAGGAAGAAGATCAAAGCCCTGTTTGTCTGGATGGCAGAGGTAAAAGAAGAACTTTCCAAACCGCAGACACCGAGCCTTGCCGACCTGTTGATCGCTTATTACAACCAGCGCAACGCAGGGGCATGGAGCAATAAAGCCAGAACCGGAAACTTAAAGCAGTTTGCCGAAGCCGTCAATTATCTGACGGAAAACAAGCTGCTCACATTAGAGGATTTGCAGGAGCGTCTTTCCTCTGTCAACGAAGAATTTGAAGCGTTAAGCGACTCCATGAAAAAGAAATCTGCCCGGATAAAGGAATTGCAGGAATTGATACGGGAGGGCGAGAATTACCAGCGGCTAAAACCTGTTCATACGGAATTGAACAATATCAAGTTTAAGAAACAGAGGGAGAAATTTGAAACATCCCACGATGCGGAGTTACGGCTGTTTTATGCCGCCCGCCGTATTTTGAAAGAAAAACTGGACGGAAAACCCATTGCCCTGAAAGCATGGAAACAGGAATACGCACAGTTAAAAACAGAGTATGCCGAACTGTCTCCGCAGCACAAGCCACTCCGGGAGGAAGTCATACGGCTACGGCAGGTGCAGAACGCCGTAGATACCGCACTGCGCCGGAGGGAGCAGCCACAGGCAGTACAGAGAAAGAAACATGAGATGGAGCTATGATATAACCGGCAGCTTTACCGCTACCAGTATTTTTATGGAGGGAGCATTTGAATGTATTTGAAGCGGTGAAACAGTCTGTTACCACCCGGCAGGCTGCTTCATTCTATGGAATCCGGGTGGGGAGAAACGGCATGGTCTGCTGTCCATTCCACAATGACCGCACGCCCAGCATGAAAGTGGACAGCCGCTTTTACTGCTTCGGCTGCGGGGCTTCCGGGGATGTGATCGACTTTGCCGCTTTGCTGCATGGATTGGGGAAACGGGAAGCTGCGGTCAGGCTTGCGGAGAACTTCGGCGTTTCCTATGAGAAATCCGGCAATGCGCCGCCAGATAGGAAGCGTCACAACAGGTCACAGCCCCGACAAAAATCAGCGGAGCAGAGATTTCAGGAAACGGAACGGTATTGTTTCCGGGTGCTATGCGATTATCTGCGCCTGCTGGAGCATTGGAAAACAGCACACGCCCCACAGCCGCAGGATGCCATCTGGCATCCTCTTTTTGTGGAAGCGTTGCAGAGGATAAGCTACACAGAATACCTTTTGGATATTTTGTTATACGGAGAAATAGAAGAAAAAGCGGCATTGATCGCCGCACAGGGAAAGGAGGTGTTGCGGCTTGAACAGCGAATTTCAGAGCTTGCCGCCGGAAACGCAGGAAGCGGTCAAAAGGACGATGGACACAATGGAACCGGCGCAGACACCGGCAGAAATCCGGGAAACATTAGAGGGGACGCAGAAAGGCGGCGTGAAGAACAGCATCCGAAACTGCCTGACGGTGTTCCAGCGTGACCCTCTGTTTCGCGGGGCGCTGCGCCTGAACCTTTTGACGGAGCAGATTGACATTGTGAAGCCGCTGGGCTGGGAGCGCACCAGTACCACGCTGACCGACATGGACATGAACTACCTGCTTTTGTATCTGGAAGAAAATTACGGGCTTACCAGCGAGAAAAAGGTGCAGAGCGCCATCAAGATTGTTGCCAATGAAAACCGCTACCATCCAGTCAGGGATTACCTGAACAGCCTGCAATGGGACGGCACAGAGCGCATCCGTTACGCCCTGCATCACTTTCTGGGAGCCGATACGGACGAATACACCTATGAAGCCTTGAAACTGTTCCTGATGGGAGCCATCCGGCGGGTATTCAGACCGGGGAGCAAGTTTGAGGTCATGCTCTGTCTGGTTGGTGGTCAGGGAGCCGGGAAATCTACCTTTTTCCGGCTGCTGGCAGGCAGGGACGAATGGTTTTCAGACGATTTGAAAAAGCTGGACGATGAAAATGTGTACCGCAAGCTGCAAGGGCATTGGATTATCGAGATGTCGGAGATGATTGCCACAGCCAACGCCAAGAGTATTGAGGAAATCAAGTCATTCTTAAGCCGCCAGAAAGAAACCTACAAAGTGCCGTATGAGACACATCCGGCAGACCGGCTGCGGCAATGTGTATTTGGAGGGACGACCAACCGGCAGGACTTTTTGCCCCGTGACCGCACCGGCAACCGGCGCTTTCTCCCCGTGACGGTGTACCCGGAACGGGCGGAGGTTCACATACTGGACGATGAAGCGGCGGCGAGGGCGTATATCGAACAGATGTGGGCGGAAGCCATGACGGTTTATCGCAGTGGGAAGTATAAGCTGTCATTCAGCATAGAAATGAACCGATACCTGAACGCCCACCAGCAGGACTTTATGCAGGAAGACACACAGGCCGGCATGATCTACGCCTATTTGGAGGACTACACCGGCGACAGGGTATGTTCCAAGCAGCTTTATGAGGAAGCGCTGGGGAACTTAAATTCCCCGGCAGACTGGGAGACACGGGCAATCTGCGAGATTATGAATACCGGCATTGCGGGCGGCATCATACAGGGCTGGGTAGCCTACAAAAGCCCGAAGCGGTATAAGAAATACGGTTCTCAAAAAGGCTGGGAGCGTGTCAACCAAGCTCCGCCGGAGGGGGACGGTTTTCAGGAAATCACGGAAGAAGAAGCCCGGCAAATGGAACTTCCATTCTGAAAAGCCACCGGTTGACAGTTTGGTTGACGCTTTGGTTGACAGCCGGTTGACGGGGAAAAGCCTGATATTTGGGGCATTTCTCTCCTTTGTCAACCATGTCAACCAAGAAATCAAAGAAAAAGTAAAAAGTAATAATAGAGCGCCTATGGATTGTTTTCAAAGTCTTTTCTGCCGGTTGACACGGTTTGGTTGACACGGAGACAGTCTGCGGCTGTACACCTGTCTGACATTCCCTTGTCGGGCATATTTCATTTATGGAGGTAACTGCCTATGGCAAAAAGCAAAAACGAGAGCAATAACAAAAACAGCGGCACCCTGCTTACCGAAAAAGACGGCACCCAGTATTTTGTCATGGGGAAAGTCCGTATCAAGGTATCGGAGCATTTCGCACAGGATGGGAAGCCGCTTGACAGCCTGCTGGAAGATGTGATCCAGCACGCTGCCGCCGCTTCCTGAAAAAATACGGAATAACGACTGTCAATCAGCCCACGCTTATGATATACTTGTACCAGCGAGTATTGTATAAGCGTGGGTTGTTTCTTTTAGAAGGAGGATTTTTAACCGTGAAACAACCATACAATACAACGATTTATAACACTGCACTATATTTGAGATTGAGCCGTGACGATGAATTACAGGGGGAAAGCGGCAGTATCCAGACCCAGCGCATGATGCTTAGACAGTATGCCGCAGAGCATGGGCTGACCGTTGTAGACGAGTACATTGACGACGGATGGAGTGGGACAAATTTCGAGCGTCCAAGTTTCCAAAGGATGATTGATGACATCGAAGACGGGAAAATCAACTGCGTTGTCACAAAGGACTTATCCCGTCTGGGAAGAAACTATATCCTGACCGGTCAGTACACGGAAATCTATTTCCCCAGCAAGGGAGTACGCTACATTGCCATCAATGACAATGTGGACACCATCAACGGAGAAAGCGAGCTTGCACCGTTCTTAAACATCCTGAATGAAATGCACGCCCGACAGACCAGCAAAAAGGTCAAGGCTGCCATGCACACAAGATTTGCCAATGGCGCACACTATGGAGCCTATGCACCGCTGGGCTATGTAAAAGACCCGGACAAAAAAGGTCATCTTCTGATCGACCCGGAAACACGCTGGATTGTAGAGAAGATTTTTGACCTTGCTGTACACGGGCGTGGAGCCGCCAGCATTACACGGATTCTGGTGGAGGAAAAAGTACCTACCCCCGGCTGGCTGAACTATGAAAGATACGGGACTTTCGCCAATATCTACGCCGGTGCGCCCGCAGAAAAAGCCTATGCGTGGACGATAGCACAGGTCAAGAGCATTTTGAAAGAGGAAACCTACATCGGTCACAGCATTCACAACAAGCAGAGCAACATTTCATTCAAGAACAAGAAAAAGGTGCGGAAGCCGCAGGAAGAATGGTATCGTGTGGAAAATACCCACGAAGCCATCATTTCTGAAGAAGTGTTCCAAAAAGTTCAGGAGCTGATTGCAAGCAGACGCAGGAAACGCAGAAACGGTACGACACAGATTTTCGCAGGATTGATAAAATGTGCAGACTGCGGATGGTCTTTAGCCTATGGGGAAAACAAGCAGAATAAGAACCCATACGGGTACTACCATTGCAGCAAGAACGGGCAGGGATTACGCCAGTGTTCCATGCACTATATCCGCTATGATGTACTGTATGCCTATGTGCTTGCAAGACTGCAATACTGGTCTATGCTGGCACAGAAAGACGAGGACAAGCTGCTGAAACGCCTGCTCAATGCCAGCGACAGGGAAAGAAACTCTGCGAAGAAAAAGCAGGCTGCGGAGCTGAAAAAGGCAGAGAAGCGTAAAGCCGAGGTTGACGGGCTGTTTGCTAAAATGTATGAGGACTGGTCTGCCGGACGCATAACCGAGTATAACTTCAATATGCTGTCCGAGAAGTACCAGAACGAGCAAAAGGAGCTTGAAACAAAAATAAGACAGCTTCACGAAACGATGGAAGCCGCCGTACAGACCGCAGCGGATGCTGAAAAGTGGATTGCCCTGATGAAACAGTATGTCAACCCTGTGGAGCTGACCGCCGAACTTCTGAACACTCTAATTGAAAAAATAACCGTCCACGAAGCTGTCAAGGGCGAGGACGGAAGCCGTGAGCAGGAAGTAGAAATCTACTACCGCTTCATCGGCAAAATCGACTGACCTTTCTTTTTTACCCAACAATATCTTTAATTAAGGGAGACGGGATACACCACTCCCAGCATCTACCAACTGGTTGCGATCTGCCACGCATTGAACATCAAGGAAGGACCTTCCTACTTTACAAAGACCTTTCAGAAACCCGCCCTTCTAAATGCCATCGGGCAAAAAAAAGTCGCCGAGTACGAAATGGACTTGATTGCATCTCGGCGCTACCAGCCAGGCACGGAAGAGCCTGCGAAAATCGACTGCATAACGATGCCAGTATCAGAGTTGCCAGTATCGGCAGGTCTAGGAGCTTTTCTTGAAGGTGAAATGTTTCAACAGATACAGGTGCCTGCCAGTAGCGTTCCGGCAGGGACTGAGTTTGGGATATACGTTAGTGGCGATAGTATGGAGCCGCGTTATCATGACGGACAAATCGTATGGGTGAAGCGCTGCGAAGAACTTGAATGCGGGGATATCGGTATATTCGTATATGATGACTGTGGATATCTGAAAAAATACGATGAACATACCCCAGATAAGTCTCAAGCAGAGTTCTTTACCGACAGCTATGGCGTGGTGCATAACCAACCGGTTTTGGTTTCTCTTAACACCAAATATTCACCGATCCTTATATCTCCAGAGCAAAGATTCGAGGTTGTTGGAAAAGTTTTGAACTAAAAAGATGGGAGGGATTTTCGTGGATACGATCAAGCGTGTTCAGGATTTGATGCAAGAGCGTGATATGAATCTATGTGTGTTGACAAAAAATGCGGGATATCGTACTCCACAATCCAAAGTACTGCCCGTCGAGGAGGGCAGTTAAGCGTAGAGACGATTGAAAGAATTTGTCAGGGTTTGGGAATTACATTAAAAGACTTCTTCGATTCCTCCTACCTGTAAATATAGGGGCAGCAAAAAAGCCGTTCGCCACGCTGGAAAATCTGCGTGGTGAACGGCTTTAATACTGCTTCTATTTATCCTTTGGTAATCTCCAGATAAACACTAATCTCCATGATTGTTACCATTGAAGGAATACATTTGCGACGATCTTCGGGCATACCGAATAAGATTTGCCTTGGCAGTTGAAAACAGCTCAGGTTACCTATTGCAATTCTGACTATTTGGAATATACTTGTAAGTATCAAATTATTTCACTGTATGAGGACATCCGCACCAAACTTATCCAGTCCGGTGTAATGAAATGCAGAGAATAAAAGACAAAATTGGTATGTTCCACGAAATTTAGGGAGAAAACTGAGCAAGTAGGAAGGCGGAATATATATGAAACAAGATACTTTAGAGGGCAAAGCAAAAACAAAAAATGGGGTAAAACGGCTGTGTTTTTCCATAATCTGCATTCTTCTGGAAGTGATTTTTATTATTACTATCGTAACACGCTTGAATGAATATGCAGAAGTCATAAATTTATTTACAAGGATTTTGAGTGGGATCTTGGTTTTGGGATTGTACGCATCAAATAAGACATCCTCTATGAAAATGCCTTGGGTCATCTTAATTCTAATTTTCCCAATTATGGGTGTAGGCCTGTATTTGTTGATTGGTTTGAATGGTGGCACACATAAAATGCGTGAGCGGTATGCAGAAATTGATAGCAAATTGTTACCAATGCTTCCGGACAGTCAGGAGTGTTTGAGCAGAATAAAAGAAACAATTCCGAAAGCAGGAAATATAGCAAGTTACATACAAAGAAATTCGCAGTATCCAATCTATCAGAATACGGATATTGTGTATTTTGATGAAGCAGTGAAAGGATTAGAGGCACAGCTTAAGGATTTGGAGAAAGCACAAAAGTTTATCTTTATGGAATATCATGCGATAGAAGACGCTGAAGCATGGCATAAGATTCAAGATGTTCTGGAAGAGCGAGTAAAAGCAGGTGTGGAAGTTAGAGTATTCTACGATGACATGGGTTCTATAGGCTTTATTAACACAGATTTTGTGAAAAAAATGGAGACAATAGGAATTCATTGCCGTGTATTCAATCCGTTTATGCCAGGTTTAAATCTGTTTTTGAACAATCGTGATCATAGAAAAATAACAGTTATTGATGGAAAAGTCGGATTTACAGGTGGATATAATCTAGCAAACGAATATTTTAATTACACACACCCGTATGGACAGTGGAAAGATACAGGTATTCGTTTAGAAGGAGATGCTGTTCAGTCGCTTACAGTGACATTTTTAGAAATGTGGAATGCTGTTAGTGAAAAAGCTACGAATGATACTGATTTTAGTAAATACATTATTCATTACGATTATAAAGCACAGCAAACAGGTTTTGTTCAGCCTTATGCAGACAGTCCTATGGATAATGAGCAGGTCGGAGAAGAAGTTTATATCAGTATGATAAATAAAGCTGAAAAATATTGTTGGTTTATGACTCCATATCTAATCATAACAGATGAAATGACGCATGCGTTATGTCTGGCTGCTAAGCGAGGGGTAGACGTAAGAATTATCACACCTGGTATCCCTGATAAAAAATTCATTTATAATGTAACTCGTTCTTTTTATCATGGATTAGTTAAACATGGTGTTCGTGTTTATGAGTGGACTCCTGGTTTCTGTCATGCAAAAATGAGTGTGGCAGATGACTGTATGGCAACTTGTGGAACAATTAATTTGGATTATCGAAGTTTATATCACCATTTTGAAAACGGCTGTTTTATGGCAGATTGTCAGGCAGTTGTGGAAATAAAAAATGATCTGATAAGAACGATGGGAGAATGTCGTGATGTGACAGACCAATATCAAACCGGACGAAGTGCATATTTGCGACTGGGACAATTATTTATGAGATTATTTGCTGGATTGCTATAAGAATCTGATGAAACGACCTTTCAAAAAACAGTTGATTTAGACGTTAACTGTTTTTGAAAGGCCGTTTTTGCTATATCTAACAGTCTGTTGTACAAAGAAGATTTTGCATGGATGAAAAAACAAACCTTGTTGAGGTTAAATTGAGTTTTCTATTGTATTGTATTGCTAATGAATAAGAATAAGAAATAAAAAGGAATCAGGTGATGTACAATGAAAAAGCATAAAATATGTAAAATCCTTCTTGTTATACTGGCAATTTTTTTATGTGTGGCTTTTTATGAATTGCTCGGAATCTGCGTTGCATATAAAAAGCAGCCGGAAGTGTCCAATACAACCAAAAAAGAAACAAAAAATGGGTCATGGAACAAATGCAGTGAAAATACAGAACGGGCAGTAATCATAGAAAAGAATCCAGAAGCGCTTTTACAAAGAGTGCGTTTGATCAAGAATGCAAAAAAGGAAATTATTCTTTCTACTTTTGCATTTCAATCCGATGAAAGTGGAAAATTGATCTTAGGAGCACTGCATGATGCGGCAGACAGAGGTGTACATATTCGTCTGTTAGTAGATGGAATGGAGAGCTGGATTGATATGGAAGGAAATCCGTATTTCTATGGATTATCTTCCCATGAGAATGTTGAAATTAAACTGTATAATAAGGCCAATCCGTTGAAACCGTGGAAAATAATGGGTAGAATGCATGATAAATATTTGATTGCAGATGGAAAGAGATATATTCTTGGGGGAAGAAATACATACAATTATTTCCTGGGTGATTTTCCGGGACATAAGAACTATGACAGAGACGTGTTAGTGGTTTGCGATGAACCTGAGAAAGAAAATTCAGTTAACCAGTTGTTAGAGTATTTTGAAACGATATGGGAACAAGAAGACAGTGATTATTTTCATGACAATAAAAAACTGGCAAATAGAAAATCTGTAAAGAACGCAGTTTTAGAGCTGAAGAACGGCTATCAGAAATATTTTGAAGAGAATAAGGAAAGAATCTGCGATACCGATTACACGGACGAAACTTTTGAGACAGAAAAGATTGCATTAGTGTCAAATCCTATTCACACAGGTTCCAAAGAACCAGTAGTGTGGTATCAGTTGGGAGAATTGATGAAAAATGCAAAAAATCGTGTGAAGATCCACACGCCATATATTATCTGTAATGATATGATGTATAATACATGGGAGGAGATTGCAGAGAACGTTTCAGATTTTTCTATCATGACAAATTCAGTTGCGAATAATGGGAATCCATTTGGGGCTGCCGATTATGCGAAAAACAGAAATAGAATCTTAAGTACAGGAATTAATATCTGGGAATATGAAGGCGGTTATTCATACCACGGAAAAAGTATTCTGATTGACGATGATCTGTCTGTAATCGGTTCCTTTAATATGGACATGAGAAGTGCATATCTGGATACGGAACTGATGCTTGTAATTCGCAGTAAAGATATTAATAAACAGTTGGAAGAGGGCATGATGGAATATGAAAGAGTGTCCCGCCAGGTATTGGAAGATGGAACCTATCGTGATCCATATCATGTAGAGCCAATCGAATTAACAAAGAAACGTCAGAGAAAAATATTTTTGGTACAGCATCTGCTTGGATGGGCAAGGTATCTGTTTTAATAAGGAGGAAGGAAAACGTGTTTCAAATATTGATTGTAGAAGATGATAAAGAATTAAGCCAGCTATTCCAAAAAGTGCTTGAGAAGAATGGATATCAAGTCAAAAGTGCATCGGATGGAGCACAGGCATTAGAAGTATTGGTTAAGGAATATATTGATCTGATCATTTCTGATATTATGATGCCGGTTATGGATGGTTATGAACTGGTGTCGGAACTCCGTTCAGCAGGATATCAGATACCTGTACTTATGATCACTGCGAAAGGTTCCTTTGATGATATGCGCCAGGGATTTCTTTCGGGAAGTGACGATTATATGGTAAAACCGGTAAATGTGAATGAAATGGTTTTAAGAGTCGGAGCACTGCTTCGCCGTGCACAGATACTGAATGAACACAAAATTGTGATCGGTTCAACAGAGTTTGATTATGATGCAATGACGGTTACAACTGATAAGGAAAGTCTTGTTTTGCCTAAAAAAGAATTCCTGCTTTTATATAAGCTTGCAGCTTCGCCAGGCAGAATATTTACAAAACAACAGTTGATGGATGAAGTATGGGGATACGAGACGGAGGCAGACCCACATACGATAGAGGTACATATAGGAAGAATCAGGGAGCGTTTGAAAGATAACCCTGATTTTGAAATCGTAACAATGCGTGGAATTGGATACAAGGTGGTGAAAAAATAATGGAACAAAAGAAAGAAAAAGGATTGCGGATCCGATCCTGTCTGACTGGTGCAATCTGGCTGGCACTTGTATTTTCAACAGTCATATCTGCGTTATTATTTGCTTTTTTGAATCATTTTTTTAATCTGCCGGGCAGCATACCTGTGCTTGGCTGGCTTTTGATTTTCAATACATTGATTGCAGGGCTGATCACTTCCTTTATTAATGCAAAGTTACTGGAACCAATTACAAGACTTAGTAAAGCAATGAAGGAAGTTTCTCGGGGAGATTTTGAACAGCATTTGGAAACGAACAGCCGTATAGCAGAAGTTGGAGAATCTTATCAAAGTTTTAACGTTATGACAAAAGAACTTCGTGCAACAGAGGTGCTGCAGATGGATTTTGTATCTGATGTTTCTCATGAGTTTAAGACCCCGATTAATGCCATTGAAGGATATACAATGCTGCTTCAGGGAGAAGAACTGTCTCCGGATCAAGAGGAATATGTAGAAAAAATCTTATTTAACACCCAAAGACTTTCCGGATTGGTTGGTAATATTTTGCTGTTATCCAAGTTAGAGAATCAGAATATACCAATGAAAAAAACAGAATATCGTCTGGATGAACAGATCCGCCAGGCAGTTCTTTCATTGGAAACAAAATGGACAGAAAAAGAAATTGGTTTTCAGGTAGAATTGGAGGAAGTTAAATATACTGCGAATGAAGGACTTTTTATGCATATCTGGATAAATCTTTTAGATAATGCGATTAAGTTCAGCCCTTCAAAGGGGACAATTACGATGTTTCTGAAACAAGAACAGGATTCTGTTAAGTTCATTCTGGAAGATGAAGGACCAGGAATAGAGGATGATGTAAAATCCAGAATATTTGACAAGTTCTATCAGGTAGATGGATCTCATAAAGCAGAAGGAAATGGCCTAGGTCTTGCACTTGTAAAACGGATTGTAGATAGTGCCGGAGGAACAATCAAAGCAGAAAACCGTGAATATGGTGGATGCAGATTTGTTATAGAGCTGCCAAAGCAGAAAGATGAGATTATCTAGTTTTAAGATAAATTAGAAGATGGGAGGATTTATATGACATTTTATCAGGAGTTGCAGTTAAATCAGGCAGGTTCTAAAAACCTGTTGAAAAAGAGTGAAACACTAAAAGAAAAACTATATCATATGTGGGTATATCTGGTGAAGATAGCTGCTACAATGGCATTTTGTTTTTTCTTTGTTAGTATTTTCAGCATCCTATTTGGAAATGAGAACAGCATTGTAGGTGTAGTAGTCTTATTATGTCTCATGGTGTTTAGGAATGCGGATCTGGGGATCCACACCGGACAATCTACGATGCTTTTGGCTTTGTTCTTTGTAATTATGACTGTATGTCCGCATTTAGCAAATCAGTTTTCACCGGTATTGGGAATGCTGTTAAATATTGCGGCACTGGCTGTGTTGATTCTGTTCGGATGCCATAATCCATTCATGTTTAATCAATCTACATTGGTTCTTGGGTATCTGCTGCTATATGGTTATGATGTTACGGGAAAAAGCTATCAGATGCGATTAGTCGGAATGGCTTTAGGTGCAGCACTTACCTGCTTCGTATTTTATCGAAATCATAAAAACAGAACTTATAAAAGAAATCTGAAAGATCTGATACAAGAATTTGATATCACTTCTTCCAGAACAAAATGGCAGATATGTCAGATTTTATGCGTACCGATTGTCCTTTGCATTGCAGAACTTTGTAATATGCCACGTGCAATGTGGGCTGGTATTGCGGCCATGTCCGTGATTTTGCCGTCTATGGAAGATATGCACTACAGAGTCCGTAAAAGGATTGTCGGAAATATTGCAGGTGTTATATGTTTTACAGTATTATATTTTCTGCTTCCTTCGTCAATCTATGCATATATAGGAATTCTTGGTGGAATCGGTGTAGGATTTTCAGCACAATATGGCTGGCAGGCAGTATTTAACACATTTGGTGCTTTAGCCATTGCTGCAGAGACATATGGACTACAAGGAGCGGTTAGTCTTAGAGTGAGTCAAAATGTTTTTGGTGTTGTGTTTGCTTTAGCATTTTGTGTTATGTTTTATTGGTTTATGCCTAAAAAAAAGGAAAGTGAGGTGACCGTACATGCAGAGTGAAGTGAATCAGGAAGAAAATTTGAATACCACTGATTTTGACGAGCACTTCGCTAAAATTTCGTCCTATATTGTAGACACATTGCACGGCGTTCCACTTGAGATGACCGAGGATGAAAAAGAACAATTTCGCATACAGGTTATTTCAAATCAGTATGCAGAACGGTTGCTAAGTGAAGCCGAAAAGACAGAAACGTATAGAGGTTTATCAAAAATTGATATTCTCCATACAGTTTCTATCCCTCAACTGGCTAGAACAATCCCACTTAAAGGTTTGAATCTCAGTTTAGAAAAATACAGAATGCCGGATGGTGTAATAATAGAGGTTGAGAGTTCGTCACATTATTTGGGGTCATTTAGTGAGAAAAATGATTCTTCCACAAATTGGATAGAAAAGATCATGGAGGGTGTCGGTATTCACTAGATGGATTCTCAAGAAGCATATGCACGAAAGTTCTGCACGCGATAAGTATCTTGCCATTATGAAGCCCTACCTTCTGATGTGGCACAGTAGCAGTTGAAAACAGCTCAGGTTACCTATTGCAATTCTGACTATTTGGAATATACTTGTAAGTATCAAATTATTTCACTGTATGGGAGGAAATTATTATGGCAAGACCCAAGGGAAGCAAGAATAAGACCCGTATTGTAAATGCCAACGTTGATTATGCAGCCGTCGTTGCAGAAAAGACCGCCGAAAAGGAAAAAATCGAATCTGAGGTTGCTGCGCTGACTGCAAATCTCGATGATCTGAAGACGCAGCTGAAAGCCAAGAAAGCAGAATTGAAAGCCGCCACCAAGGAACTTGCCAAAGCCGAAAACAAAAAAGCTGCCGCCGAAGCAAAGGCAGCAGAAGAAGCAAAGAAGGGCGAAGCAGAAGATGTACTGAAGAAGCTGCTTGCCAGCGGTATGACGGCTGAAGAAATCCTTGCAAAGCTCCAGTAATGCAATATGATGAACTGGACAAGCTGCTGAAGTAAAGGAAGGGGCTGTTGCACACGGATAAAAGCCGGTGCAACAGCCTCTTTTTCATTCATGCTGCAATTTTTTCAGCGTTTCAAACGTATCTAAATTAAAGTGGCATATCATATTCCTTTTCACACATACTTGCCATTTTCAGACAGGAGGTTGCTTTTATGAAAATATCTGCCGACTATCGTATGCTCGCTCTCGATGCTCTGCGCGGAAAATGGAAAACTGCTGTTCTGACAGGTATTGCCGCCAGTGCGCTCGGTGCTACCATTGTGAGCAGTTCCAACAGTGTCGTTTCCAATTCCAATCAGGCAAAGGACATTCATTTTAACCTGTTCGCCCAGCCAAACGGCGGTCGGCTGCTTGCTGTTTTGCTTGTCGGCATTGGTCTGTGGGCAATCCTCCAACTGATCGTGGGCGGTGCAGTTCAACTGGGATATGCTCATTTTAATCTGAACCTTGTAGATGGAAAGGATGCTGCCATCTCGGACTTGTTCTCTCAGAAAGACCGTCTGTGGGATGGCTTCTGCATGAAATTCCTGCAGGGTCTGTACATCGCCCTCTGGTCGCTGCTGTTGGTGATTCCGGGAATCGTGAAAACATACAGCTATGCGATGACACCTTACATCATGTCCGAGCATCCTTCGTTGACTGCAAATGAAGCAATCACAGAATCCCGGCGGATTATGGACGGCAACAAATGGCGGCTGTTCTGTCTGGATTTCAGCTTCATTGGCTGGGAGCTGCTCTGTTCGTTGCCACTGTATGCCGGGGGTTTTCTGGTTCTCAAATATTTCACCGGTTCAGAGGCTATGGCGATTTCTCTTTTTCTTCTGCTGACAATTCCATTGAGCATTGGCTTCTTTTTTGTACGCCCCTATGAGGAAGCTGCATGGGCCACTTTCTACCGTGATATTACCGCAGCACCTACCGAACCGGATGAAGCATACTGACTTTTATACTATTTCTCAGATGTGACCGGACTTTCTAGGTGATCTGCGTATGGAGAAGAAACCTGACCGTTCCGAAATAATTGCAATGACCCTCTTATTTGCTTTAACGCTGGTGCTTACGGTATTAAAAGTGACGAGAACGGTTTCACTGCCTTGGTTGTGGGTGCTGGGTCCGCTTTGGCTTGGCACATATCGGTACCGTGATTAGGGCTGCTTGCGCTGGGAGATTTCTCCCAGCGTTTTTTATTCCTCGGAGATGCCGAGATATTGGTCGATCTCCATGATACCCTCCCCACTGACCTCCACCAGATCTTCAAAGGGCACTACGGTGTCGCCCACCTGCAAGGTGCGGAACACCGGGTCGATGCGGTCTGCCTTGCCAGTCAGGGTGACGTAGTTGCCCACTGCGGGAATCTCCGGGTGGGCGGTATCCTCCTTGAAGTACCGCACCGTGATGGTCATGCCCTTGGTGACCTGCATCAGCCGATCGGACAGAGCCGACATTTCTTCCTCGGTCAAAATGCGCTTGGTCACCCGCTCGGTGCGCTGTTTTTCTGCGGCAAGCTGCTCATCATAATACTGCTTCTATTTATCCTTTGGCAATCTCCAGATAAACGCTAAAATGGAGCATCTACTGCACATCCTAACTTAATATGCACTGAATAAAAGAAAAAGCCTTATATTTCAATCTATAGAGGCCAATCTGTGGTATAATTGGAGCAAGAGAACTGGAAAAAATCCAGCAAAAACCTTGTACCTGGAGGGCAGCTATGTATCGTTACAGCAATGGCCAGATCAGCTTGGCGGATTAATCGAGTATCTAATGCAGCAGGAGACCATCCTCCGGAAATGTGAGGCAGTGCTGGATCTACCGTCCGTGTATGAGAAAATGGTGCAGTTGTGCAGCAAAGAAGATAGTCGTCCGCCCCTCGCCCCAGCGTTCATCGTAAAGTACCTGCTGGTGAGTTTCCTGTACAGCAAACCATTGAACCGGCAGATCGGGCAGCGCACCCCTTCACCTCAAAGCTAACGAAGCTAATGAACTGCACGCTGCCACCAGCCTTCAGTACCTCCATCACAACTGCGACGTGGACGTTCAGTGCCGCCTCCCTGTCCTTTCTTCGTCAGGCCAGGCTTTTTTCGCAATAGTGGCGACGAATTCGTTCTTGCTGTTTTTCGTTTGAAAAGAGCCTTATGACCTGGGCGCTCTCCGGTCGTGGGTAGCGTAGTAGGCTCGCTTATTTTCGTACATGCAATAGTCGGCCTTGTCCAGCAGCGTTTGCATGATGCAGCCTTCATAATCGGCGGAGATCGCCCAACCGTAGGCGTAGCTGAGAGGAAGCTGATTGCCGTCACGGTTTGCAGCGTCGGCTTCCCTGCGCAGACTGTCCAGTATGCCCTCCACCTCCTGCCGGTCCGTATGGTAAATGACCGCCATAAATTCGTCGCCGCCGTATCTGCCCACGAAATGCTTTTCCGGGATCACCCGGCGTAAAAGCCGGGCAAAGCTCAGGATCAGTTGGTCACCCGCCGAATGACCCCTCGTATCGTTGACGGTTTTCAGATTGTTCAGGTCAAATATGACGCAGGCCGTAGGCTCCCGGAGAATTTCCCTGTTGTTGAGAAGCTCCTCGCAGGAGCCTTTGTTGGGCAGGCCGGTATGGATGTCGATGTATGCCTTCTGCTCCAGCAGTTGGTTTTTCCGGGCCATTTTCAGTGCCATGGCGGTCTGGAGCATGATCAGGATCACCAGGCACAGCATATCCAGTGCCGAGAGGATCTCAATAGTGCGGATCTTCATGGCGATCTTTTCTGAATAGTGTTCCGCGGCAGACACCGTTTCGTCCGCCATTTCAAAATAGGTCTCGCTCATGGCAACGATTTGGGTGTTCTCATATCCACGCTGTCTGGCCGCCGCGACCTCCGCCTTGAGCCGCTCCCAGTAGGCACTCTGGATGTCCAGCCTTTCCTGATAGGCCGCGTCCTTGAGCTTTACCAATTCGTAGTGCCCATCCCCGGATGTCAGATCGCTTAAAATATCGTCTAAATACGCGATCAACTCATCGTTTCGGGTGCCTGTGATCTCCAGCTTTACCGCCCGCTGCGTGTCTCCGCGCACCAGCCCGGCATAATTGATGACGCGGGCCGTGCCCTTCAGGTTGCCGATCTCGACCATCATCAGAGCGACAAGGATCACCAAAATCAGCACAAGGCAGCTTTGCAGGATGCTGATGAGATTTTTGCGATCTATTTTTACATTTCCTTTTATCATAACGACCTCGATCACGGAACGACCATGATATTCTTTATTGCGAATCAGTCTTGATGAATACTTTACTCTGTAACGCACATCATGTCAATAACAATGGAAATTTTTCTACTGTCTCCCAAGAATGATCGGCATGAATAAAATGAAAAGCACGCACTTTATTGCTTGTTTCGGTTGGATGGCTTAGGCTTGTCAGGGATCGCCTCATCCGCCTTGGATGGGCGACCCCTGCGAGCCCCAACCAATTTCTCCGCTTTCTGGTTTTCAGTCATAGTCTTTTCTGCTTTCGGCGGACTGCCATGGCACAGCTTTTTCGGCTTCTATAATTGTAAGGAACATGGCTTTTCGCTGAATGGAAAGCGAAGCTGACCCGGGCTGGGGCGGTCTGTATGAAAGCAATATTTTTTTTGAAATAATCTTGACAAAATTTATCAAGATTGATATGATAGTATTAACAAGCAAGCGAAAAGAGGATGTGGAGCATGATCATCACCAAAGAGACGGACTACGCGCTGCGCATTTTGCGGGTGCTGCTGGACGGGGAGAAGCATTCGGTGGCCGAGATGTCGGAAACGGAATTGATCCCCAATCAGTTTGCCTACCAGATTCTGCGCAAGCTCTCCGCCGGCAATTTGGTGCGGGTGAGCCGCGGCGCTCTCGGCGGCTGCGAGCTGTCCTGCGATCTGGACGCGACCTCCCTCTACGATCTCATGGTGGTCGTGGGGGAGCGGGGCATCCTGTGCGCCTGCATGGAGCCGGGATATGAATGCCGCTGGCATGACAAGCATGGGCGGTGCGCCATCCACTGTCAGCTGGCGGCCTTGCAGCAAAAGCAGGACGAGGCGTTCCGTGCCGTGAGCCTGCGCAGGCTGCTGACCGGCGGATCCGATCCCCAAGATACAAGCAAGCTGTAAAATTTTAAAAGGAGGTACCCGTATGCTGTTTCAAACCACGTCGGCGCACGAAGAGCTGCGCGCGAAGATCCGGAGTTTTGCGGAGGAGGAGATCAAGCCACTCGCATTTTTAATGGATCAGAACAATGAGTTTCCCGAGGAGGCTGTCAAGAAGCTGGGTAAGCTGGGCTGGATGGGCATTCCCTACCCCAAGGAGTACGGCGGTGCCGGTCTTGATGCTCTGAGCTACGCCATCGCGGTGGAGGAGCTGGCCCGTGTGGACGGCGGCACGGGCGTAATCCTCTCCGCCCACGTCTCCCTCGGCTCATGGCCCATTTTCGCCTATGGCACCGAGGAGCAGAAGAAGAAATATCTGGTTCCGCTGGCCAAGGGCGAGAAGATCGGCGCCTTCGGCCTTACGGAGACCAACGCCGGATCCGACGCCGGCGGCACGGAGACCACGGCGCTGGATAAGGGGGACTACTACCTCCTCAACGGCGGCAAGATCTTCATTACCAACGCCCCTAAGGCGGACACCTATGTGGTTTTCGCCGTCACCACGCCGGACATCGGCACCCGGGGCATCTCCGCTTTCATCGTGGAGAAGGGCTGGAAGGGCTTTGAGTTCGGCGACCACTATGACAAGATGGGTATTCGCTCCTCCTCCACGGCGGAGCTGATCTTCAACAACGTGAAGGTTCCCAAGGAAAACCTATTGGGCAAGGAGGGCGAGGGCTTCAAGATTGCCATGTCCACGCTGGACGGCGGACGCATCGGCATCGCCGCGCAGGCGCTGGGCATCGCCCAGGGCGCGTTTGAGCACGCGTTGAGCTATTCCAAGGAGCGTGTCCAGTTCGGCAAGCCCATCGCGGCCCAGCAGAGCATCGCCTTCAAGCTGGCGGATATGGCAACCAAGCTGCGCTGCGCCCGGTTCCTCATCTACTCCGCGGCGGAGCTGAAGGAGCAGCACGCGCCTTACGGCATGGAGTCCGCCATGGCGAAGATGTACGCCTCGGACATCGCGCTGGAGGTCACCAATGATGCCTTGCAGATCCACGGCGGCAGCGGCTACCTCAAGGGCATGGAGGTGGAACGGGCCTACCGCGACGCCAAGATCACCACCCTCTACGAGGGCACTAACGAGATCCAGCGGGTGGTCATCGCCTCTCATCTGTTGGGCAGGCTGGGCAAGAGCTCCGGCGGCGAGAGCCGTTCGGCGGCCAAGAAACCCGCGCCCATCACCGGCATTCGCAAAAAGACCATCTTCCGGGAGGGGGATGCTGCCCAGCAGGTGGCCGACCTTGTGGCGGCGCTGAAGAAGGATGGTCACGACTTCTCCGTGGGCATCCCTATGGATACGCCCATCCCGCAGGCGGAACGGGTGGTCTCCGCGGGCAAGGGCATCGGGGAGAAAAAGAACATGAAACTGGTAGAGTCGCTGGCCAAGGCCGCCGGCGCGGCCATCGGTTCTTCCCGCCCTGTGGCGGAGACTCTCAAATATCTGCCGCTGAACCGCTATGTGGGTATGTCCGGTCAGAAGTTCACCGGCAATCTGTACATCGCCTGCGGCATCTCCGGCGCATCCCAGCACCTTAAGGGCATCAAGGACGCCTCCACCATCGTGGCCATCAATAAGAACGGTAACGCGCCTATCTTCAAGAACTGCGACTACGGCATCGTGGGCGATGTGGAGGAGATCCTGCCCCTGCTCACTGCCGCGCTGGATAGCGGCGAAAAGCTGCCCGCGCCGCCCATGGTAAAGATGAAGCGACCCACGCCGCCGAAGCCCGCCCCCATCGGCGACCGCTACGTCTGCAGCGGCTGCGGCTACGAGTATGTGCCGGAGTTGGGCGACGAGGACGGCGAGATCGCGCCCGGTACGCTCTTTGAGCAGCTTCCCGCCGAGTGGGTGTGTCCCGAGTGCGCGGAGACGAAGGATCAATTTGTAAAGGCTTGAGGCCGTGAAGGAGGCAAGATAAGATGTATTGCGTGCGTAAAGTAACGAACGACCTCTACTGGGTGGGCGCCAACGACCATCGCCTGGCCCTGTTTGAAAACTGCTTTCCCATTCCCCGGGGCGTAAGCTACAACGCCTACTGCCTGCTGGATGAAAAGACGGTGCTCTTTGACACGGTGGACTGGTCTGCCTGCCGCCAGCTTTTGGAAAATCTGGCGTATGTGCTGGATGGCCGCGAGCTGGACTACCTGCTGGTCAACCATCTGGAGCCGGATCACGCCGCCTGCATCGAGGAGATCCTGCTGCGCCATCCCAAGGTGAAATTGATCTCCAACGAGAAGGCATTCATGCTCATGCGGCAGTTCGGCTTCCATGTGGACGGACATGAGTGCATCGAGGTGAAGGAGGGCGACACCTTCTCCTTCGGCAAACACACCGTCACCTTTGTGGGCGCGCCTATGGTTCACTGGCCGGAGGCCATGGTGACCCTCGACGTCACCGACGGCGTCCTCTTTTCCGCCGACGCCTTCGGCACCTTCGGAGCGCTGGACGGCAAGCTGTTCGCCGACGAGGTGGACTTCGAGCGGGACTGGCTGGACGACGCCCGTCGCTACCTTACCAACATCGTGGGCAAGTACGGCCCCCACATCCAGCTCCTGCTGAAAAAGGCCGGCGGCGTTTTGGATCAGATCAAGTACATCTGCCCGCTCCACGGCCCCGTGTGGCGCAAGGATCTGGGCTGGTTCATTGAAAAGTACGACACATGGAGCCGCTATGCCCCTGAGACCCAGGGCGTGCTCATCGTCTACGCCTCTATGTACGGCAACACGGAGAACGCGGCGCAGGCGCTGGCGACGTCGCTCTGCGATAAGGGCATGAGCAAGGTGGCGATGTACGATGTGTCCTCCACTCATGTCTCCCAGCTGATCTCCGAGGCGTTTAAGTACAGTCACATTGTCCTGGCCTCTGTGACCTACAACCTCGGCATCTACCCTGCCATGCATGACTTCCTCATGGATATGAAGGCACTGAATCTGCAAAACCGCACCTTTGCCATCATTGAAAACGGCTCATGGGCGGTGAAGTCCGGTGACCTCATGCAGAAATTCGTCAACAATGAGCTTAAGAACATGACGGTGCTCAACGAGCGGCTCAGCCTCGCCTCGTCCATGGGCACGGACAAGCGCACTGAGCTGGAAGCACTGGCGGACGCCATTCTGGAATCTATGAAATAACTGGCAGGAAAGCCAAAACCAAGACAACAGACAACAAACAGCCCTGCCGCGTCGGCTGCAGAAAAACCGGCTTTCAAAAACAGAGCGGGCAAGCGTGATACTGCGCTTGCCCGCTCTTTGCCCAAAAGGACATGAGAAGTGACCGGAGAAGATGAGAGGATCGAAATGGAGATCAGAAAACGAAACGGGGAGTCTGTTCCCTTTCAACAGGAGAAAATTTTCAACGCCATGAAAAAGGCGTTTGACGGACAGGGCAAGGAGATCGGGAGCAGAGAGATGGATGAGATCCTCGCCACCGTTCTCAACAATCTCTCCGTCACAGTGCCGCTCACCGTAGAACGTGTGCAGGACGAGGTGGAGCGAACGCTCATGGAGCGCGGACACTATGAGGTGGCCAAGGCGTACATCCTCTACCGCGAAAAGCGGTCTGCGCTGCGCCGTGTCCGGCATACCATCGCGCGGACGGTGGGGGATGACTCGCTTGACGAGGTGCTGCGCCGCATCCAGATGGATTTTACCGAGGAAGTCTACTCCCTCGCGGCGCTTCAAATGAAGTTTGAGAGTTTCTGTCGTCTGGGCATGACGGAGGATGAGCGGGCTGAGGCACTGACCAAGGCGGCGGTAGAGCTGACTACGGCAGAGGCACCCAAGTGGGAGTTCATCGCGGCGCGGCTTCTGAACCACTCCTTTCGCTGTCGCAACGCACAGGAATGGGAGGGGCGCGGCGTCTGCGACCTCTATGGCAAGCTTCGCTATCTGACGGATAAGGGACTCTACGGTGACTATATCCTTGCCCACTATACCCACGAGGAGATTGCCATGGCGGAGGACTTTCTCTGCCCGGAACGGGACGAGCTGTTCACCTATTCCGGCCTTGACCTGCTGCTCAAACGCTATGTGATCCAGTCACGCAGCCGCGTGCCGCTGGAAACACCGCAGGAGATGTTTTTGGGTATCGCGCTGCATCTTGCTATGAACGAAGGCTCTGACCGCATGGGGTGGGTAAAACGCTTTTACGATATGCTCAGCCGTATGGAGGTCACGATGGCGACACCTACCATGTCCAACGCACGAAAGCCCTACCATCAGCTTTCAAGCTGCTTTGTGGACACTGTGCCGGACAGTCTGGACGGCATCTACCGCTCGCTGGACAACTTCGCAAAGGTCTCTAAATTCGGCGGTGGAATGGGGATGTACTTCGGTAAGGTGCGCGCTGCAGGCAGCACCATCCGCGGCTTTCAAGGGGCGGCGGGCGGTGTTATCCGCTGGATCCGGCTGGTCAACGACACCGCCGTGGCGGTGGATCAGTTGGGGATGCGGCAGGGCGCTGTGGCGGTTTACTTAGACGCATGGCACCGGGATCTGCCGGAATTCCTTCAACTGCGCACCAACAACGGCGACGACCGCATGAAGGCACATGATGTGTTTCCCGCCGTGTGCTATCCGGATCTCTTCTGGCGACTGGCGGAGGAGAACATAGACGCACCGTGGCATCTCATGTGTCCGCATGAGATCCTCACGGTCAAGGGCTACGCACTGGAGGATTACTGGGGTACAGAATGGGAGAAGCGGTATCTGGACTGCGTCAATGACCCGCGCATCGAAAAGCGCAGCGTCACCGTCAAGGACATCGTGCGGCTGGTGCTTCGCTCGGCAGTGGAGACCGGCACACCCTTCGCTTTCAATCGCGACAGTGTAAACCATATGAACCCAAACGGCCACACGGGAATGATCTATTGCTCCAATCTCTGTACGGAGATCGCGCAGAACATGGCACCCATCGAGCACATCAGCACTGAGGTGCACACGGAGAACGGCGACACAATTGTGGTGACGGCCACACGCCCAGGTGAGTTTGTGGTCTGCAACCTGGCGAGTCTGTCTCTCGGTAATCTGCCGGTGGAGGACGAGGCCTATATGGAACGCACGGTGGAAACGGCCATCCGCGCACTGGATAATGTGATCGACCTCAACTTCTACCCGTTGGAATACGCGCGGCTTACCAATCAGAAGTACCGCAGCATCGGCCTGGGCGTCAGCGGCTACCACCACATGCTGGCAAAGCGCGGCATCCACTGGGAGAGCGATAAGCACCTTGCCTTCACCGACGCAGTGTTCGAGCTCATCAACTACGCCGCCGTCAAGGCGGACACAGCTCTGGCACGGGAAAAGAGTCGTTACGCGCTCTTTGAGGGCAGCGACTGGCAGACGGGCGCGTATTTTGAAAAGCGGGGTTATACCTCCGAAAAGTGGCGGGCGCTTGCGAAAACGGTGGCGGTGCAGGGAATGCGCAACGCCTATCTGCTGGCGGTCGCACCGACCTCCAGCACATCTATCCTCTCCGGCACGTCGGCGGGTATAGATCCAATTATGAAGAAATTCTTTTTAGAGGAAAAAAAGGGCAGCATGCTGCCCCGCGTTGCTCCAGAGCTTTCTATGGACACATGGTGGTACTATAAGGCAGCGCATCTAATCGACCAAAGCTGGTCGGTACGCGCCGCGGGCCTTCGCCAGAGACATATTGACCAGGCGCAGAGCATGAATCTCTATATCACAAACGACTATTCCATGCGTCAGGTGCTCAGACTGTATTTGGAGGCGTGGAGGGCCGGCGTCAAGACCATTTACTATGTCCGCAGCAAGGCCCTTGAGGTCGAGGCCTGCGAAAGCTGCTCGTCATAAGGAGGATAGCATGACGGAACTGAAGAAAAAGCCCCTCTTTAACCCGGAGGGCGACCCTGATGTGCGCCTGCGGCGCATGATCGGCGGCAATACCACAAACCTCAACGACTTCAACAATATGAAGTACGCTTGGGTCAGCGACTGGTACCGGCAGGCCATGAACAACTTTTGGATCCCTGAGGAGATCAATCTCTCGCAGGATGTGAAGGACTATCCACGCCTGCTGTCAGCCGAGCGCAGCGCCTACGATAAAATTCTGAGTTTTCTTGTCTTTTTGGATTCCATTCAGACAGCGAACCTGCCTAATATCGGCGCCTACATTACCGCCAACGAGGTCAATCTCTGCCTGTCCATTCAGGCGTTTCAGGAGTGTGTCCACTCACAGAGCTACAGCTATATGCTCGACACCATCTGTTCCCCCGTGGAGCGCAATGACATCCTCTACCAATGGAAAACGGACGAGCATCTGCTGCGCCGCAACACCTTCATTGGGGACTGCTACAACGAGTTTCAGGAGCGGAAGGACGCTCCCACGCTGCTGCGCGTGATGATGGCAAACTATATTTTGGAGGGCATCTATTTTTACAGCGGCTTTATGTTCTTCTACAATCTCTCCCGAAACGGGAAGATGCCCGGCTCGGCGCAGGAGATTCGCTACATAAACCGCGATGAGAACACGCACTTGTGGCTGTTCCGCAATATCATCACGGAGCTGCAAAAGGAGCAGCCGGAGTTGTTCACCGCCGAGAGCGTACAAGCGCTGCGCGAGATGATGCGTGAGGGCGTGGAGCAGGAGATCGCATGGGGACATTATGTAATCGGCGACGACATCCCGGGGCTGAACCGGCAGATGATCAGCGATTACATCCGCTATCTCGGCAACCTCCGCTGGACGAGCCTTGGCTATCCCGCATTGTATCCAGGCTTTGAGAGCGAACCGGAGAGCATGGAATGGGTCAGCCAGTACGCCGACGCCAACATGGTCAAGACCGATTTCTTTGAGGCACGCAGTACCGCCTACGCCAAGAGCACCGCACTGATAGACGATTTATAAGAAAACCAAAGACATCAGAATAGGAGATACTACTATGAATTACAGCGCTATGATCCAAAATCGCAGATCCGTTCACGCATTCTGCGAAAAGGAAGTTCCGAGCGAGGCTATCGGCCAGCTCCGATCCTACTATGAAAAGACCTGCCCCCGTCTTGTCCCGGAGATTGCAACGGAGTTGATCGTCTTGGACAAGGATGCACAGCCGGCGCTGGAGAGCTCAGCGGGCTATAATCAATTTCTCATCGGAGCACCGCACTACCTGCTCCTTATGTCTGCCCCGCATTCCTATGCGGCCATCAACGCCGGCTACATGATGGAAGATCTCGTCCTCAAGCTGACTGAGTTGGACATTGACACCTGCTGGATGACCTTCACCGACAGCGACAAAATCAAAAAGGCACTGTCTCTCGCCACCCCGTTAGAGGTGGCGGCAATCGTTGCCTTTGGCTACGGGGAAAAGACCGCAAAAAAGCTGCGGCTGAATATCCTAAGTATGTCTCAGATCGATGTGCGGGCCGAGCAGCAGTACTACGCGCCCAAAAAGGGCGTGCATGATTTGGTTCACATGGGGAGCTGGAGCAACAAGTCTGGGCTTGACGAGATGATAGACTTCTACGACGATATGCTCTGGCAGTCCTTCTACGCCGCTTCGCTCTCCCCCAGCTATCTCAACCGTCAGCCCTATGGCTTCCTTGTGCAGGATCACAGCATCTATTTGGTGCAGCAGGAGGATGCCTACACCGATAATTTGGATGCCGCATTGGATCTCGGTATTGTCATGCTCCACTTCTCCGCCGTCGCCTCCCAGTGGGCGGGGCAGGTACGCTGGGAACTTTCACCTGCTGCGCCCGACGGCCTGCCGGAAGGACTTCGCTCCGCTGCGGTGTACCACATGTAACGACTCTGGGGGAAGCAAGGCAACGGTAAAATGCGCGACCGTCGATCCGCGGTTGAGCGTATGTTCCATTAGAAAAGAAGAACCTATCAGTCAGAGTCTGAGTAAGGAAAATAGGAGGTATTTTTTATATGGCTATCCAAACGGTAACAGATGCCATCCGCTATGTAGGGGTGGATGATAACACATTGGCACTCTTTGAAAACCAGTACTCCGTCCAGCCTATGGGAGTGAGCTACAACTCCTATGTCATTCTGGATGAGAAGATCGCCGTGATGGACAGCGTGGACGCACGGGCGGCGGAAGAATGGCTTTCCAATGTGGCGCGGGTGTTGGAGGGGCGCAGCCCCGACTATCTTGTGGTCACACACATGGAGCCGGATCATTCCGGCAGCCTCATGCGGCTGGCACAAAAGTACCCGGAGATGAAGATCGTGGGAAACGCGAAAACATTTACCCTGATCAAGCAGTTCTTCGGCACAGGTGCATTGTCGGAAGACCGTATGCTGGAGGTTGGCGAAAGAGATACGCTTTCCTTGGGTTTGCACCGGCTGCGCTT
Organism: Faecalibacterium sp. Marseille-Q4896; assembly: GCF_017377615.1. Lineage (NCBI taxonomy): Bacteria > Bacillati > Bacillota > Clostridia > Eubacteriales > Oscillospiraceae > Faecalibacterium > Faecalibacterium sp. Marseille-Q4896. The sequence continues at coordinate 48,298 of NZ_JAFREG010000012.1, forward strand.
TCTGCTGGCGCCGATGGTACACTGGCCGGAGGTGATGACGGCGTATGAGGAAACGGAAAAAATCCTGTTCTCGGCGGATGCCTTCGGACGCTTTGGCTCACTGGAACGGACTGCCCGTGCCCCCTGGGTGCCGCAGGCCCGACGGTATTATTACAATATTATCGGGAAATATGGCGCACAGGTGCAGGCGCTGCTGAAAAAAATCTCCGCGCTGGAGATCAAAACAATCTGCCCGCTCCACGGTCCCGTGCTTACAGAAGGGCTGGAGGAGTGTCTGCGGTTCTATGATCTCTGGTCACAATGGGAACCAGAAGAATCGGAGAGCATACTGATTGCCCACGCATCCATCCATGGAAATACTGCCCATGCGGCGAAGACCCTCAAGGGTAAATTAGAGAAAAAAGGCGTACAGGTCAACATATGTGATCTCACTGTGACAGATCTTTCCTACGCTGTTGCCAGTGCGTTCTACTGCGGGAAGTTGGTTTTAGCCAGCGCCACCTATGACGGAGGACTGTTTCCGCCCATGAGGGAGTTTTTGGAACATTTACGGACAAAGGGATTCCGAAACCGCCGGGTTGGCCTTATTGAAGACGGCTCTTGGGCACCTGCTGCCGCGCGGCTGATGCGCACCAAATTGGAGGAGATGAAGGATATCCACCTTTACGAAACGGTAGTGTCTCTGCGTGGTGCATTGAACCAAACCAACGAAGCGCAGATGGACGCTCTGGTGGCTGAGCTCTGCGCAGAATAAGCTGCAACAAACCGCAGCTATTTTCGTACAGATGATGGTCTTACTCATCTGCTTTATGTCCCAAGGGCAGAGTACCGTCACCTCAGGATGAGGTCACAATGTGGTGTGGGACGAGACCGGAGTCTTGAGAATACCCAAACAAAGGAAAGGAGCTGACAGATATGGCAGCTATGAATATGAATCAGGAGCAGTTTAAGCAGTTGATCCGGGAGGAAAAGCCTGTTTTGGTGGATTTCTGGGCGCCCTGGTGCAGCTATTGCCGGAGGATCGGCCCTGCGTATGAGAAGATTGGAGAGGAATACGCGGACAGCCTTGCTGTCGGCAAGATCAATATTGACGAGGAGCCGCAGCTGGCGGGGGCCGAGGGGATCGAGGACATCCCAACTCTGATGCTGTACCGGAACGGAAAGGCCGTGGATTCCATCATCGCGCCCGGCTCAAAGGCAGAAATCGACCGTTTCATTCAGGAAGCCTTGGCGAAATAACGGAGGGTTCAGATATGAACAACAATCATGTTTATGATATGCTCGTGGTGGGCGGCGGACCGGGCGGCTACACCGCTGCCCTGTACGCGGCACGGGCGGGGCTGGACACCATCGTGCTGGAAAAACTGTCCGCCGGTGGGCAGATGGCCCTGACCGAGCAGATCGACAACTACCCCGGCTTTGAGAACGGGATCGACGGCTTCTCTCTGGCGGAGAATATGCAAAAGCAGGCGGAGCGTTTTGGGGCACGCAGCGAATACGCGGAAGTTCTCCGCATGGATCTGACGGCGGTTCCCAAGCTCGTGGAGACCAGCGAGGGGATCTTCCGGGGGAAAACCGTGGTGCTGGCCACCGGCGCAGACCCCAGAACGCTGGGCGTTGCCGGAGAGACGGAGCTGTTGGGCCGGGGCGTGGCCTACTGCGCCGCCTGCGACGGGATGTTTTACAAGGGCAAAACGGTGGTCGTGGTGGGCGGCGGCAATTCCGCCGCGGCAGATGCCCTCCTTCTCAGCCGCGTGGCGAAAAAAGTGATCCTCGTCCACCGCAGAGACACCCTGCGGGCCACCAAGATCTATCACGAGCCGCTGGCACAGGCCGAAAACGTGGAATTCCGTTGGAACAGCGTCGTTTCCGCGCTGCTTTCCGGGGACAGGCTGACCGGCGTCCGCCTGCGGGACACCGTCACCGGTGAGGAAAGCGTGGTGGACTGCGACGGCGTATTTGTCAGCGTGGGCCGACAGCCCGCCACGGCGCTGGCGGTGGGTCAACTGGCGCTGGACGGCGGCGGCTATATCGTGGCCGGAGAGACCACGGAAACCAGTATTCCCGGCGTATACGCCGTGGGCGACGTGAGGACGAAGCCCCTCCGTCAGGTGGTCACCGCCGTGGCGGACGGCGCGGTGGCAGTCCACATGGCGGAGAAATATATCGCGGAAAACCGATAAGGGAGGTAGATTGAAAAAGCCATGTTTAAGGTCAGGCCGGATACGACCGCAGTGGGGATGCCGACATATCTGCAAGGCAAACTGCCAGAGTGATGGCAGATAAGATAACCCATGTAGGATCGGGAGATATGTTGTCTCTCCATATCCAGTCCACACAACAGTGAGCAACTGAACACAAAGCACAGCCACAGATGTACTCTGCGGCTGTGCTTTTATGCGTAGTATTACCGCGTGACAAGCGGTTTTACTGTGACGGCGTCACATAATTTGAGAAAATCGGCTTCGAGGCAGCTTTTGGAGCACAAGCCCTTTGTGGTTGTTGACAGAGAAAAAAATATAGGTATAATAAAAGCAAAATAATAAGGTTCATTCTTGCATTTGGAGAATTGGCGGTATGCCAAAATACGCAGAGGAGATATTGGCCGCCGTAACGGAGCTGCAGCAGCATCCCAAAGCGGAGCAGGTGTTCCTGGAGATGAAAAAAGGGAGCATCCCAGCATCGCTCTGGGTACGGTATATCTGCCCCCATGCCGGGAGCAGGAAAAGACAATCTTATGGAGGAGAAGTATCATGAACGCTAACGTATCTCTTCTGCTCAACGAGCAGATCAATAAGGAGTTCTACTCCGCCTATCTGTATCTGGACTTTGCCAACTACTACGCCGCCGTCGGACTGGACGGCTTTGAGAACTGGTACCGGGTACAGGCGCAGGAGGAACGGGATCACGCCATGCTGTTTTGTCAGTATTTGCAGAATAACGGCGAGGGCGTCACCTTTGAGGCTATCGCAAAGCCGGAGTGGGAACGAGGCGACCACATGGCCCCGCTGAAAAGAGCACTGGAACACGAGATGCTGGTCACCGCCAGCATCAATGCCATCTACGCCGCCGCATACGAGGTCAGGGACTTCCGCACCATGCAGATGCTGGACTGGTTCATCAAGGAACAGGGTGAGGAGGAGAAGAACGCCGCTGACCTCATTACCAAGATGGATCTGTTCGGCGGTGACAGCAAGGGGCTGTATATGCTAAACAGCGAGCTGAAGGCACGGGTCTACACCGCGCCCTCGCTGGTGCTGTAAGCCCCGCGCGTCTGCGGGCTTTCGCATCAGGCAAAAGGCAGACTGCATACAGGTGGCCTGCCTTTTCTTCCACCAGATGGTTAGATTGTGCTAACTGCGTATAATAAATAAGCAGCGCCCGCCGGGAGATCTCCCGGCGGGCGCTGCTGTGTTCAGAGGAACGTTATTTTTCTTGCCTTACTTTGCGGCATCCACCAGCACACCAACGTAGCCGGCAGTATCCACCAGCGTGGCACCGGAAACGGCGTCCACAGCCTTTTCATCTTTGCTCAGAGCCTCGGCGTCGGCAATGCTCATGCCGTTCACGTGATTCTGGATGGCGTCGTAGTTGGCATCCAGCGAAACGGTGGAACCAGCCTTTTCGGCCATCATCTTGCTGTAGTAATCGGCGTTGACCCGCTTGGACATCAGCACCTTGCCCTCGGCGTAGCCTGCGCCGAAGTCAGAATCGGAGTTGGGCACACCGACGACCCCGGCGTCCGAACCGGCAAACTGGAACTCGTCAATGTAGCTCAGCACGATGGTGTCCCCGGCGGTGGCGACAGCGCCGGAGGTGAAGCACTTGGTACCGTGTGCGGCCCCATAGACCACATTCAGCTTCAGGTCCTCGGAGCTGCCGTTGAACTCCACGGCCTGCGTGGTCTGGGCGTTTTTGGCGGCATCCACGATGGCAGAGAGATAACCGGCGGTATCCACCAGCGTTGCGCCGGAGACGGCGTCCACAGCCTCGGCACCCTTGGCGGCCACATCCTCCAGCTCGGAGATGGTCTTGCCGACGGCAAAGTTCTGGATGGCGTCGAAGTTTGCATCCAGAGCGACCGTGGAGCCGCCCTTTTCAGCCATCATCTTGCTGTAATAATCGGCGTTGGCCCGCTTGGACATCAGCACCTTGCCCTCGGCGTAGCCTGCGGCAAAGTCGGAGTCGGAGTTGGGCACGGCGGTCACGCCTGCATCGGTGCTGGTGAACTGAAAATCGTCGAGGTAGGCGGCGAGGATGACGTCATCCTTCACCACAGCCACCGCTTCAGTGAAGCACTTGGTGCCGTGGGCGGCAGCATAGGCCTGACCGATCTGGATGCCGCCTTCCACCGGGACGATGGCGGCGGGCTCAGCGGGGGCTGCGGCAGCAGAGTCGGCGGGGGCTTCTTCGGCCAGCTCCACACCCAGTGCGGCGGCAACGGCCTTCCGGACGGCCTTGGAGGTCACCGTGGCACCGGCAACGCCGTCGATGGCGGGGCCGTTGGCGGCCACGACCTGCTTGGACAGCTCTTCCAGTGCAGCGCCGCCGATGCTCTCGGTCTCCTGTGCGCCTTCCAGTTTGCAGTCGGTAACGGTGCCGTTGGCATCCACGGTCAGGGTGGCGGTGACAGCACCGCCAAAGCCTTCGGCAGAGCCGGTCTTAGTCACACCGGCAGCGGTGGAGCTGCTGCTGCCGCCGCAGGCGGCCAGAGAGACGCCAACAACGAGGCTCATGGCCACGGCAGCGCTCAGTTTGCGGATGATCTCCTGTTTCATGGGTCTTTCCTCCAGAGAAAAATCGGTTTGTGTTCGGTCCCCAGAAAATGTCATATCTTTTCAAGGATGTTTACAAAAGATAACATATTTTGTGAGGTGCTGTCAAGAGATTTTAGCACATACTTCGTGAAGAATGATAAATTGGTGTCAATTTGTGACGCTGACGGTATAAAAAAAGCCGGAAACCAACGTGCAGCGGTCGGTTCCCGGCAGACGGAAGCGCTAAGGCGAAACTCAACGCTTGATGTCGTAGTTCATGTTCATCAGGTTGCGGATGGAGCTTACTTCGTCGGTGATGTTGGCATCGCCGTGGATGGTGTGCTTGATGGCGCTGCTGGCCACGGCAAAGTTGATCATATCCATGGCCTTGTAGTCGTGCAGCATGGCGTAGATGAGGCCGCTGGCGAAGGCATCGCCGCCGCCCACGCGGTCGAGGATATTAATGCCGGTTCCGCCTATGCCCATTACCGATTCAGCTTGCTTTGTGACACGAATGTACGGCAACATTTTTATCTGCCGATAACTCAACCTGCGTCAATCGAACGCTGCAATGGAGATGGCGGAGAACAGTTTGCGCGTACGAGCGTTCAGCTCAAGCAATGCTTCGTTCTCTCAGCACATCTTCATTGTAGCTTAGGTTTGGGCATCTGTATAGCTCACTGGCTGTGAACTTCTCAGAACCAACACCATTGTAGCAAGCAGGGCATTCGTGCGCACAAATGCAAATTTTGCGTTGCAAAATGCTTGTTGGGAAATCCCAAACCCTTTCTGATCTGCACCGTTCCGGTGCAGGCTGCGCGTTCTTTCCGAACGCTATTGAATGTGTCAATGCACACTCTCTCCGAAAATCCGGGGCGCTTTTTGGTGCAAGCGTCAATGGCATAATTCCTAAGTTCATGATAGAATAGGTGCGTTGTGTGCCTGACACATGAAAACGGAAAGGACGATGCAGAAATGGAGCAGCTTTATCTGATGCCCGGTGAGGAACGCTACACAAAGTTTCGGGATGAGAACGGTGTGCCCAAAATCCGTTACACCTACTGCTCCCTGCACGGCAAGCTGTTCAATTGCGTGTGCCGCTCAACAGATGAAGCCCAACGGCTGTGTGAAGATTGGCTCGTAACGCAGGATCGCTGCTACATAAACTAAAAAAGTCGCCGAGGATTCCGCCCCATGAAAGGGTTAGAATCCTCGGCGACTTTCGTTTATCGGGTCTGCTGCTTTTCCTGTGCGTCTTTTTCTTCTGCGAAGAACAATTCAATATTTTTCTGTGCCTTTACCAACTCCTGCATTTCTTCTCGTGCCTTGCGATAGTCCGGGTAGGCTGCTTTCTTTTGGGTCAGAAGATCGGAATACTCTGCATTCAGTGCTTTGACCTTCGGCAGCTTTTTTAAGCCAGTTTCATCGAAAGCGGCCTTGGCTACTTTGTGCAGTGTGATTTCTTCCCGGTGAGTATCCAGAAACTTTTTGCTATATCCCGCTTTCCGGTAGGCATCGTAGACTGGGTGGGTCTTGGCGTAATTGACGATGTGCGTTTTCAGCACAGCAATTTCCGCCATCCGTGTTTCGGCGGCTTTGATGGAATCTCCCAGCTGGTGGTATTTTTCTGTTGCCGCCGCTGTGCGTTCATTCAGTTCATCTGCGCTGCCAATTTTGTGCTCCTGCAAGAAAATCAGCGTCTTGGACATTTCTTTCAGATTATATTTTTTCGCCCATCGTGCATAGCCTTCGCTTTTGCCCTCGGAGAGCTTTGCCTGAATGTCAACCAGCAATTGGAACGGCGGCTCTTGGAACGGCTGTGTCTGACGCGGACGGTGTTCGGTTTTTCCCGCAATCACCGCTTGCAGTTCATCCTCACTGTACCCAGCCCCCAGCGTTTTGAAGCGGATGAACCGCTTCTGCCGTGCGCCCTTGACGGAAGTGTATTTTCCACGCTTGACCTCATAACCCTGTTGTTCCAGTTTTTGCAGAAAATCTTCGTAATCCTTGGGCTTTTCTGCAAGGATGCTGTCGATGATGCCACACAGCCTATCACGATTGCTTTCTTTGGGTGGATAGAGGGTACGTTTCTGCCGTTCCCGGTAGGGCTTTATTTCAATAACAGAGAGCTGATGCTCCAGACAAATCAAGTCGCTCAACCGCTGAACGGCCAGTGCCGAAAAGAAAAAATCCCGGAACTTTTTTGAACCGTCCAATGCGGTGGAGTTGAAAATCACATGGTTATGGATGTGGTGACGGTCTGTGTGGGTGGCAACGATAAAAGCGTATTTGCCCTTGGTAAACCGCATGGCAAGTTCATAGCCCACCTTGTTGGCTTCCTCGGCGGTGATCTCACCGGGTTTGAAAGACTGTCGAATTTGATAGGCGATGATGTCGCTTTTCTGTCTGCGCCCGGTAGCAAGTTCATACTGCCGCTTGGAAAGCATAAATTCTTCATCGACTGTCAGAGGGCTACACTCGTAGCAGCTTACCAGTTCACCTTGTTCGGTCTTATCTGGATTCTGCACATAGTCTGTGCGGCTTTTCAGACAAGCCGCAACCGACTTGCCCTTGTTTTTGTGCAACGCGATCAGCCGTGTCGCGGCCATCCTGAATCACCCCCATAAAAGAAAAATGCCGCCCGAAGGCGGCAAACGATTAAAACTATTTCTTACAGTTCGGCAAGCCACTCACTGAAACGTCCGATGTCCTCGGTGATGGCTGTTGCACCGAAAAAGAGAACGAAGCAGATGAACTCAGCTACCAGCAGGATAAAGAACTGATCCCAAGTCTGGCGGTAGGCAGTGTAGATGCCGCAGCCGAAGATGTAGAGCATCAGCGGAGCAACCACATAGCTGGACAACGTGAGCAGCCACTTCGCCATCAGAGCCAGAAAAGCCACAAAGAGAGAAACCGGGAAGAGAACAATTTTCTTCAGGATAGACATCATATCAGGCACTTCCTTTCTGTTCGCTCTTATTATAAAGGTATCGACTATTGCACTGCAAGGATGTCAAGCATTATATGTACACCCGCAGTCCTCCAACTGCGGGAATTTTCTTAGAGATTTGCCAGTTTAGTCAGAATCTGCTTGCCAATGGAAATCAGTTCGTCCAGCCGGGTGCGCAGATCAGCAAGGTCGGCAGAGTAGATCTTGCCGTTTTCGTTAGCGCGTTTGGCGACCTGATTCAGATTGTTACTGCAATTCTGAAGCAGATAAGCCATTCGGCGCAGCTGTGGAAGGTCGAGATTCAGGCAGTAGCCATCCAGTGCCATTTTGCGGATATAGGCACTCAGACTGTGGATGCCCATTCCATACATCTTATCTAAAATGCGGTTTCGTTCTTCATCGGTCACACGAATAAATAGACGGTGTTCCCGCTTTTTCACATTATCGCCCCTCCTTATCCAGATAACTCTTGAACGGCTTGACTGGTTCCGGTTGGTTGACCTTTTCCTCCAGCGCAGCCAGCACGGACGGACGAGTTGTGGGAGTTTCTTCTGTTTTTTCGGGAGAATCCTGTGCCGAACTGCGATCAATGTTCAGCAAGGCGTTCAATTCAGAAAGTCGGGCAGACTTTTCGGCCAGTTCTTCCTCCTGTGCAAACGGCTTTGCCACTTCAACCTCTGCAGCCTGTTTCTGCTGCTCCAGATTTTGCAGAGCATTTTCAGCGTCTGCAATACGGTCCGTAAAGTTGTCGATGGCATTGTCCAGACGAGTGATATTGCCGCGCGCATCATCGCCCAGCGATACCGGATAGCTCAACTCTGCCCGGAGAACGGCTTGATGCTCATTTTTGAAGCTGTCGAACCGGATGTTCAGTTCAAAGCCACGGTAGGTGCCCAGCAGCATCATATCGGCATTGGGCATCTCCTGCCGAGCCAGCAGCAACCGTTCGCCCGCAGCCTTTTTGTCATCGTACACCATACCTTTGATGGTCATACCGCAGAAGTTTTCTTTGTCTTGCGGGTGTGCTGCTGCAATCTGTGAATCCTGCTGCAAAGCAGCAATGCGGGTTTTCTGTTTCTGGATCTCCTCCGGGAAAGTTTTGAGCAGCTTATCCTCCAGACGATATTTCTGATTCTGGAAGTCTCCGCGCAGCACCTTCAATTTTGCTACCTGCACGTCCAAGTCCATCTTTTCCCGGATGCGAGGGTCGCCTGCACACAGAGCCTTGATTTCTGCGTAAGATAAAGCCTGTTCGTCAATATCATCGCAAGATCGCATAGGCGATTTGCTCGTCATGATCTGCGAGATAAACTTCTGCTTATTCTCAAGGGTCTGATAGAGGTAGGCGTCAAATGTCGATTCCGTGACGTAGTTATAGACGTAGACTTGTTTGTTTTGGTTGCCTTGGCGGATGATTCTGCCGTTGCGCTGGGTCATATCAGACGGACGCCAGCCTACATCCAGATGATGCACCGCTACGAGCAGCGTCTGGACGTTGGTCCCTGCCCCCATTTTGGCAGTGCTGCCCAGCAGCACACGCACCTGTCCGCTGCGTACCTTGGAGAAAAGTTCTGCTTTCTTGTTCTCCGTATCTGCGTTGTGGATGAACTCGATCTCCTGTTCGGGCACACCGGCGTTGAGCAGCTTGGTGCGAATATCATCATAGACGTTGAACGAACCGTCCCCCTTGGGAGTAGACATATCGCAGAAAATCAACTGGGTCAGCTTCTGCTCCTTGGTGTCGTTCCAGATGCGCAGGACGTTGTTGACGCAGGCATTTAACTTGCTGTTGGGGTCATCGGGCAGAGCGGAATTCATCAACCGCTGGTCAAGACCGATTTTGCGGCCATCCGACGTGATTTTCAACATATTATCCACAGAGGGGTCAACAGAACCGCTGTGGACTTCGGCTGCACGTTCGCTCAACGCCTGCACCATGTCCTGTTGGATTTCCGAAGGTTTGACCACCACCGTCTCAAATTTTGCATCAGGCACCGGGAGATGAAGCTGATTGCTGGTCTTGATATCTGCTGCTTCTTTGAACATCGCCATCAGTTCAGGCAAGTTGAAGAACTTCGCAAAACGAGTGCGTGCACGGTATCCGGTGCCTTCGGGCGCAAGTTCGATGGCAGTAGTAGTTTCACCAAAAGTAGAAGCCCACGCATCAAAATGGGTCAGCCCTTTCTGCTGCAAGGTGTTGTACTGGAGGTAGCGCATGAGGGTGTACATCTCGGTCATACTGTTGCTCAGGGGTGTACCCGTTGCAAAAATCACGCCACGGCCACCGGTGATTTCATCCAGATAGCGACACTTGCCGAACATATCGCTGGATTTTTGTGCCTCGCTCGTACTCAAACCTGCGACATTACGCATTTTCGTGTACAAGTAGAGGTTCTTAAACGCTTGGCTCTCATCCACAAACAACCTGTCTACGCCCAATTGTTCAAACGTAACCACATCATCTTTACGGTCTGCGCCTTGCAGCTTTTCCAGTTTCTGTTTCAGAGACTTGCGCAACTTTTCCAGCTGCTTTACTGTGAAATGCTCGCCAACCTGTGCTTTCGCTTCTTCGATGGCCTCCTCGATTTCATCCATCTGTTCCTGAATCAGACGCTCCTGTCGTTCTGCGGACAAGGGTATCTTTTCAAACTGGCTGTGTCCGATGATAACTGCATCATAATCACCGGTCGCAATTCTCGCACAGAATTTTTTTCGATTACCGGGTTCAAAATCTTTCTTGCTGGTAACCAGCAGCTTCGCATGGGGGTACAGACGTAAAAACTCGCTGGCCCATTGTTCCGTCAAATGGTTTGGCACGACAAAAAGACTTTTCTGACACAAGCCCAGACGTTTCAGTTCCATAGCGGAAGCCGCCATCTCAAAACTCTTGCCAGCACCGACTTCGTGCGCCAAAAGGGTGTTGTACCCATACAGCACATGGGCAACCGCATTGCGCTGATGCTCTCGCAAATTGATCTCCGGGTTCATGCCCACAAAATGAATGTGACTACCGTCATACTCACGGGGGCGGGTGCTGTTAAAAAGCTCGTTGTACTTTTTTACCAGTAGGGCGCGTCGCTGTGGATCTTTCCAGACCCAGCCAGCAAATGCGTCCTTGATGGCCTGCTGTTTCTGCTGGGCGAGGGTGGTTTCGTTTTGATTCAGCACACGCTTTTCTTTCCCATTCTCCTCGATGGTATCATAAACGCGGCTGTCACGCAAATTCAAGGTATCCTCCAAAATCTTGTAAGCGTTGGCTCGGCGGGTACCGTAGGTTTCAGTGGCCATAATGTCACCAAAGCCAGTAGCAGATTTATTGCTGATCCGCCATTCGGAAGTGTAAGGGGAGTAGCGAACGGTGATGGCATTGTTGTAGCGGATACGATAGGGCGGCTGAAAAGTTTCCATCATAAACTGTTGTACGATAGAGGGGTCAAGCCATGTGGCACCCAAACGCACATCAATTTCAGATGCCTCCAGATCTTTGGGCTGTGCCTTGGTCAGTGCGTCCACATTAACCTTGAACTCCGGGTGACTTTCCGCAGCAAGCTGTGCCATCCGCAGCTTATCGCGTACATTACCCGAAAGGTATTCGTCCGCAGTCTGCCAGCCCGCTTCCGGGTCGGTGGGGTCGGCGACAGGGTCCTTGAAGATCACACCAGACAATTCAGTGGTGATGCGCCCGTACTCGTCGGGTGTGCCCAGCAGTTCTGCCATATAGGGCAAATCCACCTTGCCGTGTTCCCCGATGGACACCGCCAACGCTTCACTTGGCGTATCCACGCTGGTGACGGTGCGTTCCGGGCGAATGGTGCGCTTGGTGAACATCGCCGCCTTGGATTTAAGCTGCCCTTGCTCGTCCAGATTTTCCAGCGAACACAGCAGATAATAGGAGGAATCCTGCTCAAACAGCCGCCCGTTTTTACGGTCGTTCAGCAGACCGTACTTTGCGGTAAAGTCATCGTAGGCGGCGTTCAAACGCTCCTGTGTTGCCTTGATGTCGGCATCTGGGTAATCCTCCAACTGTTGCTGAATCAGGTCATTGATGATCTGCCGCAGTTCCACCATGCCGGTGACGCGCCCCTTGGCGTTATCGGACAATTCCACCTGCGTCATGATGGAGTTTTCGCGGTAGTAGATCTCGCCATCCACCACAGTATAGCTGAAATTTTTCACGGTAGGATCTGCGGGCAGCGTTTTGCGCTGTGCTTCCACATCTGCGACGTCCGGGGCAGCAATCTCCACCGCAGTGTAATTGCCCTCAATATGCTGCACCGCTTCTGCAAGCTGGTCTGCCAACACTGCACCCTCAATGGGTGCAACGGTGAGTTCCTCCCGTCCGTACTGGGTGCTTTCGGTGGTCAGCTCGCCCAGCACCATCTCCGGGTGGTCTACGAAATACTGGTTGATGGCAAAGCCATCTTCTGTTTTGCCCAACTGCACCCAGTCCGGCTCGTGGTCGATGGGGCGGTCACGTTTTTGCAAAAAGATAATGTCGCTGACAACATCCGTGCCAGCGTTGGCACGGAAAGCGTTGTTGGGCAGACGAATGGCCCCCAGCAAATCGGCTCGTTCTGCCATGTGCTTGCGGGCAGAAGAATCTTTACTGTCCAGCGTGTAACGACTGGTAACAAACGCCACCACGCCGCCCGGACGCACTTGGTCGATGGCTTTGGCGAAAAAGTAGTTGTGGATAGAAAATCCCAGCTTGTTGTACGCCTTGTCGTTGACTTTATACTGACCAAAAGGGACATTACCTACGGCAAGGTCGTAAAAATCTCGGCGGTCGGTGGTTTCAAAGCCAGCAACCGTAATGTCGGCCTGTGGATATAGTTTTTGGGCGATGCGTCCGGTGATGGAATCCAGTTCCACACCATACAGACGGCTGTCAGCCATGCCAGAGGGCAGCATACCGAAAAAATTGCCAATACCCATGGAAGGCTCCAAGATATTTCCAGACTGGAAGCCCATCTTTTCCACAGCATCATAGATGGCGCGAATTACCACCGGAGAGGTATAGTGGGCATTCAGAGTGGAAGCGCGGGCGGCGGCATACTCCTCTTCGGTGAGCAACCCTTTCAGTTGGGTGTACTCGGCAGACCAGTTTTCCTTGTTGGGGTCAAAGACATCTGCAAGACCGCCCCAGCCTACATACTGCGAAAGCACCTGCTGCTCCTCGGCGGTGGCACCGCGATGCTCCTGCTCCAAAGTGCGCAAGGTCTGGATGGCTTCAATATTGCGGGCGAATTTCTGCTTGGGGCCTCCGACACCCAAATTATCATCCGTGATGTGAAAATTTCCTGCGGCTTCCGGTATCGGTTCAGCGTTCAGGGCTTCGTCTGCGGCAGCAGCATCCGGAAAGGTCTGCCACTCGCCATTGACCTCCACAGAGATAGGCAACTTGTCCAGTTCCTCATCAGGTGTAGGTTCATCCCGCCGCAGACCGTCCTCGAATTGCTGCTTGTTGAGTACCTCGTTATCCCACGACTGCCCATGCGCGCTGGTGTCGATGCGCACATCGGTTTCGCCAACATAGCCGATTTTGCCTTCGATGGTTCGGGTGGGAAGGTCAACAACAACTTCGTCACCGACCTTGTAATCAACAGCCTTTTCAGGAGAAACGTCAATAATTTCATCCTGCTGCTGTTCATACAGTTCCCGGATATTGGGCAACCGTTCAACCCGGAAGATGGGCTGTCCGCTGTTGGTCAAGTCCATGTCCTGCAAGCTGACGGATTTGAACATGAAGTTGACGTGATCCACACGGAAATCCCGGCCATCTAGCTTGACGATGATGCCGATCGGCAGATAATCTTCCTCTCGCAGATATTTTGTCTGATGGTGGGTACCATCTCCGCCCTGTCCGGCTAGATAGATGCTGTTGCCCTCGGCCCACAGCTTCTGCGATTTTGCTACCCACTCTCTGCGCAAAAAGCCGGTCACTTTGACTTTTCCCAGCGCATTTTCCTGTGACAGCAAATTAGAGCGAAAAACTTCCTTTACAGTGATTGCATCTTTGTCATAGAACAGAAAATATCCGCCCAGTTCAAAGCCAATCAGGGTATTGGGGTACTGCTCTTTCAGAGCATTGTATTCGGCAGCGGCATCACCATCCAGCATTGGGAGCTGTCGTTCCGCTTCCTGCACGGCGGCACGATGCTCTTTTTCCTTATCGGTCAGGTAGCGGTCAGACTGAATCATCAGGTCAATATATTTTTCGACCTGCGCCCAGCTTAACGTAACCTTTTGATGATCCGGGTAGTGGTCAAATTCAAGTCCTTTCCCATCATGATTTACAAAACCGCTGCTGCCGTCCAGAAAATCCTGCGAATGTCCGCCGATGCCGTACTCTTTTGCCAGTGCTTTGGCACGGAGTTTGCGGTCAGGCTGTGTCTGGTACAGTTCGATGATCCGCTGCTTGCCATCCTGAAAACCGGAACCATGCTTGCGCAGTTCATTCTCAATCTCGGCCTGCGACAAAACAAAAGCGGAGGGCGATTTTTCGCTCTCCGCTCGGTCGATATGTTCGATTTGCTGGGTTTCGGTAGGAATGGCGGCATCCAGAAAACTTAGCTGTAGATCAGCTCCGTCTGAATCACTTCCTCGACCTGCTCCCGCAGGATGTTCATGTGCTGAACCCACGCCATCTGGTTCTTCTCCTTGTCCGGAGCCGGGTTCTTCGCCAGCAAATCGGCCATCAGTTGCTTCTTCATCGCTGCTGCGGTCTGCTCCAGTTCGGTCAGGGTCGGGTACAGGCTCCCGTTCAGGAGCATCGTGTTGTACAGCACCGGGCGCTGTTGCCTCAGAAAGCTCAGGCGCATCCTGCCGTACTTGCCCAGCGGGGTCTTCGGCTGATGCAGGGTCAGGTTCGGGAGAAGATAATCCCCGGTCTGCGTGTAACTCAGATTGCTGCTCATATTCATGCTGGCTCCTTTCATTGTTTCGGCGGCGAATGGTGGTTTTTACGGTGCGCTCGATGTTCCGCAACACCTCTCGGCTCATGTCGCTGACGGCTGCGCCGAGGGCGTAGACACTATCCGGGGTAGAGAAATTGTAGATTGCCTGAAAATCGTCCTTGTCGAACCACCCGGCAGGCTCAAAGCCGCAGCGTTCCAGCAGCGTGTAGGTGACACTCATTGCTGCTGCGCTTTTGAACTGCATCTCCACCCCGGCTTCATCATAATCCATCAGGAGCGAGCCGTCAACGATGGCACGGATGTCGCCGCCGTTGTTGTCCCAGTAATCCGCCACCAATTTTCCGGCAACATCGGCAAGCTGCTGGCTAACACGCTCTCCGCTGATGCCGTAGATAGCGGCGAGCATTTCCGAAACAGGCTGTTTCAGATCATCGTTGTACTGCCACACCTCCGGGTCACGGGAATTACGGCGCACACCGGTGTCCGACACATCGAAAACGTAGTGCAGGCGCGGGAATCCGCTGGATTCGTCCAGCAGAGCGATACCCTTAGAGCCACGTCTGACATAGCGGTTCATCCGGTTGTTCCAGATGTCAAAGTCGGCGCAGGCGGTGGCATCCGGGCGCTGGGCGTAGATCATCAGCTGGTCTGCAAAACTGTACTTGTACAGCCGGGATGCAGTGGTCAGGTAGTCCGACCAGTTTTCCCAATATCGGGTCAGTTCCTTTGCCGTTTGCTGGGCGAGGTTAAGGTATTCTTGCGTTTTGTTTGGCATTTTGGCCTCCTTTCAGCTCTGTGGTAAACAAAAAAGCGAGCGGCCTTTTCAGGTCACTCGCTTATGGAATCTATGGTAGTTTATGGCGCACTTCGGCCTTCCGGTCTTGCTGCCTGCGGGCTGATACGCCGTCTGCATAAGAGCGACACCTTTGTGCTGGCTGTAGACCTGCCCAGCGGCATCAACACGGATACCGGGGAGGTTGCCGAGGGTGCTGCCCATGCAGATTTGACCGTAACCTTCGACAGTTATAAGCCTTTGCATATGGCAGAAGCTTCTGCGCCGCTGTGCGGAAAAATCATCTGTGCTGACATTGGCATCCGGGATGAATGGCACCCGGAGTTTTGACGAAGGCTTGCCGCTGCGGAAAAATACCAGGAAACAAAAAATGCCCCCGGAGGGCTTGTTGCGGCTCTCCGGGGGCATCTTATGTGCGTTGTGCCTTGGCGCACACGACCGGCGTTTTACTCGATTGCAATCAGATTCGGGTTCTCAGGCAAAGCCTTCGTCTGCTGAGGAGCAGGCAGCTCGACGTGCAGGACGCCATCCTCGAACTTTGCGTGGATGTCTTCCTTCTTCACATCGCCCACGTAGAAACTGCGTGCGCAGGTGCCGGAGAAGGATTCGTGCCGCAGATAGCGGCCCTTCTTATCCTTTTCGTCATTACTGTGGCTGCGCACTGCCTGAATGGTCAGGTAGCCGTCGTTCAGATCCATCTGAACGTCTTCCTTCTTGCAGCCCGGCAGGTCAACAGCTACTTCGTAACCGTTGTCCGTCTGTTTGACATCGGTCTTCATCATGTTTGCACCGCGCTTACCAAAGGTATCACGAGCCTCACGGTTCATCATACGTTCCAGTGCAGCGTCATTCCAGAACGGATCGAAGAAATCATCGAACAGGTTTTCATGGAAAACAGTCGGCATAAGCATAAATCATTCCTCCAATCCCGGCGTTCGGGTCGGGGCAAAAAATCTGAAGCGTCCACTCGGAAGAGCTTTCCGGGGAGCCTTGCGGCTCTCCTTTTGCCCTTCCTCCTGAGCACGCCACTGTTATAGCATTGTTTTTTAGCACTGTCAATATAAGAGCGCTAATATTCACGAAAAAATAATACTTTTGCAACAATATCTTGTATCTGTCTTTCCCCCATTACCACAATGAGACAAAAATCAACACCGGGAGATGAAATCGCACACCGTTTTCTTTCCGGCTTATCCCATTTTGGCGCAAAAAAGCTAGGATTCAGTTGTTTTCCTGCTGCTTTGTATGATTTTTGCCATCGTTTTGCAGCCGCTTTTCCAGTGCGGACTGCTTGGCAAGAATGGCGTTTACTTTATCGTACAGGTCCTCGATCATGATCTCGGTCTTCAAGTTGACTTTATAGTCATTTTCCGCTCTGCGGCGGTCTTTTTCCTCCTGACGGTTCTGGCTCATCATGATCAGCGGTGCCTGAATCGCCGCCACACAGGACAGTACCAAATTCAGCAGAATAAACGGATACGGGTCAAATGCCTTGGCAGCCAGCACCGTGTTGACCACCATCCAAAGGATCAGAACACCGGTAAAGGAAAAGATAAACGCCCAGCTTCCGGCAAATTTTGCAATGGAATCCGCTGCACGCTGCCCCAGCGTATACTTTTCTTTTTCGCTTTCAGGACTGACGGAGATCTTACTGT
Source organism: Faecalibacterium sp. Marseille-Q4896 (assembly GCF_017377615.1). NCBI lineage: Bacteria > Bacillati > Bacillota > Clostridia > Eubacteriales > Oscillospiraceae > Faecalibacterium > Faecalibacterium sp. Marseille-Q4896. The sequence continues at coordinate 65,370 of NZ_JAFREG010000012.1, forward strand.
CTGCCAGCAGATTCAGCACTTCCTCATCGGTCATGTCGTGCCGGATGTCCTTGAGCACTTCTTTTAATAGTTTTCTGTTTTCCTTCATAACGGTCACTCCTCTCTCATGGATGTTCTTGGGTGGTAAACGGGAAGTTGTCCTTATGCCAAGTTTACTTGTCAATCACAAAATAAGCAATCACCATTACCAAAGAAATGGTCAATCCTATATAAAACTCGGGGAATGCTAATCGAATGCTATTCTGTAAACTGACTTCACCGGTGACAGTCAATGTATGCCAGGTGAGGAATTTATATATTTCGGAGACCACAATCCCAATCACGCCTAATGCGCCTAAACTTTTACTAACAACTCGTTTCTTGACGGGAAACCATACTCCTAAAACAAACAAAATGACAGACACTATTCCAATAGGATTGAGTAGATTTATCAAGCCGGTAATTTCCTGTACACCTTTTAATCCGCCATATTGGTTAAATAACATTGGTAATAAACTAATCAGAAACGCTATTGATAGAATTATTTTCTTTTTCATCCATTCACACTCCTTCGCCAAATTCCGAGTTGTCGAGTTCAGTACATAACGAATCGCTGAAATCCAATTCAGACATCGTGTTGCACAAGTTGATTACATCTGCTTTTTTGAAACCAATTTGTTTGAACATTGAATTTGGCATAAGTCGAAACAACATATTCTGAAATTTCGATAGCTTTTTAGGCATCTTATATTGTGCTGCAATTAGCTCCGCTCAAACCCAAGATAGCGGGTGCCCTGAAAACTCAGCTTTCCAATGTCGCCCTCCACAAGCATTCCGTAGTCCGAACCACTTACGGTAAGCTCCATGCGGTCGCCGCTCTCTACCTGAAAGGTCACATAATAGGTCGTGAACGTATGCGCCATCGTATTGTCTGTATGGTGGCGAGAAACTTCCGTTCGCTTTGCCACAACCGTTGCCGGAACAGTCAGCCGCGGCGAATGGTTGTTTTTATTCCATGTGCTGATATTTCCGATGATGGTGTATAGGATCATGCCCATAACCACAAGGAACAGGATGGGAAACAGAATGCTGAACAGCATATCAATTCCAGCGTAAAACATCTTATTCCTCCCAAATTTCTTCCAGCAGGTCCTTTACATCGTCCAGAAAAGATTCTTCTCCGAGGGTGTTCACCTTGAAGAACACCGCTTGACTGCCTCATGCGGTGATGGCAGACAGCCGGATCGGACTGTCCGCATTCTGGAACATGGTCAGTGTCAGACTCAGGCGGTTGCCGCCCATCATGCTGTACCGTTCAAATACACGGACACTGCACCGGGCATCGCCCTCTTTGAAATCACTGCCTGCCTCTAAATCTTCCGACCAACTGCTGTCCGGGATTTCATTTTCCAGCTTCCGAAGCAGCTTGTCAAAGTTTTTGTTTAGGATGGTCTTTTCAAAGATTGCCATAATGGTTCCTCCGTTCTGACAATTAAAATTCAGTCCCTTATTTTTGATACGAGCAGAGCCACAGGAAAATTGCGGAGAAATCGCTTGAAGAGAGGAATTTTGTCTAATTTGATTATAGCATATCTTTTGGAAGAACAAAATACTTTATGTATGCCGCCCGCAGGCGGCAAAGATCAGTCCAGTGGAAATTCCAGTTCGGCAAACTCTGCATCGGTCAGCAGTTTCAGCTTTTCGATAACACCCTCCGACAGTTCCCGCAGGGCGGTTTCGTCGGGCATCAGGTAGCACTGCATCAGCCGCAACTCGTGGATAAGCCCCAGTCGGGTGCCGGTATTGTAGAGCATCATCAGGGTCAATTCCTCGTGGTCAAAGTTCATGTTCATCCCTCGCTTTCCGGCAGACGGTAGGATTGCACTCCGGGGCATCGCACTTTTCTTTGAGATTCATCAGCACCGAAGGGCGTTCCGGCTGCTTGTCCAGAAACCCCTGTAAATCTTTGAAGCCGATGCTGTCCACATAATGCACAGACACCTCGCCATTGCGTTTGAGTGCGATCACATCGCTGACCGACAGGCTGTGCCCCTCAAAATCCTGCGGACGGGAGAGGTTGAACATCTGAAACAGTTCTTCCAGAACCTCGTTGTCCGGCACATCCTGCCACATGACGGGCAAATCAGCATAGTAGGTGACCTCGTAATGCTCCGGGTCGGGCGTTTTGCCACGACGATGCAGTTCCCGCATGGAAGCAAATCTTTCATCGAGGATTTTTTCGTCATGCCGCAACTGCATCACCATATAAACATCGCACCCTGCGTTCAGAAACTTCTGCGGGATGTCTGTCATGGGTTCACCGTCAAAATTCTGGTTCCATTTTTGCTGCATCGTCCACCTCACAGTTCCGGTGCAGAACGTGCAGAGGATTTTGGCGCAGACGTATCACTTGCCAGTTCTGCCAGCTTTTCCAGTGTGGAAGGGCGATGGTCTGCACTCAGTTCCTCGGCTTCCGCAACTTTATCCATGACTGCATCGTAGTCCTGCAGTAGCCGCCGGCCCTTTTCCATGTGGTGTGCTTCCAGAATCTGCTCACGGGCTTCCTGAATGGTCAGTTCCGGTGCATCCAGCTGCCCGCCGTCCATCACAGAATAATCGCTGTGGTAAATGGTGTAGTCCCAGCCATCCTCACAGGACTGGATAGCAAGATAGCCCTTGCCGCCCAGTTCCCATGCAGCCTGCTCGTCTTGTGTCTGAATTTCCGGGTAGAAGTCGGCATGGTTCCGTTCCATGACCTCGGCAAACTGGCAGATGTGGAACACATTGCCCAGACCGCCCATGTCAAAGTGATAATCATCCAGATGTTCCAGCCGTGCCGTAAAGCTGCGCCCATCCGGGTAATCCACCTGTACAACTCCGCCATCGGGAATGCGGTAGAGGTCGTCATAGTGGCTGTTGATGAGACGAATATCCTTCGGCAGCGTTTCCGGCTCCCAGATGCGCCGCCTGCCGATGCCCGCCTGCGGGATGTTTTCGAGGATCTTTACGCTTTCCTGTTGGATGACCTTGCGGTCATCGTCCGAAAGTTCAAACAGATACCAGTTCCGGGCAGCAGGAATGGCGTTCCTGCCATCGGGCGGCAGGTTCTTTTCGGAAATCTGCCCGCTTTCCAGCGGCTCGCCGGTCACCTTATTGTAGGTGGCAAAGCCGACTCCTGCACCGTTTTCCCGGAGGTGGAGATAGCGTTCATCGTTGATAAGGTAGACCGCTTCTTTTCGTTGCTCCATCAGCACCCACCTTCAAATTCCAGCGAAAACTTGCTGCGGCCATCGGCTTCACAGGACAGCAGCACGATAGCATTGTAGGTCTTGCCCTTGGCGCTCTTGCAGTCCTTCAGGCGCACACGACCGTCCCGCAGCAGCTTGTCCGCCACATGAGCGTCCATGCGTTTGCCGAGCCGTTTCAGAAAAGCATTATCCTTCCACAGCACGAAACGGCACTCCCGGTTCTCGCAGAACCAGCCCTTTTCGCGCTCCACGACAGGCTTCCCACAGTTCGGGCAGACACCAATAATTTTGTTTTTCATAAGCGCATTCGCTCCTTTCGCAGCCTCGGTGGTCGTTACCAGCGAGGAGATCATTTCTTTAATTTCAGTCATAAAAGTTTCCGGCTCCATTTCGCTGCGCTCGATTTGCAGCAGCTTTGTTTCCCAGTCGGCGGTCATTTCCGGGGATTGGATTTCTTCGGGCATTACGGTAATAAGGGCTTTGCCCTTGCCGGTAGGCAGCAGCACCTTGGTTTTCTTGTTGCCCTTGCGTTCCAGAAAACCCTTCTGCACTAACTTTTCGATGGTGGCGGCTCTGGTCGCCGGAGTGCCGATGCCCTGACGTTCCACACCCTCCGGCATACTGTCTGCACTGGCGGTTTCCATCGCATGAAGCAGAAGGTCCTCGGTGAAATGCTTCGGCGGGGACGTTTGCCCCTCTTTCAGTTCGGCAGCGGCAACGCTGCACTGGCTCTGCTCCTGCACGTCCGGCAGAACAACCGCTTCTTTCTGCTTGCCCAGCAGTTTTCCCAGCATTTTCCGCTCCATGGCTTTCCATCCCTCGGACAGCACAACTTTGCCTTTTGCGGAGAACTCTTCCCCGGCGCAGATGGTGGTGAGCGTAGTTTCTGCATAGCAGTGCGGTTCGCCCACAGCGCAGAGCAGCCGTGCAGCAATCAGCCGCAGGACATTCCGCTCCCCGGCAGGGAGGGCAGCAAGGTCTGCTTTTGCCATGCTTTTCGTAGGCAGCAGCGCATGGTGGTCGGTGACTTTGCTGCCATCGATGACCTGCTGCACATGGATAGGAAGCTGTTCCTCCATGGCAAACGCCTTGCCCACATCCGTCACCAGCCCCGGAAGGGATGCCGCCATATCCTCCGTCAAAAAGCGGCTGTCCGTGCGGGGGTAGGTGATGAGTCGTTTTTCGTAAAGGCTTTGGGCATAATCCAAGGTCTGCTGTGCCGTAAATCCCAGCAGACGGTTTGCATCCCGCTGCAATGCAGTAAGGTCATAGAGCTGCGGCGGGCTTTCGGATTTTTCCTTGCGTTCCATCTTTTGCACCGTGACACGCTCCTCCTTTCGGCATTTGGAAAGCAGCAGTTCGGCATCCGCTTTCTGGGCAAACCGTTTGCTGGATGCGGTGCCGCCGTCCGCAAGGGTCAGGGCAACCGTGTAGAATTTCTTCGGCACAAAGGCGGCAATGGCGGCTTCCCGCACCACCGTCATGGCAAGCACCGGGGTCATAACGCGCCCCACCGCCAGCGGCTGACCGTACAGACACGAGAAAAGCCGGGACGCATTGATGCCGACCATCCAGTCGGCGCGTTCCCGGCAGAGAGCTGCATTGTACAGCGCATCGTATTCAGTTGACGGTTTGAGGTGGGCGAAGCCCTCCCGGATGGCGTTTTCCTCCATGCTGGACAGCCATAGGCGAGAAAAGGGCTTTTTGCAGCCTGCTTGCTGGTAGACAAGTCGGAAGATCAGTTCTCCCTCCCGGCCGGAATCTGTAGGATAGTTCTCGGAGGTGACTTTTCTGACTTTGTTACTCGATGGCATCCAATGGGCCGATAAAGCGGTAGAAAATCTGGATTTTCTGGACGTATTCGCCATCGATCTTTTCCGCTTTGGATACCAGAATCTTGTCAATCAGCTGATGCAGAATCTTATAGTTCAGTTCGGTGATGCCAGCGTACTTGCTGACTTCATCAATAAAATCCTGAATCTTGTCCAGCTGATCGTGTTCAGCACGGCCTTCCCGCTCGTACTGCTCAATCTTCTCGGTCAGTTCAGCCTGTTCTTTGTCGTAGCGAT
>NZ_JAFREG010000013.1:0-44239 GCF_017377615.1 Faecalibacterium sp. Marseille-Q4896
CTGACCCGGAAAAGCAAAAGGTTCTCCGCTTCGCAATGCAGAGACCTGCTAACTACCTGACTGAAATCGAAACCTATCTGGAAAAGGCTCTTGCAGAAGCCCTTGAAGAAGAAAAGACCGCATAACAGCAGACACCTGTAAGCCATCAACGAGCCCCCAGCCGCAAGTGCAGGGCGGAAAGCATCCGCGCCCTTGCGCCTGATAAAAATTGGAACTTTGATTTTCTCGCCCGACTTTGCTGCGGTGGGACGATCAAAGGAGCGTGCGTTTGAACAAAAAGAAAAAGTCCACAAATACTTCCCCTTACCCCGATGAAGTCATCGACCGTCTGGCACGGGCATTCTACCCAGCCATCCTTGCCTGCTGGAACAGCGAGGTAGGACAGCGGGAGTTTGCTGCATGGCAGGCGGAGCAGGCTCATCACACCACCAGCAAAGAAAAACAGAGCGTTCCCGACTGCTGGGTATCCGTAAAACAGTTTTCGAAAAATGACACGGCAACTGCCTGTCAGGATTGGTTACGGAGTACCCGGCTAGGCCGAGGAAGCATCAAGTCCCATGTCCGCACCGTCAAGGTGTTGGGTATGGGGCTTTTTGCATTTCAGGAACGTGTACATCTCTGGAAAGGTGTAACACACTAGACTTTGTACCAAAGTCGTGTGCCAAGGGTGCTGCGCCCCTTTGGAATCCCTGCTCACATCGCCTGTGGGCGATGTGGATTCGCCGGACAGAAAGCTCTCACAAAGGTGCACCGGGCTGTCTGCGGCGAGGAAAAGGCACTTCTGCGGAAGTGTAATAACCCACTATGACGCTTTCAGCCCTGCGGTCTGCAAAGTGTAGTGGGCTCTCCGAGGGGGAAACGGCTATATAGGGTGCGCTTCGGGCAAATCGCTGCGTACGTGCGTACCAATCTCTCGTACGCACGTACGCAGTAAAACGGCTAAAATCTCCTATATAGGGGTGTTCTTCTGGAAATCAATATGATATACTCAACTTAACCAACCATCAACTAATAGGAGGCGGTAATATTATGGGAAAAACTTTTGTGTGTAGCTTATGCCGTAATGGAATCATTGGCGGTGGTTTGTACATTGATGAACAGAGCATTACATATTCAACTCAAAAGCTCACAGTCAGTCCACTGTATCGCAACCTTGTATTGCCCATGAACGAGATAAGGGAGCTTTCATGGAGTCAGATGGTCGTTCCTGTTGCAGCAATTTCCATGAAAGATGGAGAATGTTATAAATTTATCATATATAACAAATCAGGATTTGAAAAGGCATATAAGCAATATAGCAACCACCAAGAATGAAATCACCTAGCAGGGTTTGGGGCAGGCACGCCCCAACAAGAAGCTGTCCCAAAAGGGCAAGAATTTTCAAGAATTGAAAATTTGTGGCCACGGGACGATTCTTGCTCTCACGAAAACCCATACTTTTTGAAAATCCGCTTTTCGCAGCCAAAGGAGGATGCACCATGAAAAAAGAGATCGAAGCCTTCGTCAACGCAGCCAACGAGCAGGAGTTGGAAGCCGCATGGAATAACCTCTCGGCAGAGGAACAGCGAGTTTTCGAGCAGCTCATGGAGGAAGAACCACCCGAAGATGCACTGGCATTTTTCGCACAGCTGTATGATGATGCCCCGAAAGAGCAGACCAGCGAGACTGTGAACATCTCCGAAAATGAAATCTATTTCAAGCGGAAGCCCTTGACCGAAGAGCAGAAGAAACACAGCTCTTATGTGGACGAGAACGGCAACCTCCATGTCAAGAACCTGTCCGCTTTCTGGATTCCAGAACTGACCACCACGGAGAAAGTCGGTCACACCACCTACACCGTGACCGGCAGCTATGAGGGCAAGGAGTCCTTTTTGAAGAAGCTGGAGCGCATTGTTGCCAAGAACGCCCAGCAAAAATTTGAAGATGAGGGTGCAGACGAATGACAACTGCGTCCAATTCTGCTATACTTGACCCGGTAACCAATCCTGTACCGACAGTTGCTCCACAGAGTAAGGAGGACACAACAATGTCTGGAGCAACGAATAAAATCACCGCACTTTACTGCCGACTGTCGCAAGAGGACGCACGGCTCGGCGAAAGCCTGTCCATTGAGAACCAGAAGGCTATTCTTCTGGAATACGCTAAGAAGAATCACTTTCCGAACCCGGTGTTCTTTGTGGACGATGGATATTCCGGCACGAACTACGACCGCCCCGGCTTTCAGAGTATGCTGGTCGAGATTGAAGCGGGGCGTGTAGGAATCGTTATCACGAAGGATTTGTCCCGACTGGGACGCAATTCTGCCTTGACAGGTCTGTACACAAACTTCACTTTTCCCCAGTATGGCGTTCGCTACATTGCCATTAACGACAACTACGACACCATTGACCCGAACAGCGTAAACAACGATTTTGCGGGCATTAAGAACTGGTTCAACGAGTTTTACGCCCGTGATACCAGCCGCAAGATTCGGGCTGTTCAGAAGGCCAAGGGAGAGCGTGGAGTACCGCTGACGGTCAATGTGCCGTACGGCTATGTGAAAGACCCGGAGAACCTGAAACATTGGCTTGTTGATCCAGAAGCGGCTGCAATCGTGAAGCGCATCTTCTCCATGTGCATGGAAGGCCGTGGCCCGACCCAAATTGCAAACCAACTGTGGGTGGACAAAGTTCTGACTCCCACCGCCTATAAGTTGAGCCATGGCCTGAGTACGAACTCACCCGCCCCGGAAGACCCTTATCGCTGGGATAAAAGAGCAGTAAGTTCGATTCTGGAACGCCTGGAGTACACTGGCTGCACAGTCAACTTTAAGACCTATACTAACTCTATCTGGGATAAAAAGAGACATCTGAATCCCGTGGAAAATCAGGCTATCTTCCCGGATACACATGAGCGCATTATTGACGATGATGTGTTTGAAAAGGTTCGGGAGATTCGTAGCCAGCGTCACCGCATGACCCGGACAGGCAAGAGCAGCATTTTCTCCGGTATGGTCTACTGCGCTGACTGCGGTTCCAAGATGCAATATGGTTCGTCCAATCACAGGGACTTCAGTCAAGACTTCTTTGATTGCTCTCTGCACAAGAAGAACGGGAGCAAGTGCAAGGGACACTTCATCCGGGTAAAGGTTTTGGAGGGCCGTGTGCTAAGCCATGTTCAGCGGGTGACGGACTACATCCTCTGTCATGAGGACTACTTCCGCAAGGTCATGGAGGAGCAGCTTCGGGTGGAAAGCACCGAAAAGCTGACTGTCCTGAAGAAGCAGCTTGCCCGGAATGAGAAGCGGATCGCAGACCTCAAACGGCTGTTCATGAAGATTTACGAGGACAATGTTAACGGAAAGCTTAGCGATGACCGCTTCGACATGATGAGTCAGAGCTACGATGCCGAACAGAAGCAGCTGGAAGAGGAAGTTCTCTCCATCCAGCAGGAAATTGAAGTACAGGAACAGCAGATCGAGAATATTGAAAAGTTCGTCCAGAAAGCGCACAAGTACGTTCATATTGAAGAACTCACCCCTTATGCTCTCCGTGAACTGGTGTCGGCCATCTATGTGGATGCCCCGGATAAGTCCAGCGGAAAGCGGGTGCAGCACATCCATATCAAGTACGATGGGCTGGGGTACATCCCTCTGGATGAACTGGAAGCAAAAGAAAAGGCGTGACCGAAGTCACGCCAAATCTTCCCCATTTCGGGAGCTTTTGCAAATACTGTTTTATGGGAACTCTGCTACGGGGAACGCCCTGCTGTACATATCGCTATCGCATGTGGTCTTTGGCAGGGTGCGTCCTATTCAGGGGCGCACCCTGTTTTTGAGCAAATCAATTTCTACATTCTTAGATAATCCATTTTAGTTATAGCAGTCTAAATTGTTACTTTTCAAAAGAACTTCTATCCATCTTTTTCATAAATGAACTGCATGCCCCTTTCCAACCATATTCATATCCAGCTTTGAAAACCTCGCGATTATATGCATCCCAGCCTCCGTAATTTTTGATTTGCTTCAATTGTGCGGCTCCACCGCCGATTCGTTTTCCGTTTTTTCCATATACTATCAAATTCTTTTGTGCCATAAAAAAGCTCCTTTCTGAGAGATATATTACGAACATCTTCATTTTACAGCATGTTGTAAAAATTTGCGAGGAATGAGTTTTGCAAAAAAATTACTCGGCCAACAAATCATAGTATTCTTGCAGGAATTCAGAGTATATCTCGCATACAGCATTCACACCGTCAGAAAGTGAATAAAAGAGATACGATTTCAACAGCAGCGTATAGAGCTTTTCTTCAAATAAAAACTTTGAAACATACGCTTTGGATAAACCCGTTTCACGAAAATACCCACGATTGATTTTTTCTCGAAGAAAAATGTATTGCTTTTTCAACCGAAATTGTGGAAAAGAATCCAGTGAGAATGTTGGTGAACAGGCACTAACGTCCGATAGATATTCTGAAACAATAGATGCAGCTTGCTTTCGTGCATAACAAACATGGCTGAGATAGATTTCTCGAAAATAGACTTTCAGATCCATCAAGCACATGGAATTGCAACTTCGACCACCGTATGAAGAAAAAACATCAATAAATTTTTGTGTGTTTAAAAGCTTTCTTCCATAATTGTTGACGTGTTTTCCTTCTGTAATGATTGATTCAATAGTTTGAAGTTCTGTAGGTTGTATGAGTCGCTTGGACGAAATGTATTTTGATGGAATTTCGCCAAAAAAATCCGGTCGATTTTTCATTTCTTCCACCAGAAGCTGCTTGATATGGATTTCTTCTTCAAAACGGCTGCGATGCGTTAAAAAATCGCTAAAGCCACCAGAAACAAGCTCTGCCGTCAACTTAATTGGATTAATTTTCCATTTTTGATGTTGTTGTTCCAATTTCTTATCCATGACTTTATCTAAATCATCTGCTTTTATGCATAGCTGAGAAATAATGGCAAGTGCTTTTTCTTTTTTATTAACTACAATATGATATACTAGGAACTGTAATAATGCATTCGCAACATAATCAATATAGCTCCTTAATCGTTCAAATCCTGCTAACCCTACTCCCATAATCAACAATTTATCATCTTCCTCTTGATAGCATCGTAAAATACTCGAATTAATTCTCATAAGATTCAAAAGAAGAGAACGGCTGTCTTCAGTCAATCGAATCTGAAATCGTGTATCGAGAACCCATTGGTCCAGACTTAAAAGGTTCTCACGAATTTCTCGAAGTTCGCTATCGCCCGAAAAAACATTATTTAACGACGGACAAGCAAATTCTAAAAAAGATCTATCTGCATCGATTTTTGTCATATTGGATATAATTTGTCTTCCTGCCACCGGCGAAGTCCGGAGATGATGCATTAGTTTTAATTGTTGATCTACTGGCATATAATCAAATGGTAAGTTTTTATAAACCGATTTATTATCATGAAGTTTATTTAGCAATATAACCAATTGCTTTTTCAAGTTAGACAAATCATCCGCTTCTACATTAGGCTCGTAGCGTTTTATATATTGATATACAAGTTTATCCATAGTGCCTGATCAACTCCTTCGATTTGCATATACAATCATCGGTCAATCTATGATTTCGGATTTTATCTTCCACGGACACCTGCATGGAACTTGTCGGGGCAAAGCCCCTCCATCTGCTAACGCAGACCGTTCCGTCGCTTAAAAGCCCCACTGGGGCTTTCATTGCTTCGCAAACGCTAATTTTCCGAAGAAAACAAATAATCCGAACCCATCTCCTATCGGAAACAAGTTCGGATTATTTTTGTTTGGTCCGAGTGGCGAGAATCGAACTCACGGCCTCTTGAACCCCATTCAAGCGCGCTACCAAAACTGCGCTACACCCGGATATCTGCAAGCGGTTATCGCTCATAGCTCAATTAGTATACTTGATTCAGGGTGTTTTGTCAAGCTTTTTCTGCCAAGTTTTTGCAAATAAATTTTCAAAACTCCGGCTCGTTTTCCTGCAGCGGCTGATCCCTTGCGGGAAACATTTCAAATTCAACAGTGGCAAGTGCAATTGCAAACACACTCTCGGCACCGGCTGCCAGCAGCGCCTGTGTGCAGGCTGCTGCCGTGGCACCGGTGGTGATCACATCGTCTACCAAAAGCACCTTTCTGCCCTCCACAAGTTCCGTGTCCGTCACCCGGAAGGCACCCGCCACATTGGCAAGGCGCTGCTCAAAGGGCAGGCCCGCCTGATGCCGCTTTGCACGAGTGCGGCCCAGTGCTTTCGGGTACAGCGGTATCCCCAGTGCGCGGGCCAGCGGCACCGCCATGAGCTGCGGCACATTGTAGCCGCGTGCTCTGCCGGATGCCGGCACGGGAACGATGCAGTCGTACCCAAGGGACATGCCTTCCACAAGCTCCGGCACCGGTTCTGCACCGGCCATATGCATCTCGCTGCCAAAGGCCAGCTTTGCCAGCCAGAGGCCCAGCTCCACCGCCGCCCACGGTGCAGCATGGTATTTTGTATGCAGGATGCCGCGCCGCACACAGCCCTCATACCGGAACGGTGCTGCTGCACCGGTCAGTTTCCCTAAATAATGCTGAGAAGCGTCCAGCCGCATTCCCGGCTTCCTGCGCAGCTCTTCCAGCTCCGCGGCACAATCCGGGCAGACAGGCACACTGCCCAGCACCCGATCACAAAACGGGCAGCGGCGTGGGTACACCAACTGCCTTGCCCCGCGCAGAATGCGGCGCGGGACGCTGTAATAATCCATCAGTCCTTTTTGACGGCCACGATCACACGCACGCGCTTGCCCGCAGCACAGCCAAAGTTATCGTACCAGCCGGTCAGGTAGTAGCCCTCCGAGTTGACCTCGGTCAGCTTGGTGGCGTAGTACTGACCCTTGTACCACAGATACACCTGTGCGTCGTCCGCCATCTCAAAGCGGGTGCCGTTGCTCATGACCGACGCTGCACCCACCTGATCGATTTTCATGGGCATGAGCTGGACCATCGTCCGCACGCTGCCGGTCGTCTCTCTGCGGGCTGCAACACCACCTACCAGCACCGGATATTTGACGTTGGTGGTGAAAGCTACCTGCGAACCATTGACATAGCACACATAGGTAGCGCCGCCGCCAATATAGCGGAAGATGGACGCATACGGTTCGCCTACAAGGTTGCCCACCTGCCGCAGACCAAGGCTGAGCAGGCTATCCGTGTTGGCTGTGATCTTCTGCCACAGAGTGGAGAGGATGTCGCCGTTGATCACACCCCACAGCACTTCGCTGGTGGTGGGCACCAGAACATCCTTCAGGTCGTCCACGATCTTATCCTGCGTATCCGTGCTGTCGCTCTTGCCGGTGGAAATGATCTTGGCCAGCGTCTGCAGTTCCGAGTAGTTGACTGCCACATTCTTGATATCATCCAGCACGCCGTAGGTCCACAGGTCGCCGGTGACATCATTCAGGATCAGGCGGTCGATCTCGCCCTTCTCATTCAGCGTATAGTAGCGGACGTTCAGAAGATTCAGGTCTGTCCCCGCTAGGCGGCTGGGACGAACCGTCCCAGCCACACCCTCCGCAGTTGTATCCAGAATCTGTACATCGTCGGCAAGGGCATAGCTGCCCAGTGCCGTTGCATCTGTATTGACCTTGCCGGTAACGACCTTGTTCTCGATGCCGCTCACGGACTCGCCTTCCGGCGTTACGCGGATCTCTACCAGCCAGCCCTTGGGGTAGTTCAGGCTTTTGTCCACATTCACAGTGCGCTGAACACCATCGGTGCACATGACAGCCACGCGCTGCAGCACATCCGCGCCGTTATCTTCCACAAGGCTGCGGGCTGCGCCCTGCACCACGCCGTAGAACACCTCGTCGGCCTCTGCGCCGGTAATAACATCCGCCGCCTCATTGTTCATGCCCAGCAGCAGAGTGACCACTTCGCCCACGCCGCCGCCGTTCAGGCTGGACACCTTGGAAGCCACTGCTGTGCTGCCCAGCTGATAGCTGGTGCCCGCCACGGTAACGGCCGTGGGTGCGCTGGCGCTGGGCGAAACGGCAGTGATGCGGCCTGCTGCTTTGCGGGTGTAGATCCATACAGTCTGCAGACTTTCGCTGTAATAATACACATCGTAGCGGTTCAGCTCTGCAGAAGCCGAGACCTTATCGTTGCGGTAGATGCTCACCGGCGTAAAAGGCAGCTGGGTGCCTTCCGCTGCCACAAAGGGTCCCTTCAGGCTCTTGAGCATTACCGTGGAGGTGTCCACCTGACCGTTCGAAACCGTAAAGCCCAGGCTGGTACCATAGGCGCTGCCAGAGGCGGTGTTTGCCGTGAGGGTGTTATACAACAGCAAAGCACAATCCTCATAGTTCATGGCCTCGCTCTGGCTGCGGTTCAGCTGGTTACGCAGGCCCAGTTCCTGCGCCTTGTTCAGCTGTGCCGTCGGGAACACGCCGTTGAGGTCGGTCATTTTATAGCCCAGCAGCTTGAGCGCTGCGGTGCAGGCTTCTTCCAGCGTGACCGTATTATCCGGGCGGAATGTACCATCAGTATAGCCGTTTATCCAGCCCTGCTGCACCGCAATGCGCACATAGGGTGCCCACTGAGAGCTGCCGGGCACATCCTTATACAGTGTGCCCAGATTGCCCTGCTGGCTGGCGCTTTCGCGGTAGGCCGAAAAGGAGACCAGCATCTTGGCAAATGCACCGCGGGTGACGGCAGCATCCAGACTGCCGGTCTGGCTGGTATCCATAGCGCCCAGTGTAATGGCCGTCTGGATGGCCGAGTTGTTCAGGCTGGCCGCCGATGCCGGAAGCACCAGCACGGACACAGCCAGGCATGCTGCAAGCAGACATGCGAAAAGACGTTTTTTCATAGGTATATTCCCCTTCCTTGGTGTTTTGCAGTCCGGCGCAACGCCGGCAGAGAAGAGTTCAGTCATAGCGCAATGCTTCAATGGGGTTGAGCCGCGCTGCGCGCTTTGCGGGCAGGTAGCCGAACAGCACGCCAATCCCCACCGAGATGCCAAAGGCCACTGCGATGGAATTGAAGGACGGGCTGACCGTGACCGTTGTGCCGCTGGTGAACATGGGCAGCACCTTGTTTGCTCCCATGGATACGATGTAGCCCAGTGCAATGCCCAGTGCGCCGCCGAGGGCCGAGGTGGTGGCTGCTTCCACCACGAACTGCGACAGAATGGTGCGTTCCTTGGCACCCAGTGCCTTGCGAATGCCGATCTCGCGGGTGCGCTCAGTCACCGACACCAACATGATGTTCATGATGCCAATGCCGCCCACCAGCAGCGAAATGCTGGCAATGCCGGTCAGGATCACAATGACCATGTTGATCATGTTGTTCATTTCCTCCAGCCACTCGCTGGCGCTATAGACATAGTAGCCGTTATCCGAGCCAAGCAGGCGCTGCAGTTCGCTTTCCACCGCAGACTTTGCTTCGTTGGCGCGGCTCTCATCCTCCATGACCGCGGCATAGTTGTTCACCGTGCTCTGGCTGGAAAGGCGCATGGCCGTGGTATAGGGCAGGTAAACGCAGTCGTCATCGCTGCCCTGCTGCATGTCCGGATCGCTGACTTTGGCCGCCAGCACGCCCACGATGCGGAACTTGTTGGCACCGATCTTGAGCGTCTGGCCAAGGCCGTTGCCACCAAAGGCCACACGGTTGAGGTAATCGCCGATGACACACACATGCTTGTTATCCTTCATATCCATGTACTGCAGGCCGCGTCCCTGCGCGATCTGGTAATTTTTCATGGCGGAATAGTTCTCGTCCACGCCGCTGATGTTGGACCAGCGGTAGCTGGTAGTGCCGATCTTCAGCGTGCCGCTGCCGCTGAAATCGATCTGCGGCGAAATGGACTGGATCAGCTCCGGGTACTCCGTGGGCAGCTTGTACATTTCCTCCACCGAAACGGTGCGGGAGCCGTTGCCCCACACCTGCACCGAAAGGGTGTTGGTACCCAGTGCCGAAAAGCTGTCGCGCATGCTTTTGGTCATGCCGTTGCCCAAGCCCACGATGACGATGACTGCCATAACGCCGATGATGATGCCCAGCATGGTAAGGAAGGTGCGCAGTTTGTTGCTCCACACGTTCTGGATGGCCTGACGGAAGGTTTCAATAATCATGCTTTCTCCTCCTCATCCGGCGTTTCCGGCAGCAGCGTGGGCTGCACCACGGCTTCCGGTGCATGGGCATCGCCATCGTAGACCACCCGCCCGTCCTCCAGACGGATGATGCGGTCTGCCTGCACCGCAATGGAATTATCGTGGGTGATGAGCACCACGGTGTGGCCCTCATCGTGCATCTGCTGCAGCATTCCCAGCACTTCGCGGCCGGTGTGGCTGTCCAGTGCGCCGGTAGGCTCGTCGGCCAGAATGACCGCCGGGTTCCGCACCAGCGCCCGAGCGATGGAAACACGTTGCTGCTGGCCGCCGGAAAGCTGGTTTGGGCGGTTCCTGAGCTTATCGCCCAGACCCACCTGCTCCAGCACCTCTTTGGCCCGGGCGTGGCGCTCGGCGCGGCCGATGCCCGCATACACCAGCGGTACCTCCACGTTCTCCATCAGGTTGAGCCTTGGCAAAAGGTTGTACTGCTGGAAGATGAAACCCAGCATCTCGTTGCGGACGGATGCCAGCTCGTTGCGGCTCATCCGGCCAACGTCTTTTCCGTTCAGGCGGTAGGTGCCGTGGGTGGGCACATCCAGACATCCGATGATGTTCATGCAGGTGGATTTGCCGGAGCCGGACTGGCCCACGATGGCCACGAACTCGCCTTTTTCGATTTTCATGGTGATGTGGTCTGCAGCCTTTACCGTGGTGTCACCCATCTGGTAATACTTGCACACCTCATCAAACTCGATCAGAGCGCTCATGCATTCCTCCTGTGTCAGCCCAGATAGACCACGCCGTCTGCCTGAGACGGATTCACGTCATCCCCTGCGGAGCCCTGCTTTTCCTCGGCTTCCACAGGCTCTTCCGCCGGTACGGTCCCGTTTTCCGGTTCTGCTTCATCGACCATGCTGTTCGCAGCATCGGCGCCTTCCTCGCCCTCGGTGCCCTCTGCATCCGCCTCGTAATAGCCGCCGTCGTCATAGTACGTATCGGTACTTGCTGCGGCAGAGTCGTAAGCCACCGTGTCATTGCCGGTCAGCCCGCTGACGATCTGGGTGTAGTTGTCATCGCTGACGCCGGTCTTGACCGGCACATACACATAGCCGTCCGGCGCGATCATGCCCGGGTCTGCGTTGACTGCGCTGGGGGAGTCCTGCGTGACCAGCACATAGCCGCCGCGCACGATGGCAGCGTTGGGCACGGTAAGGGTATTCTTTGCCTGTGCCACCACGATCTCAGCATTGGCGTTCATGCCCGGGCGCAGGCCATCGGTCTCATCAATGCGCACCTTGACCGGGTAGGTGGTGGTGCCGCCGTTGGAGGTACCCTTCATGGAAACACGGGTCACAACGCCGGTATAGGTCTTGTCCGGCACGGCATCCGCCGTGACCTGCACGCTCTGACCCACCGACAGGCTGCTGACCTGCAGCTCGTCCACGTTCAGGGTCATCTCCAGATAGCTCAGGTCAAAGATCGTGCACAGGTCCGAGCCGGCGGACAGCGCGTCCCCGGCCTTGGCATTCTTTTCAATAATGGTGCCGCTGATGGGCGAGGTGATGGTGTAGTTGTTCATGGCCTCCTGCAGATTGTCCATGTTCAGCTCGGCGCTGCGCAGGCTCTCGGCGGCAGACTGGATGGCCTCGGTCAGGTCCTCGCCGCTGATCTGCAGCACGATATCGTCCTTGTTCACGGCTCCGCCTTCCGGCACATTGATGGCCGTCACGGTACCGGCGGCAAGGGCAGTCAGGGTGCGCTCCGCCTGATACTCAAAGCACTTGGCGGCAATGCAGTTCACGCCATTGATGGTTGCCGTTGCTGCCTGCGCAGTGGTCAGGCCGCCTGCATTGCGCACAGCAATGGTCACGGTGCGGGTGAGCAGGTTGCCGGTGCTCAGGGCATCGGTGCCGGTCACAGCGGTCACGGTGCCAGTCAGCATTTCAAAGGTGCCGTCCAGCGTCACCTCTGCGCTCTGGCCCACCGAGAAGGTGGCGGCATCTGCTGCCGGGAACTCCAGCCGCAGCACCATTTTGGAGCTGTCACGGATGACCGCCACTTCCTGACCGCTGGTCACTTCGTCACCCTTGGCCACCTTGAGGGCACTCACAACACCTGCCACCTCGGCGCGGACATACTGGCGGTCTGCCGTCTTGTCGTAGCTGCGCTGTGCCTGCTGCAGAGCAATGGACGCCTGCTCCGCCTTGGTGGTGGCATCGGAGGAGTCCACCGTGTACAGCACGGTACCTTCCTCCACGATGTCCCCTTCCTCAAAGCTGCTGGTCAACACCTTGCCCGCTACCAGCGACTTAACATTATATGTATTGGCAGGGTTCAGAGTGCCGGTTCCGCTGAGGGTGTTGGACACATCCCGTTTGGACGGCGAGACCTGCACATAGTTGATGTCCGTATTGGCGTTCTGTGCCTTGTCCGGGCGCAGGATGAACCATCCGCCCAGCACGGCCACGCACACTACCGGCACCATCCATTTCCAGTTCTTGCGGAAAAAGGCTGCTGCTTTGCCGCCCTTCGCTGCGGGCTTTGCCTCACCCGCAGCCGTCTGCTGTACCGCAGCATCCTGCTTCTTTTTAAAGATCATGCTTGCTGTTTCCTCCTGTATCTTTCAGGGCATGCCCTGGTTTCGGTATCGGGCGCAGGCTTTGCAAAAGCGCGCGATAAAGAGTTTATTGTTAGTTTATCGCATTTTCGTCTATTACACAAGCGTCTAAATTTTGTTTTGACGCATTTGTGTCAAAGTTTTACCCAACTTTCACACCGTGCCCTCTTTTGCCTTCCAGACAAAACAAAAGAGACAGTGCCCCGCTCTTGCAGGGTACTGCCTCTTTTTTTGAAGCACGATCTTTATTCAGCTGTAGTTTCCACTACCACATACACCCCGGCAGGGACGCATGCAGCCCATGCGCCGTCCTTGTCCAGCCAGCCGAATTGCTCGCACACATGGTCCGGGCACTGACTGTCCAAAAACGCGATGGCACCATCCTTTACCTGCAGATGCACGACATAATTGCCCATATCATACAGGTAATCGTGGTCTGTATCCAGCGGCAGAGTCTCGGTGATGCCATCGCCAAAATCGACGGTGGCCTGCAGGCCGCTGCCCTTGCTGCTGTGTGCTGCGCGCACGCCGAAATACAGCGCTGCTGCCAGCACAAGGATCACTGCAGCAAAGATCAGGTTCTTCATCCATGGCTTCAGGCCTTTGGAGCCGGAAGCGTTTTCAGGTGCTTTGCGGGTACTCATGCAGCGTAGTCGCTGGCAGCCTTACCTGCAATGCGGCCAAACACGGTGAAGTCTGCAACAGCGTTGCCGCCCAGACGGTTTGCACCGTGCACACCGCCAGTGACCTCACCTGCTGCAAACAGGCCGGGGATCACAGTGCCGTCCTCCTTGAGGACTTCGGTGTTGGTGTTGATGGTCAGGCCGCCCATGGTGTGGTGCACACCGGCAGTGACCTTGATTGCATAGTACGGAGCAGTATCCAGCGGGTTTGCAAAGCTGGTGCGGCCAAAGTCGGGGTCATTCTTGGCCTCAACATAGCCGTTCCAAGTCTTCATGGTCTCGGCAAAAGCAGCCTCATCAACGCCCATTGCCTTGCCCAGCTCCTCGTAGGTCTCGCCGGTCACGGTGAAGCCCTTCTTGATGTAGCCCTGAATGACGCTGGAAGCATCGACCATAGCCTGATCGACCACCAGCCAGCTGTAGCTGCCGGTCTGAGCGATCTCAGCAGCAGAGACCACGTCACGGGTGCCCACTTCGTCGATGAAGCGCTTGCCCTCGGCGTTGATCAGCACAGCGCCGTCGCCGCGCAGACCCTCGGTGATCAGGGCAGCGGTGTTGGCCTCAACGGTGGGGTGGATCTGGATCTGGTCCATATCCACGGTGCCAGCGCCGATGGCGGTGGCCATCTCAATGCCCTGACCCTGAGCGCCGGCAGCGTTGGTGGTCATGAAGCCCTTCAGCTCAGGCTTGTACTCGACAACCATGTCCAGATTTGCGCCGAAGCCGCCGGTGGTCAGCACCACAGCCTTGGCGTTCACGGTGACGGTCTCGCCGGTAGAACCGGTGGCCTTGATGCCCACAGCAGCGCCGTTCGCATCGGTCAGGATCTCGTTGGCGGTGGTGTTCAGCAGAATCTGAACGCCAGCCTTCTCACAGTTCTCCTCCAGCAGGGGGATCATGTAGGAACCGACAGAAACGGTCTTGCCCTCTGCGTCCACAGGGCGATGGATGCGCTTGACGGATGCACCGCCAAAGCTGGAAACGCTGTGCAGGGTGATGCCGTGCTCGTCCAGCCAGTCGATGGCATCAGCAGAGTTGGAGCACAGGGTCTCCACCAGAGCAGGGTCGTTGATGCCCTTGCCGCCGATCATGGTGTCCAGCTCCATCAGTTCAACAGAGTCGAAGTAGCCGGTGGGGTTCTTCTGGTACTCTGCCCACTGCTCAGAGACGGTCTTTGCCAGAGCGGTGATGGTCTCGTTGTCAGCGTACTTTTCAGCAGCGGTCTTCAGGGTCTTTTCGACACCGGCAGACTCGCCGAACTCGTTCTCATCCTGATACACGGTCTTGCCGGCGTTCATGCCGCCGGTAGCGCGCACAGAGTTGCCGCCCACCATGGCCTGGCTCTCCACGATCACAACGCTCTTGCCCTCGGCAGCAGCGGTGATGGCAGCGGTCATGCCTGCGCCGCCTGCACCCACGATGACAACGTCAGCGTCAACGGTGGAATCCTCGGCCTTGGTCTCGTCGGCCTTGACCTCGATCTTATAGTCGTCGGCGTTCAGGCCGGCGGCAGTCAGGGCAGCGGCTGCTGCCTCCTTGATGGCGTTGGAGGTGATGGTCGCGGTGGACACGCCGTCCACGGCGATGCTGCCGGTCTCAGCGATCTGAGCGGGCAGCTGCTCCAGTGCCAGCGTACCGATGCCGGGGGTCTCGTCCTTACCCTCAGCGGTGCAGCCGGTGATCTTGCCGTCTTCCAGCGTCAGGGTAACGGTAACGTCGCCGCCCATACCCTTGGCAGTGCCGGTGAAATCGCCGGACACGCCGCCTGCGGTGGAAGCGGACTTGCTGCCGCAGCCGTAGCCCAGCAGACTGACACCCACAACAACCGCCATGGCCAGCGCAGCCACGCTCTTGCGGATCTGATTCTTTTTCATTGTTTCTTCCTTCTCATATTCGGGTTGCTTGTGTTCGGACATCTATCAGCAAAAAAGGGGGAGCTGCTCATTCGGAAAGCAGCTTCCCCTCGCTGAAACTTAGAAAAGACTTAGGCGTTAGCCTGAGCTGCAGCAACAGCGCATGCGACGGTAGCGCCGACCATGGGGTTGTTGCCCATACCGATCAGGCCCATCATCTCAACGTGTGCAGGCACAGAAGAAGAACCTGCAAACTGAGCATCGCCGTGCACACGACCCAGAGAGTCGGTCAGGCCGTAGCTTGCGGGGCCTGCAGCCACGTTATCGGGATGCAGGGTACGGCCCGTGCCGCCGCCGGAAGCGACAGAGAAGTACTTCTTGCCGTTCTCGATGGCCCACTTCTTGTAGGTGCCGGCAACCAGATGCTGGAAGCGGACGGGGTTGGTGGAGTTGCCGGTGATGGAGCACTGAACGTCCTCCTTCTTCATGATGGCAACGCCTTCCATAACGTCGTTTGCACCGTAGCACTTGACGGCTGCGCGCTCGCCCTCAGAGAAGGGGATCTCCTTGACGACGGTCAGGGTCTGAGTGGGGATGTCGTACTCAGTCTGAACATAGGTGAAGCCGTTGATACGGGAAATGATGTAAGCTGCATCCTTGCCCAGGCCGTTCAGGATGACGCGCAGGGGGGTCTTGCGGACCTTGTTTGCGGTGCGGGCGATGCCGATAGCACCCTCAGCAGCTGCAAAGGACTCGTGGCCTGCCAGGAAAGCGAAGCAGGTGGTGTCCTCGCTCAGCAGACGAGCGCCCAGATTGCCGTGGCCCAGACCAACCTGACGCTGCTCAGCGACAGAGCCGGGGATGGTGAAAGCTTCCAGACCTTCGCCGATGGCAGCAGCGCACTCGGCAGCATCGGTCAGGCCGCGCTTGACGGCGATGGCGGTGCCCAGGGTGTATGCCCAGACAGCGTTATCAAAGCAGATGGGCTGAACGCCGCGCACGATCTTGTCGCAGTCGATGCCCTTAGCGAGGAGCATCTCGTTGCAAGCGTCCAGAGACTCCAGGCCGTTAGCCTTCAGGCATGCCTCGATTTTCGGCATGCGGCGATCCATAGATTCAAAAGTTGCCATGAGTTGTTCCTCCTCTCTTATTCCTCACGCGGGTCAATGTACTTCACAGCGCCCTGCTCCTTGCTGAAGCGGCCGTAAGTACCCACGTTCTTCTCGTAAGCCTCGTTGGGGGTCTTGCCGTGACGGATATCCTCCATCATCTTGCCCAGCTTGACGAACTGATAGCCGATGACCTCATCGTTGGCATCCACAGCCAGCTTGTTGATATAGCCCTCGGTCAGCTCCAGATAACGGACGCCCTTCTCCTTGGTGGAGAAGATGGTGCCGGTCATGGAGCGCAGGCCCTTGCCCAGGTCGTCCAGACCTGCGCCGATGGGCAGACCGTCCTCAGAGAAAGCGGTCTGGCTGCGGCCGTAGACGATCTGCAGGAACAGCTCGCGCATAGCAACGTTGATGGCATCGCACACCAGGTCGGTGTTCAGAGCTTCCAGAATGGTCTTGCCGGGCAGGATCTCGCCTGCCATAGCAGCAGAGTGGGTCATACCGGAGCAGCCGATGGTCTCCACCAGAGCCTCCTCGATGACACCGTTCTTGATGTTCAGGGACAGCTTGCAGGTACCCTGCTGAGGTGCGCACCAGCCCACACCGTGGGTGTAGCCGCTGATGTCCTTGATCTCATAGGCCTTGACCCATGCGCCCTCTTCGGGGATGGGAGCCGGACCATGCTTAGGACCTTTGGTGATCGGGCACATATTCTGTACTTGCTGCGAATAGGTCATAATCATACTCTCCTTTTGACAAATGTTGCTTTGCAGCACAAAGCCGCCGCCGCGCCCTGCCGGCACAGCCGCTGCCCTTTGCTGCTTGCATCTGACCGGGCGCGCCGCTCTCTTTCAGCGCCTTAACCGGTACTACCACGCATGATTTTATTATAGAGAAAGCTGACGGATTTTGCAATACATTTCCGGTAAAAAACATCAAAACTATTTGCAGTTGCCTTCCGCTAACTGTCAATTCGGATGCTTTTGTCATTTCATTCGTCAAGTTTTTGTCAACTATGTCAAGAGGGCAAATTTCACGCTCCTGTGTCCTGCCTGCGCGGTGTCTGCCCGGCAGGCTTCAGTACCCACATGGCCGCAAAGCCCGCCGCTGCGCCGCCCACGGCAAGCCAGTGCCGCCCGGCTTCCAACCCCCAGAGATTTGCTGCAAACGGAAAGGCCAGACTGCCCACGCTCTGCCCCAGTGCCAGAAAACCGTAGTTCACCCCTGCGTGCGGCAGGCCGAACAGATCGGTGGAAAGGGCGGGCAGCACTGCTGCAAGGCCGGAATAGCAGAAGGTAAGCCCCGCATAACAGGCGATCACCCACCAGCCCTGCGCAAACGCAAACCCTGCCGAAAGCCCCAGTGACACCGCAAACAGCAGCAGATCGGTGGGCCTGCGGCCAATTTTATCGCTGAGCATGGGCATCAGCAGGCGGCCCGCCGCACTGCCCACGCTGCCCAGCACCACGCTCCACAGAGCAGCGTTCTCGTCCAGCCCCCGCTCCACGCCCAGCTTCAGGATGATGGGGCTGAACAGAAGCACCGCCGGGGTGGAAAAGCACACCGCGCCTGCGCACAGCCAGTACTGCTTTGTTTTCAGCATCTGCCACGGGGAAAGGTCGATCTCATTTTTGCCGTTCCCCTGCTGGTTTTGTTTGCTTTCCGGCGGGTCCTGCAGCAGCAGACTGCCCGCAAGGCAGACGGGCAGCGTTATGGCCCCCAGCGCCCAGAACGCGCCCCGGATGCCCTGCACGATCCCAAAGCCGCTGACCGCCGTGCGCACGAACACGGTGAGGAACGCACCGGAAAGGCCCACCGCCCCGCCGATCACGCCGGTGGCAAGGCCCTTGCGCCCGGCATACCACTTCTGTGCGCAGGACTGGATGGATGGGTACAGAAACGCCGTGCCCAGCCCCGCCGGGATGCTGAATGCCAGAAAAAAGCTGACCGCACTGCCGCCCGGCAGCATGGCCGCCGCAAAAAATCCGCCGCACAGCAGTGCTGTTCCCCACAGAGCCGCACACCGCGGGCCTCGGCTGTCCTGCAGAAAGCCGCCGAGGACGCACCCCACGCCGAACGCCGCAATGAGGATGCCGAAGGCATAGCCTGCCCCCTGCTCGCTCAGGCCGTACTCGTCCATGACCGGCTGCTGGAATACGCCCCACGCCGCCGGGATGCCCGTGAGCACCTGAATGGCTGCGCCCGCCGCAAGGATGGTCCACGGATGTTTTGCTGTAAATTGCTGTTTCATCGTCTGTCCTCCGAATGGTTTTTCCTTTACAGTGTGCCCATTTCAATTGACAAAACGGCAGATTTCTTTATAATGAATAAGGTAAAAGTATTTACATTGATTTATATAGAGAGGAACCATCTTATGAAAACACAGGCATTGAAGGGCATGCGCGACCTGCTGCCCGCAGAGCAGACCCTGCGCGATTACATTCAGGGCAAAATTCTGGAGACCTACCGTGCGTCCGGCTTCGAGCGCATTTCCACCCCCATGCTGGAGGATATGGAGAATCTGGACAAATCCGACGGCGGCGACAACCTGAACCTGATCTTCAAGGTGCTCAAGCGCGGCGATAAGCTCACCGCTGCCCTGAACACCGGCGATCCCAAGCAGCTGTCCGATATGGGCCTGCGCTATGACCTGACCCTGCCGCTGAGCCGTTACTATGCCGCCAACAAGGATAAGCTGCCCAGCCCCTTCAAGGTGATCCAGACCGACCGTGTGTTCCGCGCCGAGCGCCCGCAGAAGGGCCGTCTGCGCGAGTTCGTACAGTGCGATATCGACATTCTGGGCGATTCTTCCCCCAACGCCGAGGTGGAACTGATCGACGTGACCACCCGTGCCCTGCTGAACATCGGCTTCACCGGCTTCACCGTCAACATCAATGACCGCCGCATCCTGCGCGGGATGCTGGAGAGCATGGGTTTTTCCGCTGATACGCTGGATTCCGTCTGCATCACCTTTGATAAGATGGACAAGATCGGTGCCGATGGTGTGAAGGCTGAGCTGACCGAAAAGCAGCTGCCGGAAAATGCCATCAACGCACTGGCCGACTTCATTGCCGCAGGCGAAGTCACGCTGGATGCCGTGGCTGCCCGCTGCGCAGACCCCGCCATTGCCGACGACCTCAAGTATGTCCTTGCTACCGCCAACGCCATGGCTGCAGGCCGCTATCAGGTAGCCTACTGCCCCAGTCTGGTGCGCGGTCAGGGCTACTACACTGGCATGGTGTTTGAGATCACCTGCCCGCAGTTCAGCGGTGCCGTGGCCGGCGGCGGCCGCTACGACAACATGGTGGGCAAGTTCCTGGGCACTCAGGTGCCCGCCGTGGGCTTCTCCATCGGCTTCGAGCGGGTGTGCGGCATCCTGCTGGAGCAGGGCTACCAGATCCCCGGCGCAAAGCAGAAGATCGCCCTGCTGTACGGCAAGGATGCCGACTTCACCGCCGTTCTTGCCAAGGCTGCAGACCTGCGCAGCAGCTACAATGTCACCGTTCTGCAGCAGGCCAAGAAGCTGGGCAAACAGTTGGGCCAGCTGGAAGCTTCCGGTTTTTCCGGTGCCGCCTTTATGGATAAGGATGAGATCAAAATTTTTGCGCAGCAGTAAATAATTGCACACAAAGCCCCTTTACTTTTGATATGCTACCCCTAGAGTAGACAGAGTAAAAACAAAACTCTGAGTACTCTTGGGGTATTTTCATGTCAAGAAAAAACACCTCAGAAAATCGAGCGATTTTCTGAGGTGTTCTTGTTTTTTCTGGTTTAAAAGCCGGTAGGCGGCACATAGTAACTGGGGATCGAGGCTGTTTTCTGCACATTTGCCTGCTGGCGCAGCGCTGAACGGGTCACCTCTGCCCAAGAATACTGGGTCATATACTCGCCGCGATAGGAATTGGTGGCCGAGCGGCTGCCCCGCAGGAAATTGTAATAATCACAATCCACCTTGCTGGTGTCCAGCGCCAGTGTGCTGCGGCCGCGGATGAGCAGACCGTAACACCTGCATCCTCCAGCGTATGGCTCAGGTCAAAGATCAGATTGCGGAGATGGCTGTGCAGCGATGCGGTGTCGGGCTTATCCTCCCACAGCACGGCCAGCATTTCGCCGTTGGTGCAGGTGGCACCATTGCGATCCACCAGATAGGCCAGCAGCTCCTTGCTCTTGCTGCGCTTGAAGGCCAAAGCGCGCCCGCCCACGAAGATCTCAAAATTGCCAAAGCACTGGATCTTGATGCCGACAGGGGCATTCTCCGGCGGGTAGCGCAGATGCTCCAGCACATTGCGCACATCTGCCTCGTTTGCAGGCTTGAGTAAAAAGCCGCTCACGAAGATCTGCAGCGCTTCCAGCGCATACTCCGGGTGCTCTGTTACCACAATGATGTTGCAGCGCGGCTGCAGCTTCTGGATCATGCGCGTCAAAGCAAGCCCGTTCATGCCGGGCATTTCCAGGTTGAGGAAAGCCGCGTCCATCGGCCCCTGACGCATCCAGCTCAGTGCATCCTCGGTCGTCATGGCGCTGATATAGTCACAGTCGGGTGCAACGCGGCACAGGATGCGGATCAGCGAGTTGATTGCAAGCTGTCCATCATCGACGACCAGTATCTTCATTCGTACACCCCCGCAAGTTTACCATACATGTTCCCTGTTTCAGTTTAACACTTTGTCCTTTGATTCGCAAGTTTTTTTGCACAAAAAGCCAGAAGCTCCACACTTCTTTACAAAAGGACGTTCCTTCCCCATCCGTTTCCTCACGAAGCAGCTGGCTGAAAGAGGCGTCTTTCCCATTTTCATTTCCGGCAGTCAAAGCAACTATACAAGATACTCTGTGCCATCCAGTCCGGTCAGTTTTTGTGCTGTCGTTTGTCCCACACGGGTGCAGAGCCGCTCATACGCCTGCCGCATCCGGGTCGGGCGCGAGGTGCAGTTGTGTGCATCCGAAGAGATTGCATCCACAAGCCCCGCCTTGACCCAGTGCTCCAGCCGCATCCACTGCAAAAAGCCGCTGTTCAGCACAGTGGAGCAGTTCACCTGACAACACAGGCGGTACTGTTTGTGCAGGCGGGCCAGCAGGCCGTGCTGTGCAAGGCAGGGATACCGCTCAATGTGGGCCACCAGAATGCGGTAACCCGCACCCGTGATCTCCTGCAGAGCCGTTTCCAGCTCCTTTGCCGTTATGTTCGGCACAAATTCCAGCAGCACCCAGCCGGTATCTCCCAAGGTCAGCAGCTGGCGCTGGACTGCCGCATATCCCGCCGCAGGGGTATACAGCAACTCAGAGCCGTGCTCCAGCTTCAGGTCGTAGCCTTTTTGTGTGCAGTATGCGCGGGCCAGCGCCAGATGCCGGTCGTAGATTTCCTGCGGGAAGCGTTCCATGCCCGGCGTACTGTGCGAGGTAGCAAACAGGTGCCGCACACCGTCTGCTGCCGCTGCATCCAGCATGGCATACATTTCTTCTCTGGTCTGCGCACCATCGTCCACGCCGTAGACGAAGTGCGCATGATAATCCGTAAAGCCGCTCATTTCTTTTCCGCTTCGTGGCTCCGTTTATAATACTTTCTGTAATAACCGTACTTTCCATACTTTGAGTAGGATTTGTAGTACTTGCGGCCCATATAGTTGTCGTAGTCCACCTGATTGAGCACGGTGCCCAGAATGGGGCAGCCGGTCTGCTCGATCTGCTGCTTCACGTCCAGCAGCTCCTGACGGCTCACATCGTTGTAGTTCACTGCGATCAGGGTGCCGTCACATGCCTTGGCGATCTCCGCCGCATCGATGACCACGCCCACCGGGGGTGCGTCCACAATGACGTAATCTGCCATTCTGGCCAGCATATCCAGCAGTTCGGCAAAATGGCTGTTGGTCAGCAGCGCCAGCGGGTTGGGCACATCGCGGCCCACCGGCACCATGATCGCGTTGGGGATGTCGGTCTGGTAGATGACCTCATCCATGCCCACCATGCCGGCCAGAAAATGGGAGAGGCCCTTGCCGTCGCTGCGGCCATCCTCATATTTCAGGCCGTAGTCATTGTTGACCATGCTGCGGCGCAGGTCTGCGTCCACCAGCG
The DNA here is from genome assembly GCF_017377615.1 of Faecalibacterium sp. Marseille-Q4896. Classification (NCBI taxonomy): domain Bacteria; kingdom Bacillati; phylum Bacillota; class Clostridia; order Eubacteriales; family Oscillospiraceae; genus Faecalibacterium; species Faecalibacterium sp. Marseille-Q4896. The sequence goes on from NZ_JAFREG010000013.1 coordinate 22,410, forward strand.
CCACCTTGATGCCGCGCTGTGCCAGCGTGCGCATCAGGTTTATGGACAGATAGCTCTTGCCCTCTGCAGCATGGCAGCTGGTGATCATGATCTTTTTGACACTCGCACCTGCAAAGGAGAGGTTGGTGCTCAGGGTATTAAAGGCTTCATTTCCCGCATAATCCAGAGCCGGAAATTTTGTGATCTTCAGCTGTTTCATGCTTTCCTCCCAGAGCTGCCGCCCACACGGCGGCGGACATCATTGGCAAACCGCTTGGTGCGGCGCTTGAACTCGCTTTTCTCTTTCGGCTGTTCGCCAGCATCGGCCAGCGGGATCGATGCCAGCACGACCATGCCGGTATACTTGCGGATATCATCGGCAGACTTGTAGGTATCGTCCAGCATGGTCCGCAGCACCACCACGGCACAGGCCAGCACAAAGCCCACTACAAAGCCCAGCAGGATGTTCTTGGCCTTGTTGGGGCTGAACGGGTTCTCCGGCACACGCGCAGAAGACATCAGGGTGGGCTCGTCCGTCTTCATCTTTTCCGAGATGTACTTTGCGCCCACATCCGCATACTCGTTTGCGATCGCTGCTGCTTCTTCCGGGTCCGGGTTCGTGACCGTGATATCCAGCATACGGGTGTCGCTGGTGTTGGTGACAGACAGCATACTGGCCATATCGGTGTAGGTGTAATCCAGATCCAGGTTGCTGATGACCTTTTCGTGGACTTCCCACATTTCAAAGACCTTGATGTAATCGCTGGTCAGCTCGCTGCCGACCTGCAGATCGGAGAAGTTCAGCACCGAATCATTGCGGCTGACCACATAAATGGTGGCCGTTGCCTTGTACATCGGCGTTACCAGAAAAAACGTATAAAGCGCCATCAGTACGGCACCCACCACAGCCGTGGCTGCAATGAGCGTCCAGTGGGCCAGCAGGCCCATGAACAGTTCCAGCAGATCAATGGTATCTTCTCCCTGTTCCGGCTGTACCGCCAAAGCTGTGCGCTCCTTCACAAAAGTATCTTGCTGCACGATTTCACTCCTTATAACCTTATAATACTGCCGCCCATGCGGCCCGGGCGTTGTGCCCTTTCCTCTATTTCTCTGAATCCTATACGCCAAAAATGCGGCGTTCCCTTTTTCATCAGGGAGCACCGCAGAACATTTCTAGTTCTTAGCCCTCAATGGTCTTCACGGCCACCAGAACGAAGTTGGAGCCATAGAGCTTGACCTGACGGCCCTTCAGGTTCACCACGATCTTGCCATCCACGACCTTACCGGGCACAGTATAGTAGGTATAGGTCACAGTGCCGTCTGCCTTCGTCTTGGGCACAGCCACCAGAACGGTAACTTGCTCGTTGTCCTCGTAAGCAGCCTCAATGACCTTGGACTCAATGGTCAGCTTAACATTTGCAGCGTCGAGCAGGTTAGAGGTCTGCATCTCAAAGGCCTGCGTTACAGTAACATCTATAGTCGTCTTCTTTTCTTTCGAAGCGCCCGCAGCCTTCTGCAGGTCTGCATCAGAAGTGATGTCCTGCAGGACTTCCTCGACCTGAGCGGTATCCTCCTTGGCAGTGACCTTCACATCGCTGACAATGCCCAGAACACCGGTGACGGTAGCAGAACCGCTGGCCTTGACCTCATCTGCCACAGTCTTGCTGGGCGTTGCTGCCAGAACAGACACACCCATGCCCACGACCATAGCAGCGGTCAGAACAGCGCTGATAACTTTCTTCATAATGAAGATCTCCTTTCACTTCAAGCCGCACTCCTCAAGATGCTGCTTTCTATCGCAAATGCTTTTCAACATTTACATCATTCTTCAACAGGCTCCCAGAACAGCGTCAGAACCGCTTTCTGGATGGAAGCTTCGGTCGGATAGAACTCGGTGAATCCGTCCTCTGCCACCTTGTGTTCGCCTTCCAGTGCAATGGCAGGCTCCACAGTATCATCTTTGGCAGCCCACACCTCGTTCACCAGCCGGCCCTTTGCAAGGTCGGTGACCAGATACGGCTGCAGCGCATCGTACACCTGTGCGGTGAACTGCTGATCCTGCTGCACCCTGCTTTCCAGCTGTGCGGAAAGCTGTGCAAGATACTCCTCCTGCCGCACCATGCGGGCTTCGTTGGTGCCTTCGCCAATATCCATGCGCCTACGCACAAAGATCTCAGCCTGATTGCCCTGCAGCGTCAGGGTAGCCCCCTTGGTCATGGCCGGGTCTGCTGCGGAGAAATCATCCTCCAGCGTCACGGTCACACCGCCTGCAAGGTCGTTCAGCACCGAGATGCCGTCCAGACTCATAGCCAGATAGAAATCAATGTTTTCCCCCTGCAGCAGGCGGGACACTGCATCACGGGCATAGCCGCAGCTTTCCTCCTTGCCATCGCCAAAGCCATGGGCAAGGCTGATCTGCATCTGAGTGGTGCCCACCGGATTGCCCAGCATGCCAAGCACCGTAACCTCTGCCATGGTGTCGCGGTCGATCTTGAGCTGACGGACCGTCTTGTCTTTGCTGTCTATCACAATGAGCCGCTGAAAATCCGCCTGACCGCCCTGATAGGAGCCTTCTGCTTCCACCTCGCTGTCATGGTCAATGCCCATAACAAGGATGGTGGTCAGATCTGTGCGCCTGCGGTAGGTCACGCCGTCCACTTCCATGGTCTCGGCGGTCTCCTGCGGCAGCTCCGTCCGGGTCTCCGGCTTTTGGCTGCGCTTTTCCAGCCAGCTTCCGCCCACAAAAAGCAGTACAGCTGCCAGCACCAGCACAGCCAGCGCAGCAGCGGCACCACGATGTTGTTTTTGTCTGTTCAAGCGGGTAAGTTTCCCTCTTTTCTTCGGAATATAGTTTTCTGCGGGAAGGTCTTTCCATTGCCACAGAAAGATATTCCTTGGCTTATTATAGCGTCACAAGCGTGCAACTGTCAATGCATTTTCGTTATTTTTCGGCAGGAAATTTCGCATTTTCAGCCTTTAGGGAGCCACAGATAAACACAAACCCCGGCCATGCAGAGTTCATCCGCACAGCCGGGGCCAATTGGTATTTTATTTGATATCCAGTTCAGGCGGCACATCGATCTGGTCCGAGACATACTTGCCGTTCTTTTTGCGCTGCCGCACGCACTCCGTCAGCAGATATTCGATCTGCCCGTTCACCGAGCGGAAGTCATCTTCGGCCCAGGCGGCAAGGGCATCGTAGAGCTTCGCGTTCAGGCGCAGGGGCACCTGCTTTTTTGGTTCTGCCATCAGTACAGGCTGCCGCTGTTCACGATGGGCTGGGCATCACGGTTGCCGCACAGCACCACCAGCAGGTTGGAGACCATTGCCGCCTTGCGCTCGTCGTCCAGCTCCACTACCTTGTTCTCATTCAGGCGTTCAAGGGCCATTTCCACCATGCCCACAGCACCGTCCACGATCATCTTGCGGGCATCGATGATGGCACTTGCCTGCTGGCGCTGCAGCATCACGGCTGCGATCTCCGGCGCATAGGCCAGATAGGTGATGCGGGCTTCCACTACCTCGATGCCGGCCTCGGCTACATTCTTCTGGATCTCGTCCCGGATGCGGGCGGCTACCACCTCCGAGGAGCCGCGCAGACTGCCCTCATCGGCTACGCCGTCGCCGGTGGTGTCCACATTGGGAGCCACATCATAGGGGTAAACGCGCACCACATTGCGCAGAGCGCTGTCGCACTGCAGGGAGAGGTACTCCTTGTAGTTGTCCACATTGAATACGGCCTTTGCGGTATCGGTCACGCGCCAGATGACCGCAATGCCGATCTCCACCGGGTTGCCCAGACAATCGTTGATCTTCTGGCGGGAGTTGTTGAGGGTCATCATTTTGAGCGAGATCTTCTTGCTGGTCGATTCTGCGGTCTGGGAACTGCTGTTACCAGCCTTAAGCAGGGCCGCCATGCCGGTTTCGCCGCTGTTCACATCGCCGCTCTGGCTCAGTTTGGTGCCAGCTGCCGGGTTCACCGCGGTGCAGAAGGGGTTCACCCAGTAAAACCCCTGTCCCTTCAGGGTGCCGATGTAATCGCCGAACAGAGTGAGCACCAGTGCTTCCTGGGGCTTTAACACCTTCAGGCCGCAGAGCAGGAAGATGCCCGCCACCCAGTATGCGATGGACAGGATCGTGAGCAGGATGCCCGGAAACAGGCTTTCGTCCAGCAGAATGATGCTGTAGAAAAACAGCAGGACGGTAACAGCATAGCCCAGCAGGGTGAGCAGCAGCATGACCATGCCGTTCTTTTTGGTCTGCAGAATTTTCTCTTCCATAACAGTTCCCTCCTTCACAGGGTGCGGAAGCGTTTCTTTGTGATATCAAAATCATATCACTTTATATCATTCTTGTCAAGTCCTCCGCAGGCAAAAAAAGAGCCGCCGCACAAACACTGTGCAGCAGCTCCTTTTTGTTTCTCTTTTTATAATGTAAGGGGCACTTGCTCTCAGGCGAAGGTCAGCACCACCTTGCCAGCGCCGCTGTTGCGGTCTGCAAGGGTATCGAATGCCTTCTGGAAGTCCTCTGCCTTGAACACATGCGTGGTGATCTCATCGACCTCTTTCAGGTGGTCAGGCAAGATCTTGACCACCTCGGGGAACTTCTGGTACTGATGACGGGTACCCAGAATGGTCAGTTCCTTTGCATTGATCTCCTTGAAGTTCACGGGGATTGGCTCCTTGCCAAAGGTCATAGCCACCAGACGGCCTGCGGGAGAAAGCTGGCTGGTTGCATGTGCCAGCAGTGCGGGAATGCCTGCGGCCTCAAAGATCACGTTGACACCCTCGCCGTCGGTCAGTTTGTTGATGAACGCATCCAGATCTTCCTTCATCGGGTTGATGCTGTAATCTGCGCCAAAGTCCTTTGCCATGGCAAGGCGGCTCTCGTTCGGCTCAGACACGATCACGGTAGCGCCGCGCGATTTTGCAATGTTGGCAACGATCAGGCCGATGGGGCCGCCGCCGTGCACCAGCACCACATCGCCGGGGCGCACATCGCCGCGCCAGTTTGCCTGCAGGCCAATCGTGAACGGCTCGCACAGAGCAGCCTGCTGATAAGTCATCTTGGAAGCATCGTACTCATACACCTGGCTGCGCGGCATGACCACATATTCCTGAAAAATGCCGTCCACGATGCAGCCCAGAACCTTCAGTTCACGGCAGACATTGTGGTGGCCGCAGCGGCAGGCATAGCACTTGCCGCAGTAGGTGATAGTGGGCCAGCACCTTTTCTGTGGCCCACTTCTCACCGGCAACGGCGGCTTTGATTGTTTCATAGTCCAGCAGCTTTTCTTGTCCGTCCATCCTGATACCCCCGTCAGATTGATTTTTTCCATGATACCATATCTGGGAGTATGGAGCCAGAGAAACCGGCGATTTTCTGCTGGTAAATTCTACGCATTTAGAGCGGCACTATGGCGGGGATAGGATAAAACACTCACATACCCCGCCGACTATGCGGGAAAAGCCTTGAAATATAGGGCTTTTTAAGGCCCTAAATGCGTAGGTTGGTGCTTTGTTGCGATATACTCCACGGTTACGGTGTATTGTTCATATTCTGTTTTCGGGAATCTTTATGAAATCTTCAAAATTGCCCGGTATGCTATCCGTAAAATCAAAGAAAGGACTTGATTATATGGATATGATTTTGAAAACGACTGACCTCTGCAAAAATTTCAAGGGGCAAATGGCGGTAAACAATGTGTCACTGAACATCCGGCGCAACTCAGTTTATGGTCTGCTGGGGCCGAATGGGGCTGGCAAATCCACGATCTTAAAAATGCTCACCGGCATTTTGCGCCCCACATCGGGAAGCATCGAGTTTGACGGCCACCCGTGGAAGCGGAATGATCTGGAGCATATCGGTGCTTTGATTGAGATGCCCCCGCTTTACGAAAATCTGACTGCATACGAAAATCTCAAAGTCAGAACTACATTGCTCGGCCTGGACGATGCACGAATTAACGAGGTATTGCAAATTGTCCAGCTCACGAATACCGGCAAGAAACGGGCCGGGCAGTTTTCTCTTGGTATGAAGCAGCGGCTTGGTATTGCTATTGCATTGCTGAACAGTCCCCAGCTTTTGATTCTGGATGAACCGACTAACGGCCTTGACCCTTTAGGGATTGAGGAACTTCGAGAGTTAATTCGCTCTTTTCCCTGCAAAGGGATTACAGTTATTTTGTCCAGCCATATTCTGTCAGAAGTCCAGTAGATTGCAGATCATGTGGGTATCATTGCTGGCGGCGTCCTTGGATATGAGGGAGAGCTTCGCGCCGGTGAAGATTTGGAACAACTCTTTATGGATGTTATTCGCAGAAATGGTAAGGAGAGATATTAAATGGAGATGGCATATATTCAGGCAGAGAACCTAAAGCATAAGAGAACTTTCACAAAAACGCTGATCGTTCTGGCCCCGTTTGTAACTGCGCTTATGAACTTTTTTGCCCCTCTTTGGTTCCAGCTCAATTCTTATAATTGGTGGTATAACCTGCTTTATCCTGGATTCCTTACGCTCACCTGTGCCTTGATTGAACAGCGGGATAATGGCAAACTAAAATATCGTGCCGTTGCTTCATTGCCTGTTTCGCAGAACAAAGTCTGGAAAGCAAAAATTGGAGTGGCCGGTATTTACTCCTGTGTGGGGAATTTCATTTTCCTGGCGCTAAATCTGTTGGGCGGTTTTGCAATATTAGTTATCAACGAAATTCCCCTGACAATCGGAATTTGGCAGGCTGCGGCCGGAACAGCTTGTATTGTCATTGCAAGCCTATGGGAAGTTCCGCTGTGCTTATGGTTATCAAAAAAAGTTGGTATCTTTGTCACGGTTATTCTTAATGCCGGACTTGGAAGCGTTTTAGGGATTTTCACGGCTACAACCTCTTTGTGGATGATCTGCCCGTATAGCTGGGTGCCGCATCTTATGATTTCCGTGTTAGGTATTTTGCCTAATGGTGAGCCGGTTGCAGATCAGAGTACGGCAATGGCATTTTGGATGATTATACTTGTATTGGTCATTTCGCTGGCCTGGTTTGCGGCGCTGTCATTTTTAACTGCAAGATGGTTTGAGAAAAAGGAGGTGGGGTAACTATGGTATCTGTGGTTCGCTGCTGGAAAGCAGAATATCAGAAGTGTAAACATAGCATTTTGCTCTATATAATGTCCGCAAATCCGAACCGCTTGGCAAATTCCGCCGCCGGACACGCCGTAAATTCATAATAAATAGGCTTGCTGTTTTCGTAAGGCGTAACATCCATCTCGTAATCATGCCATGTGTCACAGTGCTTTTGGGCAGTGCTGAATGCCCGATACATCAGCTTTTTCCAGAATGGCTTGTTGATGTCAACGAAGCGCAGCTTCCGGAAGGACGGCAGGATCAGATTTTCTTCTATCTCTTCCATTTCGCGGAATGTGACCACATCCCGGCACGCATCGTAAAAGCACATGATGGCGATGCAGTCGTAGGTGCCGCCTACGCCGTTGTGAAAATTCTTTTTACCGCCGAGGTCGGTGCGCCACTTGGAAAGAAGCTCTGCGTATCTCAGCTGCACCTGCTCCCAGACCACCTCGCGCTCCACCTCCGGATAGTGCAGAGTGATTTTCGCCAGAATTTCCTTTTTGCAGGGTTTGGAATATAGCACATGGCAGCTACGGTCAATTTGTAATTCGCTGTCCTTCATCTTCCCACGCCTTTCAGAAAACCGCTCTTTGCATTTTCTTCGGTGTCGTCCGATTCGTCGTAGGCATCATAGGGTGCCGATGGGTCGTGTACTCGCTTTTTGAATGGTGAACAGCTCTTGTCTTTGTGGGCAAACGCAAAGGCAAAATTGTCCGTCCATCCCGTGTGACCGGTGATGAAATATGGATGCAGCCCACGTGCGCGCAGTTTCCGCTCCAGCTCCGCCAGTGACTGCACAGCCAGCTCATTGTCCTCCGCCAGCGAGGAAATGAAGCTGTAGCCGCCGTCCGCGCCGAACCAGATAGTATCGCCGGTAAAGAGATATTTCCCGTCCACAAGGTATACCATGTGCCCCCATGTATGACCGGGAACCAGAAAACACTCGATCCTGATCCCGTCGATGTCGATGACCTCATCGTCGTGCAGCAGCACTTTTTCATTGTTGATCACCTACTGGCTCTTGGGCAGCTTTACCAGTGCCAGCTACCAGAAGATCCTGATTGGCTGCCCACTTATCGTTGCCGGAATTATCATCATCTGGGTGGTGAGGGAAACGGCAAGTTTCTTCTGGGAGTCGATGGGCAGGAAGTGTCTGTCAAACCCGGAGAAGTGCTGTATGTACCGCCGAAAACACTGTGCGGCACAAAAACCGACAGTGGAATGATCTATACCGAAATCATTTTGAAAAAGGAGAATTTTACCATGAACAACATCATCAAGGCAGGCCAGCCCACCGAACTGAAGAACCTCATTTCTTATGAAGAGGGCAGCATCGCCAATCTGGACATCGCTCACGCAGACAACATGAAATTTGTCCTGATGGCTTTTGACGAGGGCACTGGCCTGACTCCGCACCGTGCTCCCGGCAATGCCATCCTGACCGCGCTGGAGGGCAAGGCCATTATTGGCTATGAGGGCAAGGATTACGAGCTGAACGCAGGCGAGAGCTTCCGCTTCGATAAGAACGGCCTGCACAGCGTTACCGCACAGGGCAAATTCAAAATGAGCCTGCTGCTGGTCATCGAATAAGCGATTTTCTGTTTCATAACTGACGCAAAGAACCCGTCCGGACGTACCGGACGGGTTCTTTGCGTCTGCCAGATTCAGCAGTAGTAGAGGAACGAACGCAGGCGGCTCCATGCAGTTTCATCCCAGTCATTATCAAGGGAAATCTGGAACAGCGGAGCCCGACAGGCATCGTGCAGGCCGCGCATATCCAGAATCATAGCGGTATTTTCATACCGGGGTGCAAGGGTCAGCACTGCATTGGTACGGCTAGAAAGCTCCACGGCCTTGGCGTACCGATATCGACCGTTCCCGCCTGAAAAATTCGGCAAGGCAGAGTCCGCAATGAGGAACAGTGTTTCAGCGTCTTCCGCAAAGGCACTGTGCGCTCCAAGTTCATTACCAAGGGTCTGCATCTGCCTCTGCATCTGGTCAAGCCAACCAGCCGATGGTTTATTTTCATCTAAATTGTCTTTCCACAGAAACCAGAGTGCCTCGCTGAGTGGGGCGCGAAGCACCTGTTCGCCTTCGGCTTCCAGCGCGGCAAGTACGCCGCTGTCCAGTTCTGTCAGGCAGAGCGGCGTACCAACAGCGGCAATGCGGCGGCCTTTGGTGGTGGGAAGTGCGCCGATTTCCCTCGCCGCAGCGTGCAGCTGCTCCCAGCCGGGCAGAGCATCCCACTGTGCCGAAATGTCTGCACGTTTATCTGCCGGAGCAGCATAGAGGATATCTCCCGCCAGCAAAGTGCGGAAGAGAGCATCACGGTTCTGCGCCATTTCGGGCAGTGTTTCCAGCATCGGGCTGACCAGTTGAGCATTCAGCTCTTTTCTGCGGTCCAACACAGCACGGATGACACGGGCGTACTGACCGTCTGCCTCCGCTCCCTGCGTCTGCGGAATCAGGAACTGCGCATGTGTCTGGTCGTTTTTTCGCTCGGCAAGGATACTGCCCAGCAGTGCCGGGAAAGGCAGGTATTCTTTTGCACTCGTCTCCGCTCGGCCAAGGCTCAGAATATCGTCCGTCAGGTGCGGCAGCTCGTAGGGGTCTGCCCCTTGCTGTTTGAAATATGCGGCCAGATAGGGCGTATAAGCACCCATCGCCGGAAGATAGAGTGGCACATTGGGGGATGGTGTCTGTGCCAGACGACAGGGGTGAATATCGACCTGCTCGATGTTGAAATCTGTCGGCAGAGCCACCGCCGGGCGGTGTTGCAAGCTGTTCAGGAACGCTTCAATGCGAGTGATGACACCCACATTGGAAAAATGCTCATCCACTTCGATTTGCAGGTAGGGTTTATCGCCCATCTCCTGCTTGAACAGGTGTGAGAGCATGGTGTCCGGGCCGCAGCCGTGGTTCGTCAGGTAGACAGCGTAGAGGTTCGGGTGGTGAGCAATCAACTTTGCTCCGGACAGGATATGCTGACCGAACGGATAATAAAGATTATCGTATTCATCGGAGATGTCCAGCGCATGACCGGGCAGGTGGCTCAGCGTGATGACTTTATAGCCGCGTTCCAACAGCAGTTCCGGGATATTGAAAGTCTACCAGTTCACCGTCAGCACCGACCAGAACAAGATCGGTACTGGTAGAACCGATGTCGATGCCCAATGCGCAGCCGCTTTCTGGAATGATCTCGGTGGCGTTTGGCTCCGCAAGGCTCGTGCCGGAGTGCAGTTCCAGTTTGGGCAATGTTCCGACCATGTGGTGTGTTGTTAGTGTACGGTCCAGAGAATCATTCAGTTGACGTAACGTGAACGAGCCGGATGCTTTGAGTGCAGCACCAAGAGCCGCTTCATATCGGGCAAACTCCGGAACGGTGAGTTCTTTCTCACTCAACCCGAATACATCCCGGATGGCTCGAATCACGCCTGCATTGCAGGTAACACCACCGCAGAATACTACAGGTTTACAGACCGGAAGCCGCCGCACGATGGTCGCCTTATAGTTACGGATCATGGCATAACACAATCCTAGCAGGATATCCGGCGTGGAAACGCCTTCCTGCTGGCGGTGGATGATATCTGTTTTGGCAAAGACCGCACACCGGCCAGAAAGGCGCGGAACACTCTGTGCCTGCTTTACCAGAGAAGAGTAATCCTCCAGCTTGCAGCCCACACGGGACATCTGGTCTTCAAAGAACGAACCTGTACCGCCCGCGCAGTGTTCGTTGACTGAAAACTGAGGTGCGCGGCTCTGCAAGTCCGTGATGAATCGCGCGCTCTGACTGCCAATTTCAATGACCGAACCCACCTGCGGAATGATCCAGCGCACACCTTCGACGATAGCTGGGATATCGCCTAAAGAGGGAATGGCTGAATCTTGCTCCAGCGGAGCCTCCGTGTTGCTTCCGGTCACACAGAGTGAAAACGGAGTATCCATCGCCAGTTCCAACGTGGAAAGACCCTTTTTCAGGCAGACAAAAGGGTTGCCGTGATGCACCGCCATCCACTGCTTTTCAATTTCTTGATTTTTCAACAGCACCAACTTGACCGTTGATGTACCGATATCCATTCCCAACGAAAGCATTGTGTCACTCCTTCGATATCAACCCTGAACGTTATAGGGTTTGACATTTCAAACTTTATACCGTATAATAATGATGCCTTTTAATTAGACACCTCTAACCAAGAGTTTAACACAACTACCTCGGAGTGTCCGTTGTTATGGCAACGGCAAAGTAAATTTTAAGATGGAGCAATATTATTCAATTTTACAGCAATGCGGCATGTTCAACGGCATCCAGCCACGAAAATATAGGGAAGTCCTTAGTTGCTTGAATGCGACTGTCCGTGAATATCCTCGTGGTGCGCACATCGTCGAGCTGGGTGAGCAGAGCCACAATACGGGTGTTCTGCTGGATGGCACGATGGAAGAATTTTTTTATGATGAAAATGGCAATCAAATCAGCATCTGCCGTTTTTGTCCCGGAGAAGTATTTGGTGCAGAACTGGCCTGTACTGGCTGGACGGCAAGTCCGGTCTGTCTGCGTGCCAGTTCGGACTGTACCGTAATGCAGCTGGATTTCAGCGCATTGATGTCACAGAAGACGCTGACCTGTCCCTGCCGGATGCAAGTCACAGCAAATCTTATGCAGGATATGGCGCAGCAGCTTCTCTTTTTTAACACCAAAGTGCGTATTTTAGCACAAAAACGGCTTCGAGATCGTCTGAAGATTTATCTTCAAACCTTGACACCCGATGAAAAAGGCTGTTACAGTCTGCCCTACACCCGGACAGAACTGGCAGATTTCCTCTGTGTGGACCGCAGTGCTCTTTCCCGTGAGCTGTGCCGGATGCGCGATGAGAGGATTCTTGATTTTTCCGGTGCAAAGATTCACCTGTTGAACCCAACGTTTTTGTATGGTTGGAACTGACAGTACTTCTAAATCTATGAAAAAAATTGTCTGCCGAATATTTTTGTTCGACAGACAATTACTTTTTAATCTTTTAGTGTACGACTACCGGACACATTCTTCAAATATTCCTTCGGGTCGCCGTTCAGAATCAAATCCGCATAGCCCAGTGGGTCATTGTAGATAAGGTAGTCCAGTTCCGTCTGCTGCGCCATGGTCACATCCAGTGCATCCTCAACCCCGGTACAGTCAATGGAAATTTTTCTCCCATAGAATACAAAAAATCCGAACCCTTCTCCTATCGGAAAAAAGTTCGGATTTTGTTGTTGTGGTGCACCTCCAGGGACTCGAACCCTGGGCCCACTGATTAAGAGAGCAAGCCGCCGGTTCGTCTCAATTTATGGAAGTTTCGAGTCATCGTTATTTTTAATCAAATCAACGTGATTTTTCACCCAGCAATTTCTGCACCCTTTGTCGGATTTTGCAGCGAAAAGCACCCTCTGCACGTTTTGAAACCGTGCAAAATCCGTGCAGAAACCGTGCACTTACTCTCTGACAAACAAAATCGCCCTATTCCCTACCGGCTTGACGGCATTGGTTTGAGTGACCGCACATCAAAATCAAGTCTAGGAGGATATTACTATGATGAAACTGCTTTCCTGTCGCTTTAACATGGACACCAACCGGGTAGAAGCCCGATTTGAGGATGGCACCACCCTTGCCATTGACTGCATCGCTGTCGAGAACGAATACGGCAACACCCCGGCACAGCGGGCAGAACTGGACTGGCTACTGTACAATAAGCCATTGGAGTATGCACAGCTTGTGCTGGGTGGGGAGATCGAGCATTATCTCTCGCTTGGTTGCGACCACGGCAGACTGGAAGATTGACCTTTAATTAAAATATCCAAGGCAAAACAACAGCCCTCTACTTGCAGTCGTTGCAAATAGAGGGCTCATGGTTAGTTAGTAGTTCAACCTATTATGGTAACCATCTGAAAATACTGATACTGGTATTCGTCTTCTAATACCGCCTGCATTTCTTCCATGTATAGTGGGTCCTCCAGTAGTTTTTGATGAAATGCTCGCTCTCTCCAGAGTCGGACTCCAATTTCGGGAAAAATATATTCCGTTCCCAGTTGCAAGTCCTTTTCGTTGCAAATAACGTTGTCCTTTTTCATTAAGCTATCAATAATACACTCGGCGGTTGTATTAAACATATCCATCCCGAACAATTTTATTGATGCCACCTTAGACAAATCTCGCTGGATGCCGATTTCAGTAGCTTTTCCGTTCCGATACTGCACAAGAAAGAACAAATCATTATCCATATATCGTCCGGTTATCAAATTAGGATCATCGGTTTCCGCACAACATTCCATTTGCATTGCTTCATCAGAAGAATTCGACCACTGTTTCTTCATTTGTAGAAGAGCATTTTCTAGCTCATCTGATGTCATGCCTAATTTTAATTGTCCAATTCCAATATGCAGTTCAATAATTATCTCTTTCATAACATAAACTTCATATTTTCAAAAGCGCTTAACGGATGCAAAATAACCTCTCATACCGACTTATTCATTTATCGGGCTTTTCCACAGTTTTTGCAAAACCGTTCAGAAGAATCATTTAATGTTCCACAGTCCGGGCAGTACCATCTACCATCTGGCATCGGATCAACAGGTGATGGCGTTTGGTGTGCCTTTGCAGGAGTTTGATTGGATGATGCAGTAAACAACGGCGCAATATTTACATCTCTGCGTCCAACGCCAGCAAGACTTCTAAAATCCCACGATTTTACTTCTTGTGCCAATGTTCGTTTAGGCTCAATGTATTGACCACACCGTTGGCAATATCGAACACCCAGCTTGTTTTCATAACCACAATTTTTGCAAGTCATTTTACATACAATCCTTTAATATCCAAAACGCCAAAATCATTCAGTCAAACCAAAAAGTGAACCATACAAATGCAGCAGTTGCACATATCATCAGAACCAGTAGTATCGTACTTGCAAGTTTTTTCTCAATGGAAACTTTCTGATTTTCGCACAAGACAATTTGCTGAAGATTGTGAAATTCGGCTTCGCTGACATTTCCATTTAACGCTTTCCATGTATTGCGGCGTTCTGTAACCAGCAAGAAATCAGACAGCATTTCCATAAAAATGACAGCGAAAAATGCCAAAGAAAGAAACACATACTGCTCCATTGGCTTGCCGTCAAAGTATCTCGGAGTGCTGCCGGTTTCAAGGACTGTACCGCAATGACATAAAGTACGGTACTTTGTTCACAGTTGTTCTCCTTAATCTGCTGGCATCTATACACCGTTATTCCCATCATGTCTAAAAGCGAATTGATTTTGCAATTTCCAATGCCTGGCTTTCCGACACAGAACTTGCTTCAAGTTCAATTGCAACAAAGCATTCTTTCTCGTTATCATAAGCGAGAACGCCTAAATTGTTTACTGGTTCTGAATTTGCACCATCTTGAAAAATTACCGTTGTAAGTGCAGTCGTTCCGCGTTCCGTGGTTTGTATCACATCGTATTTATTATCCGTGTCAAACCTGTAAACCGATCCTAGCCGAAGTGCAGAGTAAACAATCTGCACGGAATCTCTATCACCTTCATATGGTTCATAGGTACTGTATCCAACCGCGCCAACCAACACATGATTTTTGTCATAAATATCATATACTGGATAAGACGGATTCAGGCTTGCAAGAGCAAGTGGTTTATTTTCAGCATGTTGCGTTTGTTCTCTCTTTTGAATTTTCCACCCTTGCGGAAGTTCGATTGAAATAACACTGCTCGCTTGTCCTAATTCTTCAGTTTGAAATTCAATTTGCCGATTTGGTTTCTCCTTGTTTTCAGCTTGTTCTCCTAAAATATCTGATGCGATTTGTCCATATTCTTTATCAGTAGTGATGGATTCCAGATACTGATAAAGCGTATTTCTTTCTTCATCCGATCCTCTATAGGGAAGCTCTGTTTTTATGCCGGATAAAACAAGCTGCTGAAAGTCTTTATCATTCATCAGTTTGTCATATTTCAACACATACAGTGTGTCTTGAGGGAATTTGATAAGACGATTTGTCAACACCGAAAAGCAATCTTCTGTATACCCACCATCCGATTCTTTAAGCTTTTGCAGTATTTGGCTTGTGCTGGCGTTTTCAAGATTAGATAAAAATTCCTGCTCGCTTGTCACCGATGTCGATATAGGAGAGTTCATAGAAGTTGAAGAGGATACTTTTGTTGAGCAAGCTGACAATCCTATGATTGTCGCAACCGAAATTGCAATGAAGCTCCTTTTCATATAGAACATACACCTCCCGTTTGTTTCCATCAGAAGCTTTTACTTAGACAACGCAGCAACCAACACATTTGTTGCAGGATTTTCCAAATTTGTTTACTTAAACAAAAATCCATCCTCACATTTGTGCTCATCTGAACTTTGAGCATTATTTCCACAGCCAATCAATGTAAGTACCAGCGCAAGGCAAAGAACTATTATAGCCCTCTTTTTCATACGGTTTCCTCCTTCTATGTTTTTTCTTCACATTTATCGGACTTTTCCACAGTTTTTGCAAAAACATTCAGAAGAAGCATTTAATGTTCCGCAGTCCGGGCAATACCATCTTCCGTCTGGCATCGGTTCAACAGGCGAGGGCGTTTGGTGTGCTTTTGCTGGAGTTTGAACGGGTGATGCAGTAAACAGCGGCGCAATATTCACATCTCTACGGCCAACACCAGCAAGGCTTCTAAAATCCAACGATTTAACTTCTTGTGCCAATGTCCGTTTTGGTTCAATATACTGACCGCACCGTTGGCAATATCGAACACCCAACTTGTTTTCATAACCACAATTTTTACAAGTCATCAAAGCTCCCTCCTTGCTTTTTGTTTAGATAACGAGATTTAAGCCTGATTTATTTCGTTTGTCCACAAAATTTTTCAAAATCGTATAGCTGCACATAAATTTCCGGAAAACTTGTAGCACAATCACGATTTTTCTTTTCACTCAGATAAACCACCACGGCAATTCCAGCCACAGGTTATCCATAGCCTGTTCCTCGGTCTTTTTGGCGCGGCCTTTTGTCAGGTGAAAGTATATCGCCGTGCCGATCAGCGGATGTTCCTCGCCATCGGTGAAGCCATAGCGGTACAGCAGATAGGTCTGCTCCCGTTGGGTCAGCCGTTTCAGGCCATCGTACAGTTCCCGGCGCGATTCCTGCTCCTCCATAATGCTCTGCGGCTGCATGGCGTAGGGGTCGGCTATGGCTTCGATGCGCCGCAGCTGCTCTTCTCCCGGCAGAACATCGTCCAGCGAAACGCGCTGGTAGCAGACGCCGTCCTTATCCTCCGTCACCATCCGCTGTTCAAAAGTGGCAAAGGCATCCCGTACCATGTCCATCATGGCGTTGCGAATGGCAGGAGCCGCATAGGTCAGGAACTTCATGCCGCGCGCCGCATCAAATTTCGGCACGGCTTTCCATAAGCCCAGATTCCCCGCCTGTTTCAAATCGTCCGTGTCAAGATTCAGACCGGACTGCGCCAGATTCATACTGCGGAAAAGGTCATTTGCCACCTTGCCGATAAAGGACTTGTTGTTTTCAATCAGGCTGTCCAGTGCGGCGGCATCGCCTTTCTGTGCCAGCGCACAAAGCCGTTCATTCGTCTGCTTCATGGGCGTTTTCCTGCTCTGCGGCAGACTGCAAGATTCCCAGCAGACCGTTCCGCAGCTGTTCCAGTGCTTCCGGCGTGGCTCCTTCCATGCCCGAAACACTGTCCAACATTGCATCTGTCAACTGCTCTGCCGTGATCGTTGGGTGCTGCACATCCTGCCCTTTGGTCAATTCAGTGAACATCTTCTCTGCCACTTTCTTGCTCATGGCTTCCTGTTCGGCGTAATGGCTCCCGATCCCCTTTTTGATCTCCTTGACCGCCGCCATAAAGTACATCTCAATGTCATCAAGATCACCTTGATACACCGGCTTTCTCCGAAGGCTGATGTCCTTTGCAGCTTTGGCTGCCTCCGGGGTCTTGACCCTTGTGCGCAGCAGGGTGCTCAATGTCGTGAGTATGGCGTTCTGTGCTGCGATGCCGGAAGCAAAGGTATCATCAAAATACTGCGCTATGCGGAAGTAAGCTCTGCAAAGCGAGCGTTTTCCAGCAGCAGGTTGACCACCTCTGTATTGACACGCCCCGTGTAGAGGTTCTTTGCGGCTTCTACGGACAGGCCAAGTTCGGCAATGTCGTAGTTCTTGCGGTCGGGGATGTTGGTTTCTCCCAGCAGAAAATCCGTAGATACGTTGAACAGCCTTGCAATCTTCAGCACCTGCTCATGGGTCAGGGTTCCTTTTGCGCCACTGATAAAACGGTTGATGGTGCTCTTGGAGCAGCCGAGTTCCTTGGCAAGCTCCGGTTGGCTGATGTTGTGCTCTTTCATCAAGTCCGCAAGACGGACGTTGGACGGTGCGGGCAGATATTCCTGTGCCATGTGGTCGGCCCTCCTTTTTGAGCTTTTTCCTCATTATAATACGCTCTGCCGTTTTGTTCAATATACGGTCACCTCTCCACCCTTGCTGTTGCAGCCCTGCAACCAGTAAGGGCTTTTTTCTTTTTCCGTTGCAGTTCTGCCGCTTTTTTGCTCTTTCTGCAAAATTCCCCGTATATTCAGGCAGGAAACAAAAAACACCAGAGTTCCCACTTTGGGGATACTCTGGTGCAACACACGAAACAAAGGAGAAATGCCCTTGATCCTGTATCAAACTGTCAAGTCCGCCATCACCGTTCGGCAGGTGGGAGAGATGTACGGTATGGAACCCGACCGCCATGGCATGGTGTGCTGTCCGTTCCATTCCGACAGCGACCCCAGCATGAAGCTGAACGACAACTATTATTATTGCTTTGGCTGTGGAGCCAACGGAGATGCCATCGACCTCACCGCCAAGCTGTTCGACCTAAACCCCCGGCAAGCCGCCGAGAAGCTGATAACTGACTTCGGGCTTGACCCGGACAAGCCGCCCGCCAATGCCATCGCTCTGCCGCCGCCCAAGCGTGGCCTGACGGACGAGCAGTGGGCAGACATCGCCTACTGCCTGCGGGTGCTGACCGATTATCTCGACCTGCTGCACGACTGGCGAGAGCATTACAAGCCCGCCAGCCCGGAAGAACCGCTGGACGAGCGGTTCGTGGAAGCCCTCCACATGACCGAGACCATCGAGCACCTGACGGACTGCGTTGCATTTGGGACGCCCTAGCAGAAGGCCGCTGCCGCCGCACAGCTGCTGTCCGGGTCGTACCTGCTGATGCTGGAGGAGCGCACCGACCGCCTTGCTCTGGCAAAGTGCGCCTAATAATTTATTCACCCGAAGTGGTGGGTCTCACCGTGAGACCCACCACTTCACTTTTCTAAAGGAGAACCACTCTATGAAGAAAAACATTTCCCGCAACCCTTTATGGCCGGACTGGTACAACGGCAAGAAGATCGACGAAGTCCAGTTTGGCCGTGCCTTTCTGGAACAGTGGCCGCTGAAATGCGTCAACGGAACGCTGTACACGCTGGATGGCCCGGTGGAGGACGAGAGCGAGATCAAGCAGCAGATTTTGGAAAACATCGAGGAATATGTCACCTCCGGCCTGTCCAAAAAGGTCACCAACATTCTGGAGACCATCAAGCTGCTGGCCTTTTCCGACCCGTTCCCCATCGAACAGGACTGCATCCACTTCCAGAACGGCGTGTACCATCTGCCGGATGGCTCTTTTCAGGAGAGCCGCCTGTTCTGCCAGAACCGCCTGCCTGTGAGGTATGACCCCAAAGCCGCCAGCCCTGACCGCTGGCTGACCTTTCTGCACGAGCTGCTGGACGATGCCGACATCCCCACCTTGCAGGAATATCTGGGCTACTGCCTGATCCCCAGCACCAAGGGACAGAAGATGATGCTCATTGTCGGCAAGGGCGGCGAGGGCAAATCTCGCATCGGACTGGTGCTGAAACGGCTCATGGGAGATGCCGCCAGCAACGGCAGCGTCCAGAAAGTGGAGAACAACCGTTTTGCCCGTGCCGATCTGGAACGTCGCCTGCTGATGATCGACGATGATATGGATATGAACGCCCTGCCCAAGACGAATTATATCAAGACCATCGTGACCGCCGAAGCCAAGCTGGACTTGGAGCGCAAGGGTGTCCAGAGCTACCAGCGAGACATCTACGCCCGGTTCCTCTGCTTCGGCAATGGTGCGCTGACCTCGCTGTACGACCATTCGGATGGCTTCTTCCGCCGCCAGCTCATCCTGACCACCAAGGACAAGCCTGCCGACCGCACGGATGACCCTTTCCTTGTGGAGAAGATGTGCGCCGAATTGGAGGGCATCCTGCTCTGGTGTCTGGAAGGGCTGCACCGGCTGGTGCAGAACGATTTCCGCTTCACGGTCAGCGAACGAGCCGCCGCCAACGTGGACACCATCAAACGCAGCAGCAACAATGTCATCGACTTCATGGAGTCCGAGGGCTACTTCCGCTTCAAGGCAGACTACTCCATCAGCTCCAAGGAGTTCTACGACATTTATAAGCAGTGGTGCGAGGACAACGCCTGCCACAGCGTATCGGCGATTCGTTTCAGCGCGGAACTGCGCCAGAATGACCGCCGCTACAACCTTGAAGCCACCAACAACATCTACCTGCCCGGTGGCCGCAGGGTGCGTGGTTTCGTGGGCATTGAGCCGCTTGTCCACCCATGCCCGTAAAAAGTGCATTTTTTCACGGAAGAAGTTCGTACAACCTGTACGGTCTGTACTTGTACGCATCTGTACGGCGAATTAAAGCGTTTTAAAACGTGTTATCGTTTATATTTCGCATTTCCGTACGTCGTACGAACCGTACAGGTTATTTGAAGTCCGTACGCAATTTTTTCAGATGCGTACGGAGCAATCAAGTTCGCATTGTGCGAACTTGATTGTAGCTCTCCCGCAGGAGGCGTTCCCCCTCGGAGAGTCCTCGAAGAGCCCACTACACTTTGCAGCCCATAGGGATGAAAGTGTTATAGTGGGTTATTACACTTCCGAAGAAGTGCATCTTCGTTCCCCGTCACCTCTCGATGAACCTTGAAAGGAGGGATGCCCTTTGGCAAGAAATGATGGCATTGACCGCACCAGTGTCCGAAATCTCGCCGTTTCAGACAAAGCCGTTGGCAACACCCAGCAGCACAACGAGCGCGAAAAGGACAGCTATCGGAACCCCGACATTATCCCCCAGCGCACCTCATGGAACGTCCACTTCAAAAAGCCAACCGCCAGCTACACCGACCTATTCGCCCAACTGGAAGCCGCCGAAACCATCTCCACGCGCGGCTTGAAGCCGGATGCTACCCACTACTGTGAACTTGTCTTTGATGTCAACTCGGCCTATTTTGACAATCACGGTGGCTACGAGTTCGCCAAGCAGTTCTATGAGGATGCCTACCAAGCTGCCGTTCAAATCGTGGGCGGTGAGCAGTATATCCTCTCGGCAGTCATGCACGCCGATGAGATCAACCGTGCCATGACCGAAGCATTAGGCCGTGAAGTCTACCACTATCATCTCCATGTGGTCTATGTACCTGTGGTGGAAAAGCAGATCCTCTGGTCGAAACGCTGCAAGGACAAGGCACTGGTCGGCACAGTCAAGGAGACCGTCATGCAGGTCAGCCGAAGCAAGAAGTGGGCTTCCAAGCCCCTGCTGGACGATGCCGGAAAGCCTGTCCTGCAAAAGAGCGGCAAGCCAGTCCTGAAGAAGTCGTACAGTGTCCTGCAAGACGATTTCTTCAACTATATGCGCAATGCCGGGTACACGGATGTAGATCGCGGTGAGCGCGGCAGCACCGAAGAACACCTGACCGTCACCCAGTTCAAAGTCCAGCGGGAGCAGGAACGTCTGGACAGCCTGACCGCCCAAGCCGACCAAAAGGCGCAGTCGCTTGCCAAAACCAGTCAGACCCTCTCCAAAAAGGAGAAGGAACTTGCCGCTGTGCAGAAAAAGGCCACGCTCACAAAAGAAGCCCTCATTCATGTGCGCGATCTGGATTATATCGGCAAGCGCACCTTTCTCGGTAACTACTCGCTGACCGAAGAAGAATTTTCCAAGCTGAAAAAGCAAGCCGACCACGGCTATATGATGGACGTGGAGAACCGCCGCTTGAAAGAAGAACTTTCCACCGCCAAGAAGGAAGCTGCTCATTGGGGTCAAAAGTATCATGAACTCTGGTACGAAGTGAAGCCCTATCTGGACGCCCTCCACCGTGCGCCTGAACTGGTGCGTGGCTTTCTGGAAAAGATTCTTGCCCCCAAGCAGGAGCGCACCATGAATGTGCAGCAGCAAAACCGTAAGCGTGGGCAGGATGTAGAACTTTAAGCTGAATTTTTAGATGATATGACAATATAAGGAGCAATGCTTATGGATTTTGACCGTAATTCTATGACCGTCCCTGTGCAATATTCCGATTATACGAAAAAGTTCTTGCAAAAGGACTCGAATCCCACTACAATGGAAGTGGTCACTCAAACCAATGCCGTCAAGTCTCCGACTGACAGCCCGGCAACCACGAAACTGGTGTACACAGTGGAAGAGATCGCACGAATGCTGGCCATCAGCCTGCGCTCTGCTTACAATCTGTGCAACAGCACTACCGAATTCCGTGTCCTGCGAGTAGGCGGAAGCATCCGTGTGCCGAAGGACAGCTTCGATGCGTGGCTCTACCGGGCAGCTTGATAAGGAGGCAAACAGTATGGCATATATTACGAAGCGCGGCAACTCTTACAGCGTCCGCTACACC
>NZ_JAFREG010000014.1:0-19779 GCF_017377615.1 Faecalibacterium sp. Marseille-Q4896
ATACTCGTAACCCTAAGAGGTGGCCAGCAGAGACAGATGTGCAAAGCAGTAACTTATCCCACCAACGCTTGTTCTATTGTTTTTTTTTCTACTGAAACGGCCGGCCACGAGCACTTCCACAAGGAGTATCGTCGGCAGCGTCAGATGTGTATAAGAAACAGGAGGGGGCGGCGGGCCGGGATGGTGCCGACGGGCCGAGCCTGCCATGTAGCCCCATGCAAAGGGACCCCAGTTCCAGCCTGCTGCGTGGCCGATGGGTGCAATGAACACCCGGAACACGAACAGCACGATGATCAGCATCACCATCAGGGACATGAACAGGATCACGATACCCAGAACGATATCCCCAAAGGTGGTGGGGCCGTCGTCCGGCTGGGCATAGCTGCCGTCGTCGTAGCTGCCATTGTTCAGATTTACCCCATAAACACTTGCAATGGTGTCGGCCACATTGTTGGCACAGGTGATTACTGCATCGCTGTAATCGCGGTTAACAAAATCACCTTCCATGGTCTGAGCGAGGGCACTGGCCTGACTTTCCAGCGTGGTGTTGCGGAAGCCGTCGCCGTAGGTCACGTAGTAATCGCCGTCCTCGTAGATGGGCGACTCCATCACCAGCAGGATCAGCACACCGTTGTTCTCGGAAGCCGAGCCGATGCCCCAGGCGTTGAAGGCCTGTGTTGCATAATCCTCAGTGGAATAATTACCCGTATAATCTACAGTCAGTACGCTGATCTGTGCTCCGTTGCAGCTGGACTGCAGCTGGTTGTTCAGATCAACGATGGTCTGGGTAGTGCTGTCGCTCAGGATGTTGGCATCATCCACCACACATTCGTCTTTGGGCAGGTCCGGCAGGCTGGCGGCGGCAAGGGCCGCCGGGCACAGGGCCGCTGCGCCCACCACAAGGGCCAGCACCAGAGCGCTTACGCGTTTTGCAAAATTTTTCATGCGAAGGGTTCAACCTCCTTTACACCGGCAATGGCTCCCAGCACGCTGGCCGGGAAGTCGGCGGTCTCTTTCTGGTAGTCGTAAACGGCATCGTTGTATTTCAGGGTGCCGATGATGGTAGCCGCACTGTTGAACTGGCCGTACTGGCCCTGCACCGCGCCCATCTTCATGGGGTCTGCAGCCTGCTCCTGCAGCTTTGCGTAGAGCTGATCGATCCGCGACCCCAGCACCTCGTTGGCCTGATACAGCGCATGCATCGTGCTGCCCTGATAATAGGGCAGCGAGGTGAGTGCCTGACTTTTGCCGCCGTTCTGCACGGCTTCCAGACAGGCGGTAAAATCGCTCAGCGCGCTCTGTGCGGCCTGTACCTCGGCACTGTCCGCTCCCAGTGTGCTGCCGGCGGTGGTGATGATGTTTGCCGCCGTGTTCATGCGGGTGGTCAGCTCTTCGTTGAGGTTATAGCCGTTGTCTGCCGCCACACCCACCGTGTACCATTTGCGGACTTCGTTGTACCGGCTGCGCAGCTTGGCGCTGCCAAAGCCCAAAAAGGCCGCCAGCATCACCACCACGCTCAGGGCCAGCGCCGCCGCCCGGGTGGAAAGGGCTGCGGGCAGCTTTGCTTCCAGCCCTGCCAGCTTCTGCTGCAGAGGTGTCAGCGGCACGGCCTGCTCCGGCTGCTTTTGTTCGCGGTAGCTGCCCGCGTCAAAACCGCCGGAAGTGCTGTTCTGTTTTTGCGAAAAATCTGCGTTTGCCATCTCAGCTCCGGATCTCCATCATTTTTGCTTTCAGTTCGTCCTCGATGCGGTTCAGCTCCTGCTCGGCGGCAGCGCGCTTTGCGCGGCCCTCGCTCTGGATCTTGTTCAGCTCGTCCAGCGTCTCGATCAGGCTCTTGTTGGTCTGCTGCAGGGTCTCGATGTCCACCACACCGCGCTGAGATTCCTTTGCGGTCTCGATGGTACCCATCTTCAGGGCCTCTGCGTTCTTCTTGAGCAGGTCGTTGGTCATGTCGGTCACGGCACGCTCGGCCTGCATGGCCTGCTGGCTGTGGGCCAGACCCAATGCCAGCACCATCTGGTTCTTCCACAGCGGGATGGTGTTGACGATGGTGGACTGGATCTTTTCTGCCATCATGGTGTTGTTGTTCTGCAAAAGGCGGATCTGGGGGCCCATCTGCAGGCTGATGTTGCGGGTGAGCTCCAGATCGTAGAGCTTTTTCTCAAACCGCTCGCACTGGTCGGCCAGATCACGAGCCGCCTGTGCGTCCTCCGGCAGGCCGGAAACCTTGGCCTTGTCCATGGCCTGCTGCAGCTCGTTTGCCCGCACATCGGCCAGCTTCTTTTTGCCGGCCAGAATATACATGCTCAGCTCCTTGAAGTAGGCCATGTTCAGATCATACATCTTATCCAGCATGGCGATGTCCTTGAGCAGCTGCACCTGATGGCCCTCCAGCATGGACTGGATCTTTTCCACGTTGGTCTCGGCCTTGTTGTACTTCATCTTCATGGCATCCAGCTGGTCGCCCTTCTTCTTGAAGAAGCCCAGAATGCCCTTTTTTTCTTCCTCGCCTGCATCAAAGCTCTTCAGCTCACCGATTAGGCTGGTGATCATATCGCCCACTTCGCCCAGATCCTTGGTGGCCACCTTGGAAAGGGCGGCCTCGGAGAAATCGCCGATCTTCTTCTGACAGGCGGAGCCGTACTGCAGCACCTGCTGGCTGTTGGTAATATCGATCTTTTCAGCAAACTGATCCACCATGGCCTGTTCTTCCGGGGTCAGGTTCACCTGCGGCTGCTCCGGTGCGGCAGCTTCCTGCTGGGCGGGTGCTGCCTTTTCCTCTTCTGCCGGGGTGGGGTCCAGCGTCAGGGTGGGTACTGCGGGTGCATCGAGGTCAAAGTTGAATGTATTATCAGCCATAAGAGATTCCTTCCTTTCCAAATACCGTTTACCTTTTTTAGCTCAGGCCCTGCCCTTTGAGCATGTTCTGCAGCACCGTGATATCTGCAGAAAGGTCCATGCTCTCGGCGGCGTACAGGGCATCCAGCTGGTTTTCAAACGCCGTGGCAATGGAAGCAGCATTGTGCTCCACCTCGGTACGGATGGCTGCGGCATTCTCGCCGCGCACGCCCTGCTTTGCCAGCTTTGCATACTGCTGCAGAACGTTCACCGCATCCGGCAGGTAATAGTTTGCGAACCTGCGCACCTGCTTTGCCTTTTCCGGGTTTGCTTCCACCGCTTCCACAATGGAGCGGCCCGCCTTTTCCATGCGGGTCATGGCGGCAGAGAGCTGCGGGTCCGGCAGCTGCTCGTTGAGGGTGTGCAGGGTATCCAGTTTTTGCTGAATGTCGGTCAGCATCGCGTCCACATCCTCCACACCGGTGTGGAAAGGCACTTCGTGCTCCACCACCCGGGGCGGGCAGACCTTCTGTGCCGCACCAAAGGCCACAAATGCACCGCCCAGCGCCGCCAGCAGCGCCCACAGCTTATACACCGGCAGTACCGCGCACAATACCAAAAAGACCAGTGCCATTGCATAAAATGGCAGAACGCTGGGCTTTCTGGTGCGGATGATCTTGCTCATGTTTCTTCTCCTTGTCCGGGGCATTGCCCCTTATGTTACCCATAATACCGCACCCCGCGAAAAACGCAAGTCTTTCACGGATAATTTACAACCTGGCCATCATTTGTTGATCCACGGCAAGAGAGCCGCGCCCCAGATTTCGCGCAGCTTTTCCGGGCGGCAGGCAGCGTTTGCCGGGCTGGTGCTGGGCAGCTTTACCGCTGCAATGCCGGACACCGGCTGCAGATACTTTGTATAGATCCGGTATGCGGTGGCTCCGTTGCAGAATACTGCTTCGATGGGTGCCTTTTCCAGCAGAGCGGCAATATCATTCGGCACTGCATCCTTGATGGAAGCATCCGCTGCGCCGGTGATGGTGCAGCGTTCCAGCGTGTCCCAGAGGGCCAGCCCATGGCGCAGGATGATCTGCTTTTTGGCTTCAATGTCCTCACGGGCAGGCACCGGCTCACCGGTCAGCGCGGCCAGCACGGGCCAGAAGCGGTTCTGCGGGTGGCCGTAGTAAAAGGCCATCTCCCAGCTTTTGGGGCTGGGCCATGTGCCAAGGATCAGCGCCCGGCTGTGTTCGTTATACACCGGTTCAAAGCTCATTGTCCGCCTGCACTTTCAATTTTATCCCAAGGCGAGCCAAGGTCGCGGCCGGACGGCTCTGCTCTGGGGCCGTCGAACCACAGCTCATCGATCAGGTCGGCAAGGCCGTCCTCCCGCACATCGCCAATGATGCGGTCGGCGGCAGCCTTTGCGTCCGGCGTGCCGTTTGCCATGCAGCAGCCAAGGCCCGCTGCCTTCAGCATGGCCACATCGTTGGCAGAATCGCCTGCCGCCACGGCATCGGCCAGTGTCAGGCCCATCTTTTCGCACAGGTCGGCAAGGCCCACGCCCTTGTCCATTCCACCGCGCACGATGTCGTAGTAGCACAGGCCATCGGCATTCTGCGCGCCCACCTGCATCCAGTGCAGGCCCAGATGGCCGTACTTTGCCGCAAAATCTGCCACGTGCTCCGGCGGCACTGCCGCAAAGGCCGCGTGGGGCATATCGATCAGGTGGCGGTCCTGATCTTCGCCATCCACGCAGTCCAGCCCGATGCTGTTCATCTGCTGATAGCCCCTGTGCAGATATTCATACTCGCAGTAGGCGTAGCAGGCATCCCTGAAATTGAACTGCAGCGGATAGTTATAATCCTCGCAGAAATCCACCAGCGCGTACATTTCCTCAGCGGTGAGCGGGTGCTCGGCCACGATGCGGCCCTCGCGGTCCACCACACAGGCACCGTTGCAGGTGATGGCATAATCGAACCGGATGCCGCCCAGCTGGCCTTTGAGGTTGACGCACGGATACGCGCGTCCGGTGCTGAGCACAAATCTGCCGCCTGCGGCCTGCAGCTTTTTGATGGCTTTTGCCACCTTCTGACGCGGCTTGTCCTCGCCAAAGGGCACCAGTGTGTTGTCGTAATCGCTTGCCAGAATCTTATATTGCATTCTATTCTCCCCTATGGAACTGAGTTTTGTACCAGTATACCATACTTTTTTAAAATTGGGGTGCATTTGGGCATAAAAATAAGGCTACTGCACAGAATTCCATGCAATAGCCTTATTTTGTTTCACGATGCCGTTTTCTTTGCAGCTCCTTCTCGGGATCACGCAAACACGGCCACGACCACCTGCATTGCCACGCCGAGGAATGCGCCTGCACCCCATGTCAGGCCGGTGATGAACAGGTTCTGCTTCCACGAAGGATTGGTGCGCCACAGCACCGCAAGGCCCACGCCTGCACCGGTGCAAAGGCCCGCCACCAGACTGGAAAAGCGCAGAGCACCTTCCACATACAGCTGGGTCAGCAGCACGCTGGCGGCGCAGTTGGGGATCAGGCCCACCAGCGCAGCCACTACCGGCTGGAAGAAGCCCATGCTGCCCAGAAGGTCTGCAAACACATCTTCGCCCACGCCTTCCACGATCAGGCCGAACACCAGACTGAACGCAAAAATGAACACAAAGATCTCCAGCGTGTGGCGCAGGGCCGCTTTCCAGATGGGGGCGGGCTTGCCCTCTTCGTCGCTGTGCTCCTCGTGACAGTCCACCTCGTCGGCATGGCCGGTGTAGCCGCCGCGCAGCGATTTGGGCAGCACGCCGCGCAGCACAAAATCCAGCACAAAGCCCACCACAATGGCGTATACCACCTTGATGACCATGAGCACAGCCAGCTTATCCCAGTAGGCCGGCATGGATACCAGCAGCGGGATGGCTTCGTCGCTGGTGGCAAGGTAGACGGCCATCAGGGTGCCCAGCGTGATGACGCGGGAGGAGTAGAAGTTGGACGCAATGGCCGAAAAGCCGCACTGCGGCACACAGCCCAGCACCGCGCCCGGAATCGCGCCCCAGCGCCCGCCGCCTGCCAGCAGTGCTTCAATGCGCTCACCGTGGCGGGTCTCGATATACTCGATCAGAAGATAAGCCAAAAACAGGAAGGGCAGCATCTTGGCGGTATCCACCAGAGATTCGCCCAGAACATCCAGAAACAGTTCCATATACACTCCTAAAAACGACCGTTCGTCGCTTCATTTTAGTAAATTGCAAATTGGTTGCATTTTTGAACAGGGATGATTATACACGATATTCTCTCCAATTGCAATATCAAAATGCAAATTAGTTGCAAATTTATATTATAGAACGCTGCAGCGCGTAAAAAGCACGATCTTAAATGGTCTCCGCTGATGCTCCGACCATTTTCAGCGGAATTATTATTTTATTTCGCAATTCTGGAAAATCTGCGGATTTTCCAGAATTGCCTTTTCACGGAAGGAGTCATGACCGAAAGCGGAAGCTGCCGCGCTGGTTTCCTGTGGAAACATTCGCGCGGCGGAGTTAACGTTCTGCCCGTAAGCACAAGCCTTTCCTCCACGCCCCCCGCCCATGAAAATGGGGTCCAGAAATGCCCGCAGGCGTTTCTGGACCCCAAAATCAAAAATATAATTTCCTTAGCTTATGCGCAAAGCAACGCGGAGCACATTTCAAATCGTCCCACACAGCAGGAGTCTGCGGTCTGTTTTACCCCTTCATCGGCACAAAGCCCACAAGGTCTTTTACCACCTCGCCGCCGATGATCAGGCCAGCCACCGAGGGTACAAAGGCATTGGAACCCGGCACCGAACGGCGCTGGGTGCACTTGCGCTGGGTGCCCGGAGGGCAGATGCAGTGATACTTGCAGCTGATGTCGTCATCCTCGATGGGGGTCATGGCAGGCTCCTTGGAGTAGACCACCTTCAGGTGCTTGATCCTGCGCTTGCGGCACTCGGTGCGCATCACCTTGGCCAGCGGGCAGACCGAGGTCTTGTAGATATCGGTCACTTCAAAGCGGGTCGGGTCCATCTTGTTGCCTGCGCCCATGGAGCAGATAATGGGAGTGCCCACCTCTTTGCACTTCATCACAAGGGCCAGCTTGCCGGTGACGGTGTCAATGGCATCCACCACATAGTCGTACTGGGTAAAGTCGAACTGGTCCTGTGTTTCCGGACCAAAGAAGCACCGGTGGGTGGTCACCCTGATGTCCGGGTCAATGTCGTGGATGCGCTGCGCAGCCACATCTACCTTATATTGCCCTACCGTGCTGCGGGTGGCGATGATCTGGCGGTTGAGGTTGGTCAGGCAGACTTTATCATCATCGATCAGATCCAGTGCCCCCACGCCGCTGCGCGCCAGCGCTTCCACCGTGTAGCCGCCCACGCCGCCGATGCCGAACACCGCCACGCGGGAATTGTGCAGTTTTTCCATAGCTTCCGCGCCCAGCAGCAACTGCGTGCGGGAATACTGATTTTGCATTTTGTTCTCCTTGTTACTTTTCCACTCTCGTAATGGTGCCGCCGCCCAGCACGGTGTCGCCCTGATACAGCACCACGGCCTGACCGGGCGTAGGGGCGCGCTGGGGCTGGTCAAATTCCAGCCGGAAGCCGCACTCCGCCGGGTAGACGGTGGCGGCCTGCTCCACCTGATGGTACCGGGTGCGGGCTGTGACCCGCAGCGGCCCGGTCAGCTCCGGAATGGCGATCCAGTTCACCTCGTCCGCATACACGATGCGGTCGAACAGCATCTCCTCCGGCCCTACCGTGACGGTGTTTGCCTGCATGTCCTTGCCGCAGACGTACACAGGTGCCCCCATGGCAAGGCCCAGCCCCTTGCGCTGGCCGATGGTGTACCGCACCGCGCCGTTGTGGGTGCCCACCACCCTGCCGCTCTCGTCCAGAAAATCACCTGCCGGATAGTGTTTGCCGGTGAAGTCCTCCATAAAGCGGGCATAGTCGCCATCCGGCACGAAGCAGATGTCCTGACTGTCGTGCTTGCGGGCATTGACAAATTTGTGCTGCTCCGCGATCTCGCGCACCTCAGTCTTGTGCAGGCCGCCCAGCGGCAGACGGATATGCGCCAGCTGCTCCTGAGTGAGGTTGTAGAGCACATAGCTCTGGTCCTTGCCCTCGTCCAGCCCCTTTTTGAGCAGGAAACGGCCGGTGGCCTCGTCCTGCTCCACCCGGGCATAGTGGCCCGTGACCACATACTCCATGCCGTGTGCCCGAGCCCAGTCCAGCAGATGGCGGAACTTCATATATTTATTGCAGTCGATGCAGGGGTTCGGCGTGCCGCCCGCCTCATACACGCGGACAAATTTTTCAATGATCTGGTCCCGGAAGTCGGCCGTGAAATCCAGCACCTCGTACGGGATATCCATGGCATACGCCACCTCTGCCGCGTCCTCGATGTCCTTTTCCGAGCAGCAGGTGTGAAAGCCGGACTGTCCCAGCGTTTCGTTGCGGGTGAGCCGCATGGTGATGCCGGTGCAGTCATAGCCTGCCTGCTGCATGAGCCATGCCGCCACCGAGCTGTCCACGCCGCCGCTCATGGCAATGAGGGCACGCGGCTTTGAATCAGGGGTCTGTGTGGTCATAAGTTCTCCTTTGGTGCATTCAACACACTAAAACAGTAGTATAATAGTAACTCTGAAAAAAGAGCTTGTCAAGACGCAGCGAGCTGCTGCACTGCGGCCAGCAGGGCTTGCCGCTCGTTGGGATATTCTTCCCGGATCACACCGTCCAGCAGCGCTTCCAGCACTTTGCGGATGCCCGGCCCCGCCGGGACGCCTGCCGCCATCAGGTCGCGGCCATTCACAGCCAGCTGGCTGACGCGGCAGCATACGCCGTCCGCATCCAATTGTTCGGCCAATTCGGAAAGTGCAGCAAAATCAGCCGCCCGTTCCGGCTGCAGGGCTGTGCCCAGTGCTGCCAAACGCTGCACGGTACACAAGTTATATTTGCCCAGTAGTCGGCGGGCGTAGATAGTAAAGTCGGGTGTGACGGTAGTTTCTCTGAGGACCGTCCGCTGGGGTGGGACCCTGTTGCCGAAGGCAATAGGGCGGGCGATGGAATGGCCTGCAACGGCAACGACTGCCGCCTGTGGCGGAAACAAGGAGTTGCTGTTGGGGCAGCGGCCAGCAGGATGCGAGTGCTGCTCAAAGCACGAAGCATCCGCTGGGTGCCGCAACCCGTACTCGTGTCCGAAGAGAAAGCTGCCGTCACGCCTTCTGGCTTCCCGCACCAACACCGCCGCCTCTTCAATCAAGGCGTTGGAGCAGCGCAGGCGCTTGAGGGTGCGGCGGGTGCCGTCCTCGCCAAGGCTCAGCAGCAGCGCCGCCAGCCGGATGGGCAGGTTTTCTGCACCCGCCGGGCAGGCATCCACCACCGGCTTTGCCGCCGCCAGTGCCTCCGGTGAAAGCTCCGGCAGAATAACAAGCAGTATTTTTTTGTTAAGATATGCCGCAGGGGCGGGTGCGCTCAGCAGTTTTGCAAGCTCTTCCTCGATGCGCTCCACCGATACGCAGTCCAGATGGGCACACAGCTCCTGTGCCGCCTGCGCCGTGGGCGGGTCGATGGCAAAGCCAAACCGGGCTGCGAAGCGGTACAGCCGCAGGATGCGCAGCGCGTCCTCGGTGAACCGCTGGCGGGGCACACCCACCGCCCGTACGATGCCGCTTTGCAGGTCGGCCTGCCCGCCAAAGGGGTCCACAAGGCCCTCTTTTTCATTGTAGGCCATGGCGTTGATGGTAAGATCCCGCCGGGCCAGATCCTCCCGCACATCCGGCACAAAGTGCACCTCGTCCGGGTGGCGGCCATCTGTGTAGGTGCCTTCTGTACGGAAGGTGGTGATCTCGTAAAGGGCACCGCTCTGCTTCACCGTTACCGTGCCGTGCTGCAGGCCGGTGGGGATGCACCGCTGCGCGCCGAACAGCTCCATCACCTGCTGCGGCAGAGCACTGGTGCACAGGTCCCAGTCGTGCGGTGTAAGGCCCAGCAGACTGTCCCGCACGCAGCCGCCCACCACGTAGGCTGCATAGCCCGCCCTGTGCAGGGTGTACAGCAGCTCTGCCGCACCCTCGTCCATCCGGATGGTCATGGCTGTGCCTCCTCGTACTGCAGGGTGATGCTTTTGCCGTCAAAGCCGCACTCCGCCGCCGGGAAGATGCTCTGTGCCTGCGCGGCATACTCCTCCGGGTCGGTGATCATGGGGGAATAATGGGTCAGCCAAAGCCGCTTTGCCCTCGCCTGCGCGGCAAGGGTCGCGCTCTGCCCAAAGGTGCTGTGCCCCCACTGACGGGCCTGGTCTTCCTGCTCCGGAAGGGCATAGGTGGCATCGCATATCAGCAGGTCTGCGTCATGCGCTGCCTGCAAATAATACGGGCAGGGGGCCGTATCGCCGGAAAATACCACGCTCAACCCCTTGCGCGGGGCACCCAGCACCTGCGCAGGCTGCACCGTTCTGCCCTCCACGGCAACGCTCTGCCCTTTCTGCAGCATCTTCCATTGCTGCACCGGCACCCCCAGCGCCTGGGCCTGCTCCGGCGAAAATTTGCCTGCACGGGGCAGCTCCAGCCGGTAGCCAAGGCTTTTTACCCGGTGCTTTGTGGCAAACGGCACCAGCCGCGCACCGGCAGGCCAGCCCTCGCTCAGCGCATCCAGCGCCAGCGGCTGGCCCGGCATAAGCACCTGCGGCTTCACCGGATAGGGCAGCGGGCCGGTCAGTGCCCGCACCGCCGCCCAGATATCTGGCAGGCCCTCCGGACCCAGCAGCGCAAGCGGCCTTGTGCGGCCCTGCGCCCCCAGAGTCTGCAAAAGGCCCGGCAGACCAAAGATGTGGTCGCCATGGTAGTGGGTCAGGCAGATGGCATCTGCCCGCATCAGGTTCACGCCCGCACGGCGCGCTGCCGCCTGCGTGCCCTCGCCGCAGTCCCACAGCAGGCCGTGGCCGCCGCAGGCAGCAAACGCCGCCGAGAGTGCCCGGTCCGGCAGTGGCATGGTAGCCGCAGTGCCCAGCAGTGTAATGGTCAGCATAAAATCGTTCTCCCTGCACAGTAGATTTCGATATTTTATTGTACCACAGCCCAGCACGTTGCACAATCACTGCTGGCCGCGCATAGCATGGGCCAGCACAGCAAAAGGAGGCAGCGGGATGAGACGCAAAAAAGGGGATCCTTTTTCCGGCAGGCCGCACAGCGGCCTTGGATGGGTGCTTCTGCTCGCCGCACTGGCCCTGTTTCTGCTGGCCGGTGCGCCCGGCTGCATGGCCCAGCGGATGGCGTGGTCTGCCCGGGGAACAATGATCTTTCTGCCCAGCGGGTTTTGAAAAAATGGGAGCATCCTGCTGCACAGAACGCTCCCATTTTTCTTTTTACTTTCCATCCGAATAGGGCAGCTGGCCGGTTAGGGTCAGCGTTTCGGCAAGCTCGTCCTCCGAGCGGAACCGCCACGCCGCCGCTCCCACGGCCACATAGCAGGCATCGGCACGACCCTCCGGTGTAACGGCAAGGATCATCGTTTCACCGTCGCCCACCGCCGTTACCATGCCATCCGCACTTACAGTTGCCACGCCCGGATTGCTGCTGAGCCATGTCAGCGTTCCGTTTTTGGTGCCTGCAGCCTGCGCGGTCAGCTTCTGACTGGCTCCCACTGCCTGCAGCAGCATGGCGTTTTTGCTCATCTGCACCCGTCCGATCTCCGATGTGACCGTTACCGTGCAGCGCAGCACCTGCCCGGCTGTGGTCAGTGCGCTGATGACGGCCTTGCCGGACCCCTGCGCCTTTACGGTACCGTTTGTGCTTACCGATGCCACCGCCGGGTTGCTGCTGACCCACTGCCGCACATAGGTAAACCCGCCTTTGTTCTGTTCCAGCTTCAGCTGTTTCGTCGGGACAGGCTCCTGCTCTGTAATGGTAAGCGTCAGATCGCTGGTGTTCAGCACCAAGCGGCTGGCTGTGCTTTTGCGCACCGTGATGGTACAGGTGGTCTTTTCGCCGCGCTCATTGCGGGCCGTGACGGCCGCAGTGCCCTCGGCATGGCCGGTCACCTTGCCGGTGCCGTCCACCGATGCCACTGCCGGATCACTGGAAGTCCAGATCAGAAAGAAGTAGTCGTTGGGTGCCTGCACATTCAGGTAGGCCACCGGGGCCGGGTCTCCTTCGGTGATATCCAGCGTCAGTTCGGCAGTGTCCAATGTCATGCCGCTGTCCGGCAGCGGCTGCTCCTGCGCAGCATAGGCCGACAAGGCCCCGGCTGCAAACAGTTCTGCGCACAGCACCACTGCACAAACACACGCTTTGAACCCCTGCTTCATGGGCTTTGCCCTCCCCGCCTGCTTTGCTGCAAGATCCTTTAAATATTCCTGTCTCCGTATTATTTTACACGCAGTGCAAAACCGGGTCAAGTTTTTTGCCCATTCTGCCGGGCAGCTGAGCCTTATTTTGTGGAGAATAATAAAATCCGCTTTTCAATTTTGTACAAAACGCCGCCGCACCCGGCAAACCGGATGCGGCGGCGCTGTTCTGCTTTTGAATTTTCAGCTTAGTAGTTGATCTTTTTCAGCTCAAAGTAGCTCTGCGGATGTGCGCACACCGGGCACTTGAGCGGTGCGGACTTGCCGATATAGGTGTAGCCGCAGTTCCGGCACTGCCATACCTGCTGCTCCTCGCGGGCAAAGACCTTGTTGTTTTTCAGGTTTTCGGCCAGCGCACGGTAGCGCTCCTCGTGCTCCTTCTCGATCTGTGCCACCATGGTGAACAGTGCTGCGATCTGAGGGAAGCCCTCTTCTTTGGCCTCCTTGGCCATGCGGGGGTACATCTCGGTCCACTCGTCGTGCTCACCGCCTGCTGCCATGTCCAGACAAGTCAGGGTATCGGGGATTGCGCCGCCGCACAGCAGCTTGAACCAGATCTTTGCGTGCTCCTTCTCATTGCCGGCGGTCTCCTCAAAGATCGCGGCCAGCTGCTCGTAGCCTTCTTTTTTTGCCATGCTGGCAAAGAAGGTGTACTTGTTGCGTGCCTGGCTCTCGCCTGCAAACGCTTCCATCAGATTTTTCTCGGTTTTGGTACCCTTCAGTTCCATGATGCTCTCCTTTCAAAAACGGATCTTCTGTCAGGATCGACCGATCCCGGCTCTATCATTCAGCCCGGCGGTAATTTTTTCGCCTGCGGCTCAGGTTCTGAACAGAGTATACCATATTTTTTGATAGAAATCAAGAATAATTCCTATTTATTATGAGAATATTTCTCAGTTATGCTGCTTCAGTGCACACACAGCAATGCTCAGGGCGCTCCACGCTGCCTGATACATCAGCACCGTTGCCACCGAAAGCTCCCAGATGCTGCCTGCACTGGTGAGCAGCGCTGCAATGATAATGGAGAACAGCACCGAGACCATCTGTACCGTGGTGGCGCTGCTCTCGGCGTTCTGGGCCTGATCCGCAGCCTGCAGGCCGCCGGTCAGGCTGGCAAACGCCTTGAGATGGATCATGCAGCAGGTGTCCTCCGGGTCTTCCGGTGCGGCCTTGATGGCGTTGCACTGCTCCTGATCCAGCACGGTGATCATGCCTTCCGGCAGGCGGTATGCTTCGGTAATGTGGTGTGCAGTCAGACTGGGGTCCTGGCATGTGACCAGCAGGCGGATGTTCTCCTTTTGCAGCACGGCAAGGCCGCGGGCCACATTGCGCCCGCCCACATATTTCAGCACGAACATAGCGTGCAGATTGCCGGACACAGCCAGATACAAAATTTGCAGCTCGCCGTTCTTCGAGTGCTGCATCTCGTATTCCTCGTCCGGCAGCGGCACGCCCTCCTGCTCCAGATAGCGGCGGGTACCAATGAGGATGCGGTTGTTATCGCACCAGGCGGAAAAGCCCAGCCCATGGTGCTGCTCCAGATCCTTGACCGGGAACAGGATGTCTGTGCGTTCCTCAACGATCTGGCGGAACAGCCCCTTCAGGGTGCCGTGGCTCTCGTTCAGCACGCTGGCCGCGTACAGGATGGCGCGGTCGATGCGGCCGCCCTTGAAGATGCGGATATCCTCCAGCTGTGCGCTGTCGGCGGTGAACAGGTCGTCTGCATCGATCTGCAGCGTATCAATGCCGCCCAGCTGCTCAATGGCCTGCCAACCGGGCACGACTGCGCCCACAGCCGCAGCCGCACGCTGCAGCCGTAGCGAGGCAACGCCCGCAATCAGGGTAGAAGAAAGCGGTGCGCCCATGCACAGCACAGCTGCCATGGCAGCCGCAGCTTTGTTCCAGCCGGCACCTGCCAGCAGGAACAGCACGCCGCTGAGCAGGGCAACGCCCAGCAGGATGTACGAAACTTTGCGTGCACGGCGCTCGCTTGCGCGTTCGCTCAAGCTCTGCTCCACAAAGCCGTCAGCTTCCTTCATCGGGCGGCTCAGCAGCACCCAGGGGTCCTTCTGTTCCAGATCCCGTGCAAGGGCGCGCAGTAGGTCTTTGTCCTTGGCGCGGTAAGCGCCCTCGAACTCCACACCATTGGTCACCAGCTCATAGCCGCCCTTGACAGCAGCCAGCATCACCCGGCTGCCCAGCAGCGCAAGGAACAGCCCCAGCGCGGCCATGCCGCTGAGCAGCGAGATGCCGGTGGTGCCGCGGTAAACATTTGCGTTCAGCATGGCTGTGACCGCCTGCACCAGCGCTGCCACTGCGGCCAGCGCCGGCATCGTCTCGGAAGAAGACCGTCCGCGCAGGCCGTTCAGGCCGTCGCGCAGCACCGGGAAGCCCACGCACAGGCTTGCAGCCAGCAGCAGCAGGTTTGCACCATAGAATGCCGCCGGGGCAGCATCCGGGTCCAGCGCCGCCATGGCGGGCAGCAGCCCATCCGACACCAAACCAAAATGCAGCAGCACCACAGCCAGAATGCCGCCCAGCACGCAGCGCAGCGTCAGCTCTGCACTCATACGGTGCAGCTTATCCGCCGTAGCCTCCGGCTCGGGCAGCTCCATTTCAGCATGTTCCTCCGGAGACACCGCGTCCTCCGCCTCAGCTTTCAGTTCCGGCTGTGGCGCAGCGGGTGCCTTCTCCGGTGCCTGCTGCGGCTCTTCACCGTCCAGCGGCAGCAGCGGCAGGCTCATGGTGTCCTCTTTTGCGGCAGGCTCCTCTGCCGGGGCCAAAGGTGCCTGCGGTGCGTCCTCGCTCTGCACCTTGCCAAAGAAATCGACCACCGGCTGCTTTTCCGGCTGCTCCGTTTTTTTCGGCTGCGGCACAGGTTCCGGCTGCAGCTCCGGTGCCGTCTCCTTTACCGCTGCAAACACAGCCGCGGGCAGCGGTGCACCGGACGGTTTCTTTTTGCTTTCAGCCGGTTCAGTTTCTGCTGCCGGGGCTGCTTCGGCCCTCGGTGCAGGCTTTTCCGGCTTCTGGTCGCTCAGGCCGTTGATCATCGCCTTGAGCTGTGCCATCTCCTGCTGCTCCTGCTCTTCCTGCGGCAGCAGCACCTCCGGCGCATTCTTGGGGTGCCGGAGAGGCTTTGCCGTGCTGTGCTGCTCTGCGGGTCTTGCCGCCGGGACAGCGCTCTGCCGGGGTGTTTCCGGCTTCACTGCCGCCGGGGGTTCTGCCGTTTGCGGTGCAGATTTTTCCTCCGGCTTTTTGGCGGGTGCTTCCGGCTGTGCATCCTCTGCTTCCTTTTCCAGAAAAGGCCACGGGGCCAGTTCCTGTTCCGGGTCTGCCTCCGGCTTCAGCATCAGTTCCAGATCCGCTTCCGGTTCCGGCTGCGCATCCTCACCCAGCCGCACCTCACCGGTGGGCATTTCCTGCGGCTGCTCTGCTGCAGCTTCGTCAGTCTCCTGCTTTTCCTTACCACGGCCAAACAGGCCAAACCGTTTCTGCGGCTTTTCCTCCGGCTGGTTTTCGTCTCTCCGGGTCATCTCCTCCGGGATATCCACCGCCGTGGTGCTGAAAAAGGAGCGGAACTTTTCATCCGGGGTCATTTCCCGGCCATTATTTTTATCTTTCGGCATTCTTGTCCCTCCTGTAATTCAAATTGAGGTTCCGGCCCGAATGCCGGATCATGCCTGCTGTGCTGCGCGCTGGGACTGGATCTCGTACAGAATAATGCCCGCAGCCACCGACACGTTGTAGCTGTCCACACCGGTGCCCGGTGCTGCCATATCCAGCCGCACCACGCCGTCGCACAGCTTTTTCACCAGCTGCGAAACACCGCTGCCCTCGCTGCCCAGCACCAGTGCAATGGGGCCGGTCAGGTTGTTCCTGCGCAGAGACACGCCGTCCATATCGGCGCAGTAGACGAACACACCCTGCTCCTTCAGACGGCGGATGGTCTCGCCGATGTTGGCCACACGAGCCACCGGCAGGCGTTCTGCGGCACCTGCGCTGGACTTGATGACGGTAGGCGTGACCGATGCGCCGCCGCGCTTTGGGATCACGATGCCATGCGCACCGCACAGCAGAGCACTGCGCATCACGGCACCCAGATTGTGCGGGTCTTCAATGCCATCGCTCAGCACCAGAAAAGGTGCCTCGCCCTTGTCCTTGGCTGCTGCCATCAGGTCGTCTACCGTCACGTATTCGATCTCGCTGGCAAATGCCGCCACACCCTGATGGCTCTCGGTGCCGGTCATCAGGCGCAGCTTGTTGGGGTGCACCCTCTTCACCGTGGCACCCGCTTCCTTTGCCAATGCGGTATAGTAAGCCGCCACGGCCGGAGCCATGCCCTCAGCAATGAGCACGGTGTCCACGCCGGAACCGCTTTTCAGCAGTTCGGTCACCGGATTTTTGCCATAAACAAGGCTTTCGTTCTTCTGCAGCGGCTCTTCCGGGCTGCGGCGCGGACGGCGCGGCTGGTTCTTTTCTTCCATGATGATTTTCTCCTTCCGTTGTATCACCGGAAGGTGCTGTGCACACCCTCCAAAAGGCGCGCCGCACTCTGGGCCGCGCACCGGTATGATCTGAAGCTGATAACTCATTTTGAAGTATAGCATAAGCCGAACTTGTTTGCCAGCAAATTACCGTTTTTTATCCGCGTCCTGCAAAAGTTTTTCTGTTCGTGGTGCCGGAGACCGTTTCCGCTTTTTTGCAGAAATGTTCTGCCGCCCTGCATCAGCTTTACCCGGCTGCTGGGTAGATATCCCTCTGTTTTGCCGGAGAAAAAAGTTTTCCACAAAAACGCGGTATACAATCCGTAGAAGAGCGATTATTTTTCCACATGTTGAAAACCCTGTGGAGAAAGTTCAAAAGTCCAGCTTTAAAGCCTGTTTTGCCTGTGGAATTCCACACTTTCCACAAGGTTTTCCACTTTTTGGTTCGACCTTTTTTGATTTCCTGCGTACAATTTGTAGAATACAAGTCGGAAATATGACAATTTTTTGAACTGCATCCTGTCCGCTTTTGCCAAATTGCCCAATATCATTTTGACGAATGTGGATCTGTGTTGAAAATCCGTCCTTCATCAAGCTTTCTGTCTTTCGGCCGCTCGTTGCACATTATATGGAAATTTGTTGCATTCTATCGAATATACGCGCTTCTGGCAGTAACCCCCTGCACCCTGCCAGAAACAGAATCCCCGCATTGTTATAGGAAAAACACCGGTTTGGATTGATTTTGGCCGCTGTTTGGGGTATACTAATTCTGTAGGTTCGTTAAACCGTGCACAAAGCGGATATGAAACGAGCAAGACCCCAATGATTTTGTGGAGGTAATGAATAATGTTGGTAAATGCAACCGAAATGCTGATCAAAGCACGTGATGGCCACTACGGTGTGCCTCAGTTCAACATCAACAATCTGGAGTGGACCAAGTCCGTTCTGACCGCCTGCGAGGAAATGAAGAGCCCTGTGATTCTGGGTGTTTCCGAGGGTGCCGGCAAGTACATGACCGGTTTCAAGACCGTCGCTGCCATGGTCAGCGCAATGGTCGATTCCATGGGCATCACCGTTCCTGTTGCCCTGCATCTGGATCACGGCACCTATGAGGGCTGCAAGGCCTGCATCGAGGCCGGCTTCTCTTCCATCATGTTCGATGGCAGCCACTACTCCATCGAGGAGAATGTGGAAAAGACCAAGGAGCTGGTTGCTCTGGCACACGCTAAGGGCTTGAGCATCGAGGCCGAGGTCGGTTCCATCGGCGGCGTCGAGGACGGCGTTGTGGGTGCCGGCGAGATCGCAGACCCCGAAGAGTGCGCAAAGATCACCGCTCTGGGCATCGACTTCCTGGCTGCCGGCATCGGCAACATCCATGGTGTCTACCCGGCAAACTGGAAGGGTCTGGACTTCGAGGCTCTGGATCGCATCCACAAGGCCACCAATAACATTCCTCTGGTCCTGCACGGCGGCACCGGCATCCCCGACGAGATGATCGCAAAGGCAATCAGCCTGGGCGTTTCCAAGATCAACATCAACACCGAGTGCCAGCTGGTGTTTGCTGAGGCCACCCGCAAGTACATCGAAGAGGGCAAGGATCAGCAGGGCAAGGGCTTCGACCCCCGCAAGCTGCTGGCTCCCGGCGCAAAGGCCATCGAGGCCAAGTGCAAGGAGAAGATCGAGCTGTTCGGCTGCGCAGGCAAGGGCTAAGCAGAAGCTCGTATCGTAACCGGTACACCACCCAATAAAGTATGCGCCCCCGCTGCACCGTTATGCACAGTGCAGCGGGGGCGCTTTTTACTTTATATGCGAGCACTCAGACGCGGGTCTTTTCCATATCTCCAAAAATGTATTGCATACAGTCCTGCACCCAGAAGCAGGCAAAAAATCGAATAGCTAAGGATCGGAAGCCGCAGCAGTACGATCTTACCCGCGATCTGGGTAAAGAACCAGCCCGTTCCATACAGAGTCACGATATAAAGCACCAGCCATGTAGCATATTTCAGCCAATGCTCTCGTGGCGGAAAGCCTACCTGCTCCATCATCCGGCGGAACAGTGCGCAAAAAACCGTCACTGCAACAACAAGCTGCATCAGATAGCCTACAGAAAGTTCAAAAACCCAATCACCAATTACCGGGTAAAGCAGCAGCCCTTCCACGCCCCACTCAAAGAAGAAATACAGCGGTGCAACAAACCAGAAGTAATCCGCAGCTCTCAGTGTTTTCAAACATGGCTTGACCTCCTCTACAAAGGTTTTTGCATCCGAAATCGAATCGAACAGTTCCTGATTTTCTGCATTGGCTTGGATGGAAATATCAAGCAGATCGCTGCACACAAGTTCAATGCCGCAGAAATCCCAGCTGACCCGGCGAAGATAACGAATCACTTCTTTTAGCTGCTCCTGGCTTTTTTCGTTCAGCAGCTTTGTACGCATCCGATTTGCCTTTCGCAACGCAAAATACTTATTCATATGGCTCCTCCTTAAAAATTTTTTCCACCAGCTGGCATAGCTGGCTCCAATCTTGTCGGAATTCAAGAAGCGCCTGCCGCCCTTCTTCAGTTACAATATAATATTTCCGGCTCGGTCCCTTGGGGGAGGGTCTGCGTTCCACCGTGACCTTTCCCTGCTGTTCCAGCCGCAGCAGCAGCGGATAAAGCGTGCTTTCACTCAAGTCAGAAAACCCGACCTGTTTTAGATGCATCACGATCTCATAGCCATAGGTCGGCTCTCTGCTAATGAATTTCAGAACACAGAATTCCAAAACGCCCTTGAGCAATTGTGTGTTGTTTTCCACTGGATACCTCCTTTTACCTATTATGCAATACATAGTAGCTTATCTATATTGTATTGCATAGTAGTATTTTTGTCAAGTCCTGTCCTGTTATCATTTCGACCAAAATCCGCTCCATATTTTTGTGCAAAAAAAAAGCCCTGAGATTTCTCTCAGAGCTTTCTGTTCAAGTCGGCGACTACCTATTTTCACGCGCCGTTTCCAGCGAACTATCTTCGGCACAAGTGAGCTTAACTTCTGTGTTCGGAATGGGAACAGGTGGAACCTCACCGTCATCGACACCGACCGATCTGAC
>NZ_JAFREG010000015.1:0-16897 GCF_017377615.1 Faecalibacterium sp. Marseille-Q4896
CGCTGTCATCTTTATGGAAATGCTGTCCGATTTTTTGCTGGTTACAGATCGCTGCACTGCATGGAAAGCATTAAATGGAAATGTCAGCGAAGCCGAATTTCACAATCTTCAGCAGATTGTCCTATGCAAAAATCAGAAAGTTTCCATTGAGAAGAAACTTGCAAGTACGATACTACTGGTTCTGATGATATGTGCAACTGCTGCATTTGTGTGGTTTACCTTTTTGGCTTGACTGAATAATTTTGGTATTTTGAATTCACATTCTTAGAAATCAGTTTTCAAAAGCAAAAATCCGCCGAGGAATCCTCCCGAAAAAAACGGGAAGAATCCTCGGCGGATTTCGTTTATCGTGTTGGCTCTTTTTCGGCTGTGTCTTTTTCCTCTGCAAAAAACATCTCTACATTTTTCTGAGCTTTCATCAACTCCTGCATCTCATCTTGTGCCTTCCGGTAGTCTGGGTATGCTTCTTTCTTCTTTTTCAGAAGTTCAGCGTATTCGATGCTCAAGTCCTTAGTCTTTGGCAGCTTTTTCAATCCAGCTTCATCAAAAGCAGCTTTTGCAGCCTTATGCAGCGTGATTTCTTCCCGGTGGGCTTCCAGAAATCTCTTACTGTACCCGGCTTTGCGGTAGGCATCATAAACCGGACGTGTCCGGGCGTAATTAACGATGTGCGTCCGCAGAACGGCAATCTCGGTCATGCGCGCTTCTGCAGCTTTAATGGAATCGCCCAACTCGTGATAGCGAGCAGTTGCTGCATCCACACGTTCCTGCATTTCTTTAATGCTGCCGATTTTATGCTCCTGTAAGAAAATCAGCGTCTTGGACATTTCTTTCAGATTATATCGCTTTGCCCAGCGAGCATACCCCATGCTCTTTCCCTCGGTCAGCTTTGCCTGAATGTCCACCAGCATCTGAAACTTTTGTTCCGGTACGATGCGCTTCTGCTTCTGCCGGGGATGGTGTTCGGCTTCCCCAGAGATAACAGCTTTCAGTTCTTCTTCACTATATCCTGCGCCCAAAGTGCGGAACCGGATGAATCGCTTCTGCCGTGCGCCTTTGACGGAGGTGTATTTTCCACGCTTGACCTCATAACCCTGCTGCTCCAGTCCTTGCAGAAAATCTTCGTAGTCTTTGGGCTTTTCCGCCAGAACAGTGTCAATCACGCCACATAGACGGTCACGATTGCTTTCTTTGGGCGGGTAGAGTGTGCGCTTCTGCCGCTCCCGATAGGGCTTTATCTCAATGACGGAAAGCTGATGCTCTAAGCAGATCAGATCGCTCAACCGTTGCACAGCCAGCCCGGACAATAAAAAATCCCGGAATTTCCGGATGCTGTCCAACGCAGTGGAGTTGTAGATAATGTGATTATGAATGTGTTCCCGGTCCGTGTGGGTTGCAACGATAAACGCATACTTGCCTTTGGTGAAACGCATTGCCAGCTCATAACCCACCTTGTTGGCTTCTTCGGCGGTGATCTCGCCGGGTTTGAACGACTGCCGGATCTGATAGGCAATCACGTCACTTTTTTGTCTGCGCCCAGTGACAAGTTCATACTGCCGTTTGGACAGCATAAATTCTTCATCCACCGTCAAAGGACTGCATTCGTAACTGCTGACCAGTTCGCCCTGCTGTGTCTTGTCCGGGTTCTGGGCGTAATCCGTGCGGCTTTTCAGGCAGGCCGCAACGGATTTCCCCTTGTTTTTGTGCAGTGCAATCAATCTTGTTGCAGCCAGTTTGACCACCTCCCGGCAAAAAGAAAATGCCGCACAGTGGCGGCATAAAAATTTTATAATTCTGCAATCCAGCCGCTGAACCATTCCACGGCTTCTACAATGACCGTTCCGGCGGTGAGGAGCAGGAAGCAGCCAAACTCCGCCACCAGCAAGATCAAAAACTGCATCCACTCCTGGCAGTACAGTGTATAAAGGCCGCAGCCGAAAATATACAGCATGGGCAGTGCCAGCACAAACGCCGACAGGTTCAGCGTCCATTTCAGCATCAGTACCAGAAATGCACTCAGGAGAACCACAGGAAACAGGAGAACTCTTGCTACGAATTTCATATTGACACCGCCTTTCTGCTTTCAGTATATGGATAGAGCATGAGCCTGTCAATGGTGTTGCCGCCTATGTACCCCCGCAGCCCTCCAACTGCGGGGAGAAATTTAGAGATCAGCCAGCCGGGAAAGAATCTGCCGACCAATCTCAATCAGTTCATCCAGCCGCTGCTGCAGGTCCTCCATGTCGGCGGCATAGACCCGACCATTTTCATTGGCGGCTTTGGCGTACTGATTCAGGTTGTTGCTGCACATCTGCAAGAGATATGCCATGCGTTGCAGGTCTTTCAAGTCAAGGTGCAGGCAATAGCCGTCCAGTGCCATCTTGCGGATATAGGCACTCAGGCTTCGGATGCCCATGCTGAGCATTTTTTCATAGATACGGTTCTTTTCTGTTTTGCTCAAGCGCAGGATGATGGTTTCATCCCGTTTTTCCCTCACCGGGCATCACCATCCTTGTCGTAATAACTGCGGAAGGGCTTCACCGGCTCCGGCTTGTCGGATTTTTCTTCCAGAGCCGCCAGCACCGAGGGGCGGCGAGGCTCGTCCTCCTGTTCTTCCTCGTCCTGTTCCGGCTCGTGGCTCTTTTCGTCCACATCCAACTGAGCGTTCAGCTCTGCAAGCCGTGCTGATTTTTCAGCCAGTTCTTCCTCCTGCGGGAAGGGCTTTTCCACCTCAATTTGCGCCGCCGCCTGCTGCTGATGCAGGGTATCCAGTTCGTTTTCTGCGGCGGTGATGCGTTCCGGGAAGTTGTTCAGGGAGTTATCCAGACGGATGATGTTGCCCAGTGGGTCGGTGCCCAAAGGCACCGTGTACTTTCGCTGCCCCTTCAAAAGTGCCTGATACTCCGTGCGGAAGGTGTCGAACCGCAGGGACAGCTCAAAGCCCCGGTAGCTGCCGATCACTTTTTCTTCGGCGTTGGGCAGTTCGGAACAGGCGAGCACCAGACGTTCGCCGGCGGTCTTTTTCTCGTCGTA
Organism: Faecalibacterium sp. Marseille-Q4896; assembly: GCF_017377615.1. Taxonomy (NCBI): domain Bacteria; kingdom Bacillati; phylum Bacillota; class Clostridia; order Eubacteriales; family Oscillospiraceae; genus Faecalibacterium; species Faecalibacterium sp. Marseille-Q4896. The sequence continues at coordinate 3,034 of NZ_JAFREG010000015.1, forward strand.
GGTCACGCCCCTGATGGTCATACCGCAGAACTCCTCCTTGCCCTGCGGGTGGGCGGCGGCAAGCTGCGCGTCCGCTTTCAGCCCGGCGATGTGGGCGTTCGTTTCCTGAATGTCAGCCGGGAATTTTGTCAGCAGCTTGTCTTGCAAGCGGAATTTCTGGCTCTGGTGGTCGGCTTTCAGAACCTTGAGTTTTGCGACCTGAACATCCAAATCCATCTTCTCCTTGATGAGCGGATTTCCGGCACACAGTGCCTTGATTTCGGCGTAAGATAGCGCCTGCTCATCCACATCCTCGCAGGAGCGCACCGGGGATTTTGAAGTCATGATTTGGCTGATAAACCGCTGTTTATTTTCCAAAGTTTGGAACAAATAACTGTCAAATGTCCCTTCCGTAACGTAATTGAACACCTTGACTTCCTTATTCATATTGCCCTGCCGGATGATGCGACCATTGCGCTGGGTCATGTCGCTGGGCTTCCAGCCAACGTCCAAGTGATGCACCGCCACAAGCCGGGATTGCACGTTGGTGCCCGCTCCCATTTTTGCCGTACTTCCGAGCAAAACTCGCACATCGCCGGAGCGCACTTTGGAGAACAGCGCCGCCTTTTTTGCTTCGGTGTCAGCATTGTGGATAAATTCGATCTCGTTTTCCGGCACACCGGCGGCGATCAGCTTTTTGCGAATGTCATCGTAGACGTTGAAATTGCCATCGTTTTTCGGTGTCGAGAGGTCGCAGAACAAAAGTTGGGTCAACTTCTGTTCTTTACCCTCCTCCCAGATTTTCAACACATTTTGAACGCATACGTTCAATTTGCTGTTGGGATCATCTGGCAGCATGGGGTTCATCAAGCGAACGTCCAAGCCGATTTTGCGCCCATCGTTTGTGACGCAGAGCATATTGTCCACGGAGGCATCCACTGCACCGGAGTGGATTTCTGCAGCACGTTTGCTCAGTTCCTGCACCATTTCCTTTTGAATTTCGGACGGCTTTGCCACCACGGTTTCAAACTTTGCGACCGGCACCGGCAGATGAAGCTGGTCGCTAGTTTTAATGTCCGCAACCTCCTTGAACATGGACATCAACTCAGGGAGGTTGAAAAACTTGGCGAACCGGGTGCGGGCACGGTAGCCGGTACCCTCCGGGGCAAGTTCAATGGCCGTGGTCGTCTCACCAAAGGTGGATGCCCAGCAGTCGAAGTGCGTCAGCTTTTTCTGCTGCAAGGTGCTGTACTGGAGGTACCGCATGACCGTGTACAACTCGGTCATGGAGTTGCTCACCGGGGTGCCGGTAGCGAATACCACGCCACGCCCGCCGGTGATCTCGTCCAGATAGCGGCACTTGCCGAACATATCGCTGGATTTCTGGGCTTCGCTGGTGGATAATCCAGCGACATTCCGCATTTTTGTGGTCAAAAAGAGGTTCTTGTAGAAATGGCTCTCGTCCACAAAGAGCCTGTCAACGCCCAGTTGCTCAAAGGTGATTACATCGTCCTTACGCTCATCGGAGCGCAGTTTTTCCAGCTTGGTTTCCAGCGTTTTCCGGGTCTTTTCCATCTGCTTGATGGAGAAATTCTCGCCTGCGTGGACTTTCAGCTCATTGATGGCGGCAAGCGTTTCATAAATTTGCTCCTGAATAATACGCTCCTGCCGCTCAAAGGACAGAGGAATGCGCTCAAACTGGCTGTGCCCAATGATGACAGCATCGTAGTCGCCGGTGGCGATGCGGGCGCAGAATTTTTTGCGGTTTGCGGTCTCAAAATCCTTGCGCCGTGCCACCAAAAGTTTGGCGTTGGGGTAGAGGTTCAGAAAATCCGATGCCCATTGTTCCGTCAGATGGTTGGGCACTACGAACAAGGATTTCTGGCACAGCCCCAGCCGTTTCGCTTCCATAGCGGATGCCGCCATTTCGTAGGTCTTGCCCGCGCCCACTTCGTGTGCAAGCAACGTATTACCGCCATAAAGCACATGAGCAATGGCGTTGCGCTGGTGCTCCCGGAGGGTGATCTCCGGGTTCATGCCCACGAATTTGATGTGACTTCCGTCATACTCACGGGGACGGGTAGAGTTGAACAGCTCGTTGTACTGCTTCACCAGCGCAATGCGCCGCTGGGGGTCTTGCCAGACCCAGTTGGCAAAAGCGTCCTTGATGACCTGCTGTTTCTGCTGAGCCAGCATGGTCTCCCGCTTGTTCAACACACGTTTCGGCTTGCCCTCGGCATCCTCAATGGTGTCGTAGATGCGGACATCTTTCAGATTCAGGGTCTCCTCCAAGATCTTGTAGGCATTGGCACGGCTGGTGCCGTAGGTTTCGGAGGAGATAATATCCCCTCTGCCGGTGGCAGTTTTGCCCTCCACGCGCCACTCTGCGGTATAAGGAGAATATCTCACCTTGACTGCATGGCGCAGATAGTAGGGAATCTGGAACGTCTCGGTCATAAACTTCTGGATAATGTCCGGGTCCAGCCAAGTAGCACCCAGCCGTATATCAATTTCAGATGCTTCCAGTTCTCTGGGCTGCGCTTTGGTCAGTGCATCCACGTTGACGGTAAATTCCGGGTTCGTCTCAGCGGCGAACTGTGCCATCCGCAGCTTTGCCCGGACATCGCCAGACAGGTACTCGTCTGCCATCTGCCAGCCGGCTTCCGGGTCAGTGGGGTCGGCGGCAGGGTCCTTGAAGATCACACCGGAAAGTTCGGTGGTAATGCGCCCAAACTCACCGGGAGTGCCCAGCAGTTCTGCCATATAGCGCAAATCCACTTTGCCATGCTCACCAATAGATACCGCCAACGCTTCGCTGGGGGTATCCACGCTGGTAACGGTACGCTCCGGGCGGATAGTGCGCTTGGTGAACATTGCAGCCTTGCTCTTGAGCTGCCCCTGCTCGTCCAGATTTTCCAGCGAACACAGCAGATAGTAGGAGGAATCCTGCTCAAACAGCCGCCCATTTCTGCGGTCGTTCAGCAAGCCATATTTGGCGGTAAAGGCATCGTAGGCGGCGTTCAAACGCTCCTGCGTTGCCTTGATGTCCTCGTCCGGGTAGTCGTTCAACTGCTGGTCAATCAGGTCATTGACGATCTGCCGCAGCTCCACCATGCCGGTGACACGCCCCTTGGCAGTGTCGGAAAGTTCCACCTGCGTCATCACGGAGTTTTCCCGGTAGAACACCTCACCGTCCACCACCGTGTAGGAGAAGTTTTTCACATCCGGGTCAGCCGGGAGAATATGCTTCTCATTTTCGGCATCCGCAATATCTGGTGTTTCTACCTCAACTTCGGTGTACTGACCCTCAATATGCTGTACCGCCTCAGCAAGCTGGTCTGCAAGGTTTGCACCCTCGATGGGAGCAACGGTCAATTCCTCTCGTCCATACTGGGTGCTTTCGGTGGAGAGTACGCCCAGAATCATCTCCGGGTGGTCCACGAAATACTGGTTGATGGCAAAGCCGTCCTCGGTCTTGCCGAGCTGCACCCAGTCCGGCTCATGGTCGATGGGGCGGTCACGCTTTTGCAAAAAGATAATGTCGCTGACAACATCTGTGCCAGCATTGGCACGGAACGCATTGTTCGGCAGACGGATGGCACCCAGCAGATCGGCACGTTCTGCCATGTGCTTGCGGGCGGTGCTGTCCTTGCTGTCCATGGTGTAGCGGCTGGTAACAAAGGCAATAATGCCGCCCGGTCGCACTTGGTCGATGGCTTTCGCAAAGAAATAATTGTGGATGCTAAAACCAAGTTTGTTGTACGCCTTGTCGTTGACCTTGTACTGACCAAATGGCACGTTACCCACCGCCAAATCGTAGAAATCACGACGGTCGGTGGTCTCAAAGCCCGCCACGGTAATGTCAGCCTGCGGATACAGTTTTTTCGCAATACGCCCGGTGATGCTGTCCAGCTCCACGCCGTATAAGCGGCTGTCTGCCATGCTGTCCGGCAGCATTCCAAAGAAGTTGCCCACGCCCATACTAGGTTCCAGAATGTTACCGCTGTGGAAACCCATGCGCTCCACGGCATCGTAGATACTACGGATGACGGTAGGGCTGGTATAGTGGGCGTTCAGGGTGCTGGAACGGGCAGCAGCGTACTCATCCTCGGAGAGCAGCCCTTTCAACGCTGCATATTCCTTTGCCCAACTATCTTTGCCGGGGTCAAAGGCATCTGCCAAACCGCCCCAGCCCACATATTGCGAAAGCACCTGTTGCTCCTCGGCGGTGGCACCCCGGTGTTCCTGTTCCAGCTTGAACAGGGTACGGATGGCTTCGATGTTCCGGGCGAATTTCTGTTTGGGGCCTCCGACACCCAAATCATCATCCGTGATGTGGAAGTTTCCGGCAGGTTCAAGTGTGGGGCGTTCCGCTTCAACTGTGGGCGATTCTGTGCTTATCGTCTGAATTACAATGTCAAACGGCAGATTGTTTTCCTTGGCGGGGTATACGGCAACCGTTTTTTCAGTACGAACTGGCCGGGTAGAATTTGGTTCGTTCTGCCGCAAGCCCTCCTCGAATTGTTTCTTATTGATAACTTCGTTATCCCATGACTGTCCGTGCGCACTGGTGTCGATGCGAACATCCGTTTCACCGACATAGCCAATTTTCCCCTCGATGGTTCGGGTAGGAAGGTCAATGATAGCATTGTCACCGACCTTGTAATCGGGCAGGGGGTGTCCCATCATATCCTGCTCCTCGTACAACTCCCGGACAACTGCCAGCGGTTCCTCCCTGAAAATAGGCATCCGCATTTCTGCCAGTGCCACATCCTGCATGGTCACGCTGTCCTTATCGAAGTTGACGTTATCCACCCGGAAAGCGCGCCCCTCCATGTGGATGGTAGTGCCCAGCGGCAGATAGTCCTCTCGGCGAAGATACTTGGTTTGGTGGTGGGTGCCATCCTCGTTCAGCCCGGCAAGATAGACGTTCTCGCCGCACTGCCACAGCTGCTTGGCACGGTGCGCCCACTGGTCGCGGGGAAAGCCGATGACCGGGACGGTGCCCAGTGCTGTTTCTCTTTCCAGAAGTTTGCCGCCCAGAAGTTCACTGACTTTTTGCGCGTCATCTGCGTAAAACTCAAACTGTCCGTTCTGCTCAAAGCCCACCAGCGCATCCGGGTGCTGCTCCTTCAGGGCATTGTACTCGGTGGCGGCATCCAGCGGCAGCAATGCCGGGCGTTCCTCCGCCTTGCTGTGGTAGTGCTCCAGTTCTTCATCCGTGACACTGACCAATTCCGAAAAATCCAGAGCTTCCAGTTCAGTTTCGGTCAGATCTTCCAGACTTTCGTACTGCCGCTCGTCGATCAGCACTTCACCCAGATACCGTTCCACCCGGTATCCCACCAAATCCACATTAACTTGAATAGGAATATCCTCATCGGTGGCGTGGGTGTAGGCAATGCCGATCTTGGACAGGTCAGAAAAGTCCGGTTCAGAATCATATTCCTCCAGACAGAAATCCCGGATCAGGTTTTTGGCATGGGTCAAGGTAGCATCTGGCTCTACGGTGATGGGCACAGGGGGCGTGTAATGCTCCTTTTCTTTGTCCGTCAGATAACGGTCGGACTGGATCATCAGGTCGATATACTTTTCCACCTGCGTCCAGCTTAACGTGAATTTCTTGTGTTCGGGGTAATGGTCAAATTCCATTCCTCTCCCATCGTGGTTCACAAAGCCCCGGCTTCCGTCCAAAAAATCGTGGGAGTGCCCACCGATACCGTACTCCTTTGCCAGAGTCTTGGCACGGAGGCTGCGGTCAGGCTGGGTCTGGTACATTGCCATAATGCGCTGTTTACCGCCCATAAATCCTGAACCGTGCTTGCGCAGTTCGTTCTCAATTTCCGCTTGAGATAACGAAAAAGCGGAGGGCGTTTTTTCGCTCTCCGCTTGGTCGATTTTTTCAATTTGCTGGACTTCGGTGGGAATGTGGGCATCAAAGAAACTTAACTGTAAATCAATTCCATCAGCACCAGTTCCTCTGCCTGTGCCCGCAGGCTGTTCATCTGCTGCACCCATGCCATCTGATTCTGCTCCTTGTCCGGGGCCGGGTTCTGCTTCAGCAGTCCCTGCATGGTCTGCTGCATCTGGCTCTCTGCCGTCTGCTCCACCTCCATCAGGTGCGGGTACAGGCTCCCGTTCAGGAGCATCGTGTTGTACAGTACCGGGCGATGGTTCATCAGGTACGTCCGGCGCAGCCTGCCGTACTTGCCCAGCGGCTTCCGGGGCTGGTTCAGGGTTAGGTTCGGGAGCTGGTAGTCCCCGACGGTCGAGTAAGTCACGTTCCTGCTGTTCGTATTCATATTGGCTCCTTTCTGCATTGCGGCGGCGAATGGTTGTTTTTACGGTGCGCTCGATGTTACGCAGCACCTCCCGGCTCATGTCGCTGACTGCTGCGCCGAGGGCGTAGACACTATCCGGGGTTGAGAAATTGTAGATTGCCTGAAAATCGTCCTTGTCGAACCACCCGGCAGGCTCAATGCCGCAGCGTTCCAGCAGCGTGTAGGTGACGCTGATGGCGGCGGCAGACTTGAACTGCATCTCCACCCCGGCTTCATCATAATCCATCAAGAGCGAACCGTCAACGATGGCACGAATGTCCCCGCCGTTGTTGTCCCAGTAATCCGCCACCAGTTTCCCCGCAACATCCGCAAGCTGCTGGCTGACACGCTCTCCGCTGATGCCGTAGGTCTTGCTCAACATTTCCGAAACCGGCTGCACCAAATCGGGACCGAGCTGCCACACCTCCGGGTCACGGGAATTGCGGCGCACCCCGGTGTCGCTTACGTCAAAGACGTAGTGCAGCCGGGGGAATCCGCTGGATTCGTCCAGCAGGGCGATGCCCTTGGCACCCCGGCGCACATAACGGTTCATCCGGTTGTTCCAGATGTCAAAGTCGGCGCAGGCGGTGGCATCCGGGCGCTGGGCGTAAATCATCAACTGGTCCGCAAAGGGATACTTGTACAGTCGGGATGCGGTGGTCAGGTAGTCCGTCCAGCTTTCCCAGTACCGGGTCAAGCCGTTGGCTGTGCGCTGGGCAAGGGCGAGATATTCTTCGGTTTTGCTTGGCATTTTGGCCTCCTTCCGTTTTTGAGCATAAAAATAGCGGGCAACCGTTTTGGAGCTGCCCGCTGGAAAGTGTATTGAGATAAGATTATTTGCTATTGTCCTTTATGTACTTCATAACGCAGCACCCCATCACGATGACAGGAAGCACTGTTCGTAAACCGAGGTCGCCGACCCGCACATTTGCATCAATCACAAGTCCTGCAAACCATGCCGCTAAAGTGAAAACAGTTGCCCAACCGTAACTCATAGAACTGTACTCCTTCATATGTGAATATTCAAAACTCTCTTCTCAGCTTCAGCTTTCATAGCTGCCCGCAAGGAACTTACATTTATTCGACTCGAATGTTTACCGGATTCAGTGTAAGGTTGCCTCCGCCCGCCACCTTATACCATTTGCCTCTTTCGAGTTTGATTCTTTCCGTTACGCCATATGTAATATATCCGATTCTATATTTTTCTCCAGTCTCTACATCGGTAAAGACCACCTCAGTATCACAATCACCGCTCACTTTTACAGTTCCCCAAAGTGGCTGTATTTGTTCTGTCTTTATGGTGCCTTCATCGTTTGAAAGGGTGAAAGTATGGCTTCTCTGAATATTGATATAAATCGCCACCAGAAAAACCGTTGCCAGACATAAAGCAAACCTTCTTGTTTTCATCGAAACACCTCCTGCAAATTCGGTTTTATCGAATCATATCACATAAGCGGACTCTTCAAACTTACAGCTCAGTTTCCACCGCAAGCTGCTCCTGTTTTTCTTTTTCATCAGCGATTTGGACATCAACATCTTCGCGCATCTTTTTTAGAAGTGCAAGGACTCGCTTGATTTGACCTTTGGTATTCTCTACTCTGCTCTGTGCCTGATTGATGTGATCCAGAACTGCCCAGTCTGCAAAGAGCCCGTCAAAGAAGAAATCCGCAAATTTTAGAAAGCTGTCCACCGTAACCTGAAGGTCGGCGGCGATTTCAACATCGGAAAGTTCAGTTTTGAACCGCCGCAGTTCCACTTGAAGCTGTTCGATTTGTTCCTGCGCATCGTCCAGTTCCTCATACTTGGCAAGATCAGCCATCAAACCGCCGCCCATTACGTCCCATGTACTCCAGCCCTCGGCATTGTCGAGGGTTTCCAGAACTTCATTGACCGTATGCAGGGCGGTCTTTCCTGCGTTGATGGCCTCCAGCAGCTCCCGTTTTTGGACTTTCAGTGCGGCAATACGGCTTTCACTTTCCGCAACCAGCTGTGCGGCAGGGTGGGCAGATGCTTTGATGCTTTTGATTTTTTCGGAAAGAGCAGCTTGATACTGCCTTTCGCAATCGGACAGCCGTGCCAATCTATTTTGAATCTGCTCCAAGTCGGCATCAACGGAAGAAAGGTCATGGAGAGCCACATCGTACTTGACACGGGCTGCATAGGCTTCTTGCCGTTCCTTGTCCAGCTTCTCATCCATCTTTCCGATGACCTGATAGAAAAATGTGGCAAGGCTGTGTCCCTCCAGACGGTCCACGTCAGCCTGTTCCGCCAGCTTGGATTTTTCCAGCTTTTTCAGACGATCAGCAAGCGTATCTCTCTGGGCGGTCAGCTCTTTCTGTTTTGCTTCGCAGCTTTTCTTTTCAGCGACCTGCTGCCAAAGTTCTTTCAACGTAGAATCATTCATATGGAATGTCCTTTCCCGGCATTACGTTTCTTCATTCAGAAGCTGGTTCAAAAAATGCTGCCGATTATTTACAAATGTTTTGGTGATAACGTAGCTGTCCGTATCTTCATACTGACAAGGATGAATCGCGCCATTGTCGAAGCTAAAAATTTCAGCATCAGGCATTCCGAGGAGAATGGGTGAATGTGATACTATAATGAATTGCGCCCCTTCTTGGGCACACCGATAAATGTTGATCAGTAACGTGAGCTGCCTCTGCGGGGATAGAGCAGCTTCCGGCTCGTCAAAAATATAGACCCCATCTGCACCCATGTAGTCCTGCGCAATGGCGAGGAAACTTTCACCGTGTGATTTTTGGTGATAGCCTTTGGAGGGGTGATTGTCATCGGAATAGTCAATTTCCTTGGTGGCTACATTGTAGAAGCTCTCTGCCCGGAGAAAATACCCGAACTTTGGTCTGCGATACCCTTTGGAAATCGTCATAGCCTCACATAGTTCCGAATGGGAGTTGTATGTAGAAAATGAATAGTTCTTCGTTCCACCCTCCGCGTTGAAGCCGTAAGCAACAGCGATTGCTTCCAGAAGCGTGGATTTTCCGCTTCCGTTTTCGCCAGCAAAGAACGTAATGGGCTTATGGAATGTAAAAGTGTCGATTCCGCTGATGGCAGGAATTTGACGAACATAATTGTATGGGCGAACTCTGTTCCAGTCGATGGTCAGCCCTTGGATAAACAGATCGTTCATGCAGCACTCCATACTATATAATGTAAGAAACACTTAGTTCCGCTCGAATCCAAGATAACGGGTGCCCTGAAAACTCAGCTTTCCAATGTCGCCCTCCACAAGCATTCCGTAGTCCGAACCACTTACGGTAAGCTCCATGCGGTCGCCGCTCTCTACCTGAAAGGTCACATAATAGGTCGTGAACGTATGCGCCATCGTATCGTCTGTATGGTGGCGAGAAACTTCCGTTCGCTTTGCCACAACCGTTGCCGGAACAGTCAGCCGCGGCGAATGGTTGTTTTTATTCCATGTGCTGATATTTCCGATGATGGTGTATAGGATCATACCCAAAACCACAAGGAACAGGATGGGAAACAGAATGCTGAACAGCATATCAAATCCAGCGTAAAACATTTCACTCCTCCAAAATTTCTTTCAGCAGGTCCTTTACATCGTCCAAAAAAGATTCTTCTCCGAGGGTGTTCACCTTGAAGAACACCGCCTGACTGCCGCCGGCGGTGATGGCAGACAGCCGAATCGGACTGTCCGCATTCTGGAACATGGTCAGTGTCAGACTCAGGCGGTTGCCGCCCATCATGCTGTACCGTTCAAACACACGGACACTGCACCGTGCATCGCCCTCTTTGAAATCACTGCCTGCCTCTAAATCTGCCGACCAACTGCTGTCCGGGATTTCATTTTCCAGCTTCCGAAGCAGCTTGTCAAAATTTTTGTTTCGGATGGTCTTTTCAAAGATTGCCATAATGGTTCCTCCGTTCTGACAATTAAAAATCGGTCCCTTATTTTTGATACGAGCAGAGCCACAGGAAAATTGCGGAGAAATCGCTTGAAGAAAGGAATTTTGTCTGATTTGATTATAGCATATCTTTTGGAAGAACAAAATACTTTATGTACGCCGCCCGCAGGCGGCAAAAGTCAATCCAGTGGAAATTCCAGTTCGGCAAATTCCGCATCGGTCAGCAGTTTCAGCTTTTCGATAACACCCTCGGACAGTTCCCGCAGGGCGGTTTCATCCGGCATCAGGTAGCACTGCATCAGCCGCAGTTCGTGGATAAGCCCCAGCCGGGTGCCGGTGTTGTAGAGCATCATCAGCATGAGTTCCTCATGGTCAAAGTTCATGGGCATCCCTCACTTTCCGGCAGGCGGCAGGATTGCACTCCGGGGCATCGCATTTTTCCTTGAGATTCATCAGCACCGAAGGACGTTCCGGCTTTGTATCCAGAAACCCCGGCAGTTCTTTGAAGCCGATGCTGTCCACATAATGCACAGACACCTCGCCATTGCGTTTAAGTGCGATCACATCGCTGACCGACAGGCTGTGCCCCTCAAAATCCTGCGGACGGGAGAGGTTGAACATCTGAAATAGTTCTTCCAAAACCTCGTTGTTCGGCACATCCTGCCACATGGCGGGCAGATCAGCATAGTAGGTGACCTCGTAATGCTCCGGGTCTGGCGTTTTGCCCCGACGATGCAGTTCCCGCATGGAAGCAAATCTTTCATCGAGGATTTTTTCGTCATGCCGCAGCTGCATCACCATATAAACATCGCACCCTGCGTTCAGAAACTTCTGCGGGATGTCCGTCATGGGTTCATCGTCAAAATTCTGGTTCCATTTTTGCTGCATCATCCACCTCACAGTTCCGGTGCAGAACGTGCAGAGGATTTTGGCGCAGACGTATCACTTGCCAGTTCTGCCAGCTTTTCCAGTGTGGAAGGGCGATGGTCTGCACCCAGTTCCTCGGCTTCCGCAACCTTATCCATGACGGCATCGTAGTCCTGCAACAGCCGCCGCCCCTTTTCCATGTGGTGTGCTTCCAGAATCTGCTCACGGGCTTCCTGAATGGTCAGTTCCGGGGCATCCAACTGCCCGCCGTCCATCACGGAAAAATCGCTGTGGTAAATGGTGTAGTCCCATCCATCCTCACAGGACTGGATGGCAAGATAACCTTTGCCACCCAGTTCCCATGCGGCCTGCTCGTCCTGTGTCTGAATTTCGGGGTAGAAGTCTGCATGGTTCCGCTCCATGACCTCGACAAACTGGCAGATGTGGAACACATTGCCCAGACCGCCCATGTCAAAGTGATAATCATCCAGATGTTCCACCCGTGCCGTAAAACTGCGCCCATCCGGGTAATCCACCTGAATCACGCCACCATCTGGAATGCGATAGAGGTCATCATAGTGGCTGTTGATGAGACGAATATCCTTCGGCAGCGTTTCCGGCTCCCAGATGCGCCGCCTGCCGATGCCCGCCTGCGGGATGTTTTCGAGGATCTTTACGCTTTCCTGTTGGATGGCCTTACGGTCATCGTCCGAAAGTTCAAACAGATACCAGTTCCGGGCGGCAGAAATGGCGTTCCTGCCATCGGGCGGCAGGTTCTTTTCCGAGATCTGCCCGCTTTCCAGCGGCTCACCAGTTACCTTGTTATAAGTGGCAAAGCCGACCCCTGCACCGTTTTCCCGGAGATGCAGATAGCGTTCATCGTTGATAAGGTAGACCGCTTCTTTTATCTGCTCCATCAGCACCCACCTTCAAATTCCAGCGAAAACTTGCTGCGGCCATCGGCTTCACAGGACAGCAGCACGGTGGCATTGTAGGTCTTGCCCTTGGCACTCTTGCAGTCCTTCAGGCGGACACGGCCATCCCGCAGCAGCTTGTCCGCCACATGGGAATCCAGCCGCTTGCCCAGACGCTTGAAGAACGCATTGTCTTTCCAAAGCACGAAGCGGCACTCCCGGTTCTCGCAGAACCAGCCCTTTTCACGCTCCACAACCTTTGCACCGCAATTCGGGCAGACACCAATAATCTTGCTTTTCATAAGTGCATTCGCTCCTTTTTTCATTTCCGTGTTCTTTACCAGTTCGGTAATCATCGTATTGATCTCGGTCATAAATTCGCTCGGCTCCATTTCGCCACGCTCGATTCGCAGCAGCTTTGTTTCCCAATCGGCGGTCATTTCCGGGGATTGGATTTCTTCGGGCATTACGGTAATAAGGGCTTTTCCCTTATCCGTGGGCAGCAGCACCTTGGTTTTCTTGTTGCCCTTGCGTTCCAGAAAGCCCTTCTGCACCAGCTTTTCAATAGTTGCGGCGCGGGTGGCCGGGGTGCCGATGCCCTGACGTTCCACACCCTCCGGCATACTGTCTGCACTGGCGGTTTCCATCGCATGAAGTAGAAGGTCCTCGGTGAAATGCTTCGGCGGGGACGTTTGCCCCTCTTTCAGTTCGGCGTTGAGGATGCCGCACTCGTTTTCCGCTGCATTGGGCAGGGCGGTGAGTTCTTGCTTCCGGTTCAGGATGTCTGCCAGCACCTTGCGCTCCACCGCTTTCCAGCCTTCTTCCAAAATCTCCTTTCCCTTGGCGGTAAATTCCTCCCCGGCACATTCGGTGGTCAGCAGGGTCTCCAGATACCGGAAGGGCTTGCTCACCGCCATCAGCGTCCGGGCGATGATGAGCTTCAGGACATTCTGCTCCCCCTTGGGCAATGCGTCCAGATCGGCTTGCAGCATACTGCGAGTGGGCAGGATAGCGTGGTGGTCGGTGACTTTTTCCCGGTTGACGGTGCGCCGTGTCCGGGGCACAGCTTCATCCACATCTTCCGGGGTAATGTCGAGAAAAACCTCCAGTGCCTCGGTCAGTTCTTCCAGCATTTCCTCGTCATCGTCGGTGATATAGCAGCTATCAGTTCGGGGATAAGTGGTAAGTTTCTTCTCATACAGGCTCTGCACATAGTCCAGCGTCTGCTGTGCGCTGTACCCCAGCAAGCGGTTGGCATCTCGTTGAAGGGTGGTTAGGTCGTACAGCGGCGGCGGATTTTCGGACTTTTCCTTGCGAGTGATGCGCTGGATCGTTGTCACCATCTCCTTTCGGCAGGCTTCCATCAGCTTTTCAGCAACGGCTTTTTCAGGAATGCGGCGGCTGGATGCCGTGCAGCCGCTGGTCAGTTCCAGATCTACCGTGTAGAATTTTTCCGGCACAAAGGCGGCAATGGCAGCTTCCCGCACCACCGTCATGGCAAGCACCGGGGTCATAACACGCCCCACCGCCAAAGGCTGGTTGTACAGGCATGAAAAAAGCCGGGACGCATTGATGCCGACCATCCAGTCGGCACGTTCCCGGCATAAAGCCGCCTCATACAAGGCATCGTATTCAGTTGACGGTTTGAGATGGGCGAATCCTTCCCGAATGGCGTTTTCCTCCATGCTGGACAGCCACAGGCGGAAAACGAGCTTTTTACAGCCCGCTTGCTGGTAGACCAAGCGGAAGATCAGTTCTCCCTCGCGCCCTGCGTCTGTAGGATAGTTCTCGGAGGTGACTTTTCTGACATTGTTACTCGATGGCATCCAATGGGCCGATAAAGCGGTAGAAAATCTGGATTTTCTGGACGTATTCGCCATCGACCTTTTCCGCTTTGGAT
>NZ_JAFREG010000016.1:0-16347 GCF_017377615.1 Faecalibacterium sp. Marseille-Q4896
GACTAGCCTTCAAAGAAGCGTTTCTACTATTAACAGAAAAAGTGGCCTAAAATGGGGGGTGTTGGAGAAAATTTCCACCTTAAAAATGCGCCTTTACTCACTAGCCAACGAGAATAGCCAAAAGCCAACAAAAACGAATTATGTATTTCTGCCACTGATTGCAACAGCATATCGGTGACAGAAAGATCGTTTAGAGCGATTCTTCGCGGTTTGGGGGAGTGGAAGTCGTTTTGTGGTGGGACTTTTTCTGCTGAAACTGCTCCAGCTTTTTCAGCACCGATTCCTTTTCCGGGGTCTTGCCGCCCGGTGCGAAAAGCTGCTGCTTGTTCAGCACCATATCAATATACTTGCGGACACTTTTCAGATCGGAGATATCCGGCTGCAAGGTTTCCAGTTGGGTGCGCAGTTCTGCGCTGCTGGATTGCAGCGCAGAAAATTCGGCATTCAATGCCGAAAAATCCACTGCTGTGCTGCCGTTCAGCTTCATCAGGGTGCGGACAGCTTTATTGAAGATGTCCAGTTCCTCCTTGTGCTGGGCAGCGTAAGCGTCCTTGGTCAGCTTGAAGTTCTTCTTGATAAAAATGTCATGGATGGGCTTCAGCTTGGCATGGACGGCGGCAGCGTCCTTGATCTGAGCGATTGCCCGCATACGGTTTTCGTTCTGCTTCAACTGTTTGCGGAGAGGAGCGGCGGTCTGGTTTAAGCTGTCAATGGCTTGGTTCAAATCCTCAACAGTGTTCAGGGAATGGGCTTTCAGGTAGTCCACAGCCCGTTTGACTTCCTCAAAGTCCCGGACAGTGCATTTCAGTTTTGCCTTGCCAGACCAATCGCTGCGCTGCTCGGCACGAAGATTGAAATAATCCACTAACAGGTCGGATAGCGTTGGCTCTTTGGCCTTTTCCAGAGCGTCCAGAAGAAGCTGCTTCTTTTCAGTCAGGTCTGCGATCCAGCGTTGCAGACCACGGATGGCGCTGCGGATGGACTGCATCAGGCTGTTGGCGGCTCGAATGTCCCGGTTCAGATTGCCGAGAAAGGTTTCCACCCCGCGCTTTTCCATCTGGTGTGCGGCGGGACCGAGATGCACGGTCGGTATCTGCTGGATGCCCTGCCGCTCAAAGGAGCGCAGGTCAACACGTTCCGGTCTGCCAGCAGCTTCCAGATAGCGGTTGGTGATGGTTTCCCAGCTATGCCGCCAAGCCTCGGCGTACTTCTGGTCGTTCCAGTCCACGGTGTTTTCCTTGTGGCACTTCCAGTTGCCAGAAGGGAGCCGGATGCGTTCGCCGTTCTCGTCAAGGTCGTAAACCTTTCGGGCTTTTGGAAGCCACCTGCCGTGTTCATCCATTGCCCGGAGCGTCAGCAGAATGTGGGCGTGTGGATTGCCATCTCCCTTGTCGTGGATGGCAAAGTCAGCAATCATGCCCTTGGAAACAAACTGCTCCTGACAAAACTCTTTTATCATGGAGAGATACTGTTCCTTCGGCACCTCCACCGGAAACGCCAGCACGATGCGCCGGGCAAGCTGGGAGTTCCACTGGTTCTCCACGGCTTCCACGGCGTTCCAAAGGGTTGCCCGGTCTGCATATCCGGGCGGCGCATGAGATGGCAGCATGATCTCGGCATGGACAAGCTCTTTCTTCTTGTTGTAGAATTTCGTTTTCTGGTCGTACTCGCTGAACAGCCGTTCGCCGCTTTGGTAAGCGGCCCCGGCAACAGCGGACTGCCCTTGGCTGCGCTTGACGATGGTAATTTTGAAATGCGGACACGGAATGGGCATCACCCCCAAACAAAAAGACCGCCCAGCAAGATTGCTCTTGTGAACGGTCTGGAATCGTATTCGGTTGTGCTCGCCGCCTTGGACCGGAGTGCCGTGCGCTTCGGTCTTGGGCGGGAGCCGCAAAAGGATAGCTGCAAAGCAGCGCAAGGAAAATGCAGTTTTCCTTGGGATGGAATCGGGCTGGCGCACAAACGCCAGCTTCGATTTCATCGAGCCGTCTGCAAGACCGCAATTTCACCGGAACGGTGTATAATTGCGCCCTTTATTCTAAAGGGTTTTGAACGTTGCTGCGTTCGTGAACGTCATGCACCATCTTTGCAAGCGCCAGCACAACTTCCGGTTGACGGAACGAGATTTTCAGAAGCTCCATCACCTGATCGTCGGTCAGTTCTCCCGGACAGACTAGAAAGCTTTCCAGCATTCCGGCACGGGTACAAAGACGATGCACACGCTCTCTCCGGTTCAGCTCCGACATCTGGCGTTCAAGGATCCTCTCTCGGTGCTGACAAGAGCGCAGCTTCTGCTCTGCTTTGGCTTTTTCGTTGCGGAGGTAGGCAAGGTCGGTTTTGGGTTGGGTCATGGCATCACGCTCCTTTGCAAAATAAAAAGCCAAACAATCAGTATGGAGGCACACTGATCATTTGGCTGGGGAAACATATTTAATTTTCACAGTTCAATCGAACTTTCACGGTAAAAGTTCCATTCTTCTTTTCGGCATAAAAATCGCCATCGCTTTCCTTCACCACACGTTTTACATTTTTCAGTCCATATCCATGGTGGCTGCCAACCCGAAGGCTGCGCGAGATATCACTGTATGGATTGTCAAGGCGGTAGAAAAGGCTTCGATACTGTTTGCGCAACTGCAAATGGATCTTTCGTTGTTCTGACGGCAAGCCACAACAAGCTTCAATTGCATTGTCGAATGTGTTTCCAATCAGGATGCTTAAAGATAACGGAGATATAGATAGAACTTCTGGAATCGTTACGTCCAGAGTGACTTTGATGCCGTTTTCTTCTGCTGTATGTAAATACTGATTCAACAGTGCATCCACAACTGGATTTCCAATCGTAGAAATATTTTTGGAACGTTCAAAGGCATCCGTTGCATCTCGTACAATTTTGTGAAGTTCTTCGGAATTCCCACGCCCCGCCACCGCCTGCATTGCCAGAATATATTTTTTGATGTCGTGCCAAAGGGCTCTTGTTTCTTCCTGCCGTTCCTTTAGCTGCTGATAATACTCCATCTGCAAGCGATATTGCTGCTCGTTAAATTCCGCTCTGAATTTTTCCTGCTCATTTTTTCGGAGAGCTTCCACATAGAAAACAATCAGGATGTTTATTAAGAGAAGTACTGCCATAAAGCCAATCAGGTAGTCTGGAAAATTTTCATCCGCTGCATGGTACTGTACCACATAGCAAACTGCAATGCTGGCAATCTGAATAGCGATGATCGGCAGCAGCCAAAGAACGCGCAGCACATTTTCTTTCCGGCTGAAAAAATGTGAAACTAAGATTAGCAATGGAATCTGAATCAGATTCGAGAACACCACGTAAATCAGTCTGGCCGCACCTGCTTGCATTAGGACATCTGTATCCGGGATGCGCAGTCCGATAAGAAGCATCGCAAGGATTTCAACTACTGCTACAAGCGCGAAAAACGCAGCACTTGCAAAGATGGCTTGCCATATTTGTGCTTCATAAAACAAAATGGCCAGAAGAAAGCCTCCCAGCAGAAAGTAAATCGTTCGTGGCATCACCCAAGTTGGAAACAGACTTAAGAGACATTGCCCAACGATTAGAAGCGCAATATAAAGATAGAACCATCGTGAAGATAAATCTTTTTTCTGGAATAAACGGTCAACGAAAAGTACAAGCAGTGCGATGTTGGCAAAGCTCCCAGCAAATTCAACAAAATAATATATCATCTTCCCAAATAAGCGTTAAAGTTCTGATTGAACTCCTGACGCTTCCTCCGGCTGATTGGCAATTGATTTCCGCTGGACAGAACAACGGCCGTTCCAGTAGCATAGACAATATGCTCCATATTTACAAGATAGCTTTTATGCGGTGAAGCAAAGCACCGTTTTGGCAACTGTTCTAAGGCTTCTGGAATTGTCATTCGCAGAGTGAGGTCTTGACCTTTACAATGAATCAAGACTTTATGCCCATGGCTTTCCAGATAATAAATGTCCGATGTTTCCAATGAGAGTGTGGCTCCTTCATATTCAACGGTAAAGTGTTTGGAATCCAATTCTTGAACGACTGCATCCATTGCAGCAGCAAAAAGCGATTCATCAAGTGGTTTCACTAAATACCGAAATGCAATGCCATACCCCTGCACAGCGTATTCATGCCGCTTTGTAACAAAGATCACCAACGGATGCTTTTCCATCTGTGTTAAGGTTTGCGCCATCTGGAATCCGTTTGAAGGCATTTCGATGTCAAGCAGCAGAAGATCGAAGGATTTCTTTTTTAGCTGCAAATCACTTAAAAGCACTGCACCGTCTGTGTAATTTTCAATGTCAAAGTCGCCATGGGCATCGTATCGCTTGACGCTTTGAACAATATCTTCAAGTTCTGACGGTTCATCATCGCAGACTGCAATTCGATACCTCGTCATTTTGTCGTCCTCCACAAAGTAATGTTTCTGACACTATTATAAACTGTGCATTTGCGCCTGACAAGTGGTTTGACATACCACTTTTGCCACCATAACGACCAGTTTTGCCAAAGGTCTTGCTTTCGGAAAAATCTATGGTACATTGATATTGAAATTAGTATCAGTGTTTCTACAATATCAAAACCGGGAGGGATAAGCATGAAGTTTTCACCATTGGAACTTTTACTGGTTATTTCGATAGCGATAATCGTAGGAATCGTACTGACAGTTCTTGTAAAGTATCTGATTCGCTATGCCATTAAGTTTTTACGCAAAAATTGAAAGGACACTGATTGCCAATGAAGAAAGCATACTATGGCCTCCTTACATTTGCAATCATGAGCTTGTCTTATGATTTGTATTATTGGAACACGAGAAGTGCTGTGGGTGTTCTAAGGGCAGAAGATAAGGCGCTTTGTTTATCAAGTGGAATTGTTTGTGTTCTTATGATAGCTTTTGTTATAATTAAAAGCATCAAAAATCGCAAATAGACTGACTTGAAAAACGGTATTGATAATGAAGAAAAATTTGTTAAGCATAGTGATTCTTGAATGGTTTGTGCTTCTGTGAGTGGTTATAATGATTATGGTTCATTTTTTTAGATTGACTGAATGATTTCAGGCTTGAGGTGAGCAAAGATGAAACACGATAAGTTGGTTTTTATAAGAATTATATGTTTGGTTGGAATTATAGGAGAAGTACTATTTCCAAATAGTACAGTCGGCATACTATTCGGCCTAATTCTTGCAATCACGAGCGTCATTTTCTTGATGATGCTAAAAAATGAAATAGTTATAGAAAAAAGCGACTGTGAGAATAATTATTCGATTTCTATAATGTGCATTAGTGTCGTTATACTTTTACTCATCATCGTTGGATACATAATACTGAAAGATTTTCAAATTATTACGCTGTCGGATACGCAAGAATATTTCTTTTCTGAAATTCTAGTATTCTCTTTCATGGCTCTTTTTGGTAGCTGTGCTAATGCTCTTCCTTTTAATAAATATGTTGGATTACGTTTGCCGTGGACTTTAGTAGATTACCAAACATGGCGATATGCTCATAAACTTTTACATGAACTGACTTTTCCTGCTATCCTTTTTAGCATTGTTATTCTCAAGATGTTTCCCAATAAATCAAAAACACTTATGATTTGGTCAGTACTGTTATATCTTGGAGTACCATCTTTTTTCTCTTACCTTTACTATAAAAAGAAACACCAGTAAAATATACAATATGACCATAAAACAGAAAATTGATTACCGTATTAGGAGGATTTTATATGATGGGGCTGTTTTTGATGATTATTCAGCCGCTTTTTACATTTTAGGAACTCTCGCATTTGCAAAGTATCTTTGGAAAAGTGAGTAGACCTTTGAACGTTATTCGACTGACGGACGAAATAAACTCGCTAAGTATCTAGGAAACATCGATTTTACGGAGTCACTAATTATCAACTGCGTGATTTGAAGAAGAGGCCACTTTATGAAAATCACACGAGATGAAATGTTTTTTTCAAAAGATCTTATTCATACACTGGCGTATGTCGGAATGTTTGCGGCGGCAATTATATCGGTTGGAGCGTGTAAGTCTGGAATTTGGGTGGCTGCGATATTAGCATGGATTGTAGCAGGTATAATTATCGGATTGGCGACTATTTCTGACTATAAAAAGGCAGAACTCTTGAAAAATGGAACAAGAATCACCGGAAAGGTTACCGCAACAAAACGAGTGCATATAAAATTTCATTTGAGTACCTACCACCTTGCCGATGAAGATGTAATCTATCCATATGTGGTGCATTATCAGTATAAAGTTAAAGGTGAGACCTATAATGGCAAGTCGCAGTGGTTTTGGTTTAATCCATGTATTCCGAAAGGAACACCAATAAAAATTCTAGTGGACCCAAAGAATCCGACCCGAAGTACAGTTCTCAACCCGGAAAATCAAGGTTGCGAAAAAGCATCGAAAGAAAAAAATTATGAGTAAATTTATAGGAGTGTTGTTGTTAGTTGCTCTTGCAGTACGGTTGGTGGTACTTTTCTTTTTTAAGCAGAATATTGTTCTGAATGAAATATCGTTGGTACTGTTTATAGCCGTTTTCGTGGTTGCCGTTATTGTGATGCTGGCAAAGTGGTGGAAATGGAGAACTAAATAATTTATACCATCGTGTTGCAGGACTATTTTATTATCACGCAAGCTTACTATTTTGGATTTACAACCGTGAGAAGCTATGAATGAAATTGTATTTGAATCTAGTGATGCTAGTATGTTGGTAGCTTTATTATTGATAATCTTAATTTTTTGAAGTGATTATCGTTATAAAGGGGCACTATATGGAAAATACTGATATTCCCCAATTTCATACTTATCGAGGAGAAATCGAATTTGAAGGAACGTTAATACAGGCTGATATTTTTATTGACAATAAAATGCTTGAAGACAAAAACAGCTTTTTAATAAGTTTTTTGTGCAAATCTAATACGATATATAAAATAGTTTGCAGAAGTGTTTTAAAAAAGGAAGGATATTACATAAATCTAAAATTCAATGGTGTAAAATTGAAAACCCGTGTCCTTTCAGTGTCACAAAGCTTTATTGATAGTAACTCGGAAACATATAGAATCGGCCTTATGTGTTCTAATGATTTGAGCATCTAAATCAAAAGACAGTCGATGGTACGGTTCAGAGCGAAGCATCAACAAATCAACAGCCCTCTATTTGCAATGATTGCAAGTAGAGGGCTGTTTTGTCTGCTTTGAATTTTTTAATTAAAGGTCAATCTTCTAATCTGCCGTGGTCGCAGCCAAGCGAGAGATAATGCTCAATTTCACCGCCCAGCACAAGCTGGGCATACTCCAGCGGCTTATTGTACAGCAACCAGTCCAGTTCTGCCCGCTGTGCCGGAGTGTTGCCGTACTCGTCTTCAATGGCGATACAATCAATGGAAAGGGTGGTGCCATCATTAAATTGGGCTTCCACCCGGTTGGTGTCCATGTTGTAACGGCAGGAAAGCACTTTTCGAGAGTGATTATGGTCAGGATTCTGATTTCGTTTCATTTGAATGGCTCCTTTAATGATTTTGAAATTTGATTTTCAACGAGATGAGGTCTCTTTTTTCTTTCTCTTAAGTCACCCAACCGCACTATCCTGCATCGCAACTGTTCACGATGCTATCCACATCCGAGCGGTGCATCAGTTTTTGCAGGATGCCAAACTGCTTTTTGGTGGACGCAGACACCAGATACTGCCACTTTTGCGGCAGGATGGGCAAGTCTGCAATGCTCCACTTGACGTACTTGGCATCGTAGACATTGGGTGGAGCCAGCTCTACCAAATGCCCAACACACCAGCTTACCAGATAGCCGTTGCCCTCCAGATAACCGTCCTGACGGCTGGTTGCACCGAGGACTTTTGCGTAGGACATGGCCACCGAGGGCTTTTCTGCTAATACAAGCTTCATTCGATACTGCTCCTTTCGCAAAAAAATTAGCAGCCAGGCACCGAAGCGCATGACTGCTATGTAAGGAACGGTATTCTGTTTTAGGTCTACAAACTGGGGCTTTTATGATCTTGCCACAGCTTATCAGTCTATGCACGTCAACTGTTGAAACCGCCGTGTACCGAACGGTACGCACGGTGGTGTGAGAGGACGGCGGCTAGTCACCGCCTCCTACTCGCTTGTGCCCATGTTTCGGCCCTCCACATCATCACTCCGCGCATGCGTTGTGCCTCGCCGCAACGCATTCTGCCCCTCGCTGACTCATCGCCAGGCATCGCTGATGGTGTTCGTCTGCCCATCCTCACTTCTGCAGTATCTGCTTTTCGTTCTCCTGCACACGCCGCTCGAGCGCTGTATACTGCCGGAGCTCGTCCTCGGTAAATCCCCGGAACTTCGCCTGCTCGTAGTCACGCTCCGCGGCCGCGATATCCTGCAGCACCGCATCCGACGCCGGCAGCAGCTCGAGACGAATCATCCGCGGCTCGCGTTTTTTCTTCGTCATTCCGTTCGCGTCTGCATCCTGTGCCTCGCCACGCTTTCCGAAAAGACCGGTCGCCTCGGCTATTTCCGCCGCTTCACGTCGTTTCCTCGGCACGTCGACCACTTCGAGCATCCCGCGTGAGACCAGCTTCTGCAGCGCGGCGCGCAGATCCCCGCGGCTCATATGCATCAGCTCCGCGAGATCCTTCCGGCTCAGCGCCTTTCCGGCATCCTTTCGATCAGTCGCCTCCACGGCATCTTCCCGCGCAGGCATCTGCGCTTCAGCCCCTCGAGTGAGCGCCTTTCCCGCGTCCTTCCGATACAGCAGCAGCGACAGCTCCGCCAGCGTCATATCATACTTCAGCGCCACCGACTCGAGATAGCGCTCGAGCAGCTTCCGGTCGCGGTACTTCTCCACGATGATCCCATCCTCCGAAATCACCTCCTGCAGCGCCTGGCTCCGCTCCTCACCGAGCTTCTGCGTCCCCGGAATCGTCGTCGGGAACACGAAACCATCCTTCGCCGCATCCACTAGAAAATGATAGACCTGCAGCCGCTTCCGCTCATACGCATCCTCATCCAGCACATGCTTGAAGAAGTCGTTGTAGCACTCGAACATCGCGAGTTTCATCTCCACCGTCCGCGCGAAGCTGATCTTCTGATTCACCAGCGAACCCTTCGTCTTCACATAATAGTAGACCGGCGTCCGCAGCGCATAGAACGTCGTCGCATAGCGCACATACTCGAGATTAAACAGAAAATCCTCGCACCAGCTGAGCTTCGCATCCATCCGGATCCCGTGCGCCTCCACAAGCGAGCGCCGGTACAGCTTATTCCACAGCACCCCATAGTAGTAGTCCGCCGGGTTCTCCATCATGAAGCCAACGAACGCTTCACGCCCGATCACCTGGTCCGCGTCGATATCCCCCTTCCGCGACACCATCTCTCCGACGACACGATAGAAATCCGCGATCACCATGTCGCAGCCCGTCTCCTCGGCCGCCCGCACCATCAGCTTCGTCGCATCCGCCGTCAGCCAGTCATCACTGTCCACGAACTGCAGAAACGTACCCCGCGCCCGCGCGATCGCCTGGTTTCGCGTATCCGACACCCCCGTATTCTCCTTATGCACGACCACCACGCGCGCATCCGCCCGCGCATATCCGTCGCAGATCTCCCCGGACCGATCCTTACTTCCATCATCCATGAGGATCAGCTCGAAATCCCGAAACTCCTGATTCAGAATACTGTCCACACAGCGCGCGAGACTCTTCTCCGCGTTATACACCGGCACGATGATACTGACCTTCGGCTCCATAGGCACCTCCATCAAAAAACTACTTTTAGTTGTACCATAAAACCCTCCCGTTGACACTCGTATATTTCTGCTCACTTTTCCCGGGCCAATGTCTCGGCCCTCCGCCTGCTCACTCCGCGCCCACGCGTCCGCACCCTCCACCTTCTCACGTCGCGTCCACCCATTCGCACTCGTTGCCTTTATCGCGCCCATGCCTCCGCCCACTACCTCCTCACGTCGCATCGAAGCACCAATTCCCTCATGAAAATGTCATATTACAGCATAAATTCGCTCATGAAAGTGTAATGAAGCACGGATTATTCCCTCATGAAAGTGGCAAAATACTGAAAAGAACGCTCATAAAAGTGGCAGAGCACGGAAATCTGAGAGGAAAAAGAAGGTGCCATGGTGTTAAATTATTCTTATGATATTTCCGCTTCCTGATGATTTTTTTGAATTATCTTAACTTTAATATCGAAACTTAACTTAAAACAAGTTATAATACAAAAATAGAGTTAAATAGAAGGAGAACATATGGAATATCTCTATAAAGTTCTGGGAATTAAAGCGACAGTTCAGCGCGCAGAGTTTGACCATCTGCCCAATTATATAGCTGTAAGGTATCGTTTACAGAAGGTATCCATGGATGGACAGAAAGTGATTTTTCTTTATCCAAAGACAGAGTTGGAGCAGATCGAAGTGCTGAAAAAGCATATTGCCCGTATACAGAAAAAAGAGAACCTGCCTGTCGTGCTGGTGCTAAACGAACTCAGTTATCGTCAAAAGGAATATCTGCTTCGTGAAAAGATCCCGTTTATCGTAGATGGAAAACAAATCTATCTGCCGTTTATGAGCGTGTATTTGCAGGAGCGGTGCGATGCGGAGAAGCAGCCAAGAGAAGATCTGCTTCCGTCGGCGCAGCTGCTTTTATTGCATTTTATTTACGGCGGCACGAAAGAACTGCCGTCGAGCCAGGCAGCGAAGGATTTAAAGCTGACAGCTACGTCTATATCGAGAGCATCGAGACAGCTGGAGGAGATGGGGCTGTTGCAGATAAAGAAAGCTGGTGTGCAGAAAATTCTGCTGTCCGAAGATCCGCCGGAAGTGCTGTTTCAGAAAGCGGAAGAGACTCTGTTGAATCCGGTAAAGCGAACGGTCTATGTTCCGAAGGAGTATATTGGGGCGGATATGCTGGTAAGCGGATATTCGGCACTGGCAGAATATTCGATGCTGAGCGCACCAGCCGTCGAGTGCTATGCGACAGATAAAATATCTCAATGGAAAAACGTTATGACAAACAGACTTCAGGATTCGAAGACTCAGGTGGCGGTAGAAATGTGGAGATACGATCCTCGGATTTTAGCTACTGGACATAGCGTTGACGCGCTCTCGCTGGCTCTGACATTAAAAGACGATACAGATGAACGTGTTGAACAGGCAGTGGAAGAACTGCTGAGCGAAGTATGGAGAAAGATAGATGGTAGGAAAATATAAAGTAGTCACGCTCTGTGGCAGCACCCGCTTCAAAGAGCAGTTCATGGATGCCCAGAAGCGGCTGACGCTTGCGGGTTATATCGTCATCAGCGTCGGGCTCTTCGGCCACGCCGGCGATCAGGAAGTCTGGGACGGCATGGACGAAGGAACCCTCTCGAAAACGAAGGAAATGCTCGACGACATGCACAAACGGAAAATCGACATGGCTGACGAAATCTACGTCATCAACGTCGGCGGCTACATCGGTGACAGCACCCGCTCGGAAATCCAGTACGCCGAAGAGCACGGGAAACCGGTCCGGTACTACCAGAACATCCGTAAATAGGAGATGCTGAGTCAGCTTTCGGAGGCGAGACAGGATATCGCAGATGGAAAGTGCAAAACCGGCGCCCAGGTAGCCGAGAACCTGGGAAAAAAGTACGGATTTATATAAAGACAGCCGAAATCAGGCGTATGATGTGAAAAATTTTGTCGTAGAACAGTGCTATGATCATAGTGCAGAAAACCATCTGCAGCATATAGACAGGAGGAACGGATTATGAATACAAAGCAGATCATCGGCTTTCACAACCCGGATGAGGAATACGGATATTTGAGTAACTGGTATCGGTCGGATTTCGAAAAGGACGGCATCCGGTTTTCATCCATGGAGCAGTACATGATGTACCAGAAGGCGCGCTGCTTTCGGGACGAGAAGGTCGCCGCAGAAATCCTGAAAACCGATGACGTCGGCCGCATCAAGGAACTGGGCCGCCAGGTTTCAAACTATGATGAAAGCAGATGGAACGGCATGCGCCAGATCCTCGTCTACGAAGGCCTCCTCGCAAAGTTTGAGCAGAACGAAGACCTGAAGGCTCAGCTCAAATCCACCGGCGACGCCATCCTCGCAGAGTGCGCCGTCAAGGACCACATCTGGGGCATCGGCTTATCGATGAAGGACCCAGATCGACTCGACGTGAAAAAGTGGCACGGAACGAACCTGCTGGGGTATGCACTCATGATCGTACGAGAACGGGTGTGAAGGGCGAAAATCCAGATACCAATATAAATACGTATTTGATGATTTATAGATATGAATAAATGCAGATCAAAATGCGCAGAATATGAGCACTTATAGACATTTAATCAACACTATATGAAAATATGCCTATTATTTTTGAGAGATGCTGGATGGTAAAATTCCGAGTTGTTGAGCTGTTCTTACTTTCTATTTTATCAGATATCGCCTACAGAGTCCATAGCTTCATAGCTCAAAACAGTTCACCCACCAACCATTTGGCTATGTAAAGGGGACGGCTTTTCAGCCGCCCCACCGGTCAACGCTGCGTTAATCAGACAGGTTCATCGTCCGATTCCGCTTCATAATCCTCGTTGACATCCACTTCTTCGTCCTCGTCACCATCATCCTCCGGCAGCTGGAGCGTATCTTCATCCTCATCGTGATAATCCGCATCCGGGTCCGGCTGATTTTTCTTGGACGCAGGCTTTACGCCCTTCATCTTGATATAGAGATAACCGCCGCCTGCCGCCAGTGCAATCAGCACGACCACACCCAGAAAGCCGGATGCGATCTTTGTGACCTTGTTTTCCTTGAGCTGTTCCGTGCCGGATGCCGCCGCTTCTTCTGCGGCTTTCTTGGCTTCTTCCTCGGCTTTCAGCCTGTCCTGTTCAGCCTGCGCCGCCGCTTCCTTTTCGGCGGTATAAGCGTCCGCATCTTCTTCCTCCATCAGAGCCAACAGGTCGGCTTCATCCACAAGGTTCATAAAATGGACGGTCTGCGCCCCTTTACTATTCCTGTCAATGACCAGATAGAATGTGTTGCCGGACTTCGACACCAGCGTAATGAACTGCTGACCACTGCCATCGGAATAATTGGTGTGGTAATCGTCCACCAGTGTCAGGTTGCCCTCCGGGGTCAGAGCACCGGTTTCCTCATCGGTCACGGTGACTACATCTTCTTCATCGGTGGTAGAAGTCAGGACAGGCTGTTCCACTTCCTCCGTAGGCTCACCGCCATAGGCAAAAGCAGGAGCCGCCATGCCAGCGCACAGTGCCACCGACAACATCAGGGCACAGAACTTATTCATCATCTTCATTATCAGATTCCTCCTTGTTGAACGTAGCACCGACTGCGGACAACGCAGCCGGGGTCGGAGTGGAAGTTGCAGACTGGCGCAGCAGGGCGGCAAGCTGTTCCGGCGTAACCTTGGCGGTGCGCACCATCTCATTCACCTCGGCAGCTTCTGCTTCCTGAATCCGTCGTTCAAGGCTTTCAATGCGAGTGTTGATCTTAATGCGACGCTCCCTTTCCTTTTCCAGAGAAGCGCGCAGCTTATCGAGTTTTTCGCTCATGTTTTCCTCCAATCATTTTGAGAGCCGCCCGAAACCGGACAGATATTTCTGCCAGTAGGACGAGTGAATGTTTGCGTACTTGATGGGGTCGCCGGCGGACACCATCATCCCGTTTCCAAGGTAGATGCCCACATGACTTTTTCCCGGAGTATCATACGTTCCCTCGAAGAAAACAAGGTCACCGGGCTTTGCTTCGGCTTCGCTGATGTGCTGGCTCTTGTTCCACAGGCCGTTGGCGGTGGTGCGTCCCACATCGTAGCCGTTCTGGTTGTAGACCCAACAAACGTAGCCTGAACAGTCAAAGCCAGTTTCCGGGGTAGAGCCGCCCCACACATAGGGCGTACCCACATACTTTTGGGCTTCCTTGTAGATGGCGGCAAATTCCTCATCCGTCAAGGCTTCCGCTGGAACCTGATAATCAATGCCCGGCGCGCCAGAGCCATCGGAGCCACCGGGCGGCAGTCCACCTTTGAACAGATATGGCCGACCACCCAACGTATCCTGAAAGATCTCATAGCGTTTCCACTGGTCGTTGTCCAGTTCCTCCCGGATAACGACCTCCAGCCCTTTATTCACCAGCTTTGTGTGAAAAATTCGATACTCATAGGGGACTTGCACGGTGTAGGGGATGCCAGTAAAAATGTCGATCATCACTACCGTGCGGTACCGGGTCTGGACTTCCACCCATGTGGTCAGCTTGTATTGCTTGGCAAACGTCTCCTTGAGTTTTGCCTGCACCTCGCTGCGGGTGTAGTCGTCATAAAGAGTAGTCAGGAACGAAGTGAGCTGCCAAGGATCATGTTCAATAGCATCCAGATGGTATCGGTATTCGTCATAGCCGGGGTGGTCGGCGGGGGTGCGTTTGATTTTCTTATCCAGTTCCTTTTCCAGCTTCTTGTAGTCGGTTTCGGCTCCCCGGATGTCCCGGTCCTCTGCGGTGTAAATGGTCTGACCGGATACCTGCGTGGTGCCGGAAAACAGAATGGAACAGGACGAAAATGCCGACATGACCAGCAGCAAGAGCAAAAGAAAAACGCCCACGATCAAAAGAACGTGCGCGTTGCTTTTTGCAAAATTGGCAATGCCGTTGACTGCGGTGCTGACCACCGATCTTCCTTTGTCGATGACCTGCTCCACGCCGGATCGGGTGGCAGATGCACCGTTGGATGCCGCTTTGCCGCCTGCGGTCTGCGCCGCTGTGCCCGAATGGGCGGCGGCATAGTAACTTTGCCGAATGTCCTGTTTCTGCCGCCATCGGGAGAGCCAGTTGGAGCCGCCCTCGCCGGTGCCGGATGCGCCTGCATCTTGTGCCGCAGTCGGCTTCTGTGGGGAAGATTGTGCGGTTTTGGCACCCTTCTTGCCCTGCATCTTGGCTTTCTTTTTCAGCTTCCGGGCATAGATGCTCTTGGAAATATCCCGGACATTTCCTGCTGCCTTTTCGCCCTCGCTTAAAGCCTGCGTGCCCACATTATCGTCCTCGTACTGGTCAACCTCCCGATGCACCGCAGACCGGGCGGCGGCAGCGGCATACATAGCACGTTTCTGCTGCTTTGTCATGCGGGATGCTTCATCCGGGGTGATCTCTGCTTTGCCAAAACGCAGGTGCTGCGCCTTTTCCGCTGCCTTGTCTGCATCCTGCTTCAGTTTCTGCTTTTTGGGCTTAGACTGCTCCACTTTGGACTTTTTCGGAGGAGAGCGCGTGGCCGTGCGCTCCTTGTCTTCCTCAAATTTCAGCTTTGGCTGTTTCTCACTCATGCTTTTGAGCCTCCGCAACTTCGGAAAGGCGGGTCGTAAGGATGCGGTAGAGTTCAAGGTCTTTCGGGAAGTGGTCAACAAAGGGTAGGATCACGTTGCCGAAGAACAGCAGCCCTTCGCCCTCACCAGAGTGAGTGACGTAGGAAAGCTGATGGGGCGAGATGTTGAGCTGCTTTGCGAGAATCTGCCGGTCTCCGTTGGCCTGATTGAGCATATACACAAAGTCCGAGTTTTCAAAAATATTCGATACTTCGGGACTTGCCAGCAGATCTTTGACATTCTGCGTTAGGGCTGTCGGAATGCCGCCCCACTTACGGAAACGCTTCCAAATCTCAACGGAATAAGCAGCAGTCTGCTCTTCCTTCAAGAGCAAATGGAACTCGTCTGCATAGTACCGGGTGGATTTTCCGGCACTGCGGTTGGCGGTCACACGCCCCCACACGGCATCCTGCACGATGAGCATACCCAGCTTTTTGAGCTGCTTGCCCAGCTGCTTGATGTCAAAGCAGACGATGCGGTTATTGATATCTACGTTGGTGTGGTGATTGAAAATGTTCAAACTGCCCTTGACGTAGATTTCCAGCGCAGCCGCCACATGGCGGGCTTCCGGTTCGTCTTGCGTCAA
Organism: Faecalibacterium sp. Marseille-Q4896; assembly: GCF_017377615.1. NCBI lineage: Bacteria > Bacillati > Bacillota > Clostridia > Eubacteriales > Oscillospiraceae > Faecalibacterium > Faecalibacterium sp. Marseille-Q4896. Next base: position 15,942 of record NZ_JAFREG010000016.1, read on the forward strand.
CAGTGCATTGTAGAGGTCTTCCAGCAGCGGCATATTTTCCGGGATGGGGTTCTCGAAATACTTGCGGTAGACCACATGGACGCAGCGGTCAATGACCGTCTTTTCCACCGGCTGCAAGCCCTCTTTGCCGCCGACCACCAGTTCGCACAGGGACAGCACAAAGTCGGCTTTCAAAGCCAACGGGTTGTCCTCCTCCGAGTAGTTGCTGTTGATGTCCATCGGGTTGATATACTGGGTGCTGGCAGGGCTGATGTGGATGACCTGCCCATGCAGACGCTCCACCAGCGGCGAGTAATCGGCTGGGTCAGCGGTGTTACCACCGCCTTCCCGCCTAAGAACCGTACGTGACAGTTTCCCGTCATACGGCTCAAGCATTTCATCACTTTTTCAAGCGGTTCTCAGCATA
>NZ_JAFREG010000017.1:0-1600 GCF_017377615.1 Faecalibacterium sp. Marseille-Q4896
GTAATTCACACAGGACGCAAGCGATTGCGTGCTGAGCGAACAAGATTTAACACTTTTAAGTGATAAATATCATTTATAAAGAGTTTGATCCTGGCTCAGGACGAACGCTGGCGGCGCGCCTAACACATGCAAGTCGAACGAGCGAGAGAGAGCTTGCTTTCTCGAGCGAGTGGCGAACGGGTGAGTAACGCGTGAGGAACCTGCCTCAAAGAGGGGGACAACAGTTGGAAACGACTGCTAATACCGCATAAGCCCACGGTGCCGCATGGCACAGAGGGAAAAGGAGTAATCCGCTTTGAGATGGCCTCGCGTCCGATTAGCTAGTTGGTGAGGTAACGGCCCACCAAGGCGACGATCGGTAGCCGGACTGAGAGGTTGAACGGCCACATTGGGACTGAGACACGGCCCAGACTCCTACGGGAGGCAGCAGTGGGGAATATTGCACAATGGGGGAAACCCTGATGCAGCGACGCCGCGTGGAGGAAGAAGGTCTTCGGATTGTAAACTCCTGTTGTTGGGGAAGATAATGACGGTACCCAACAAGGAAGTGACGGCTAACTACGTGCCAGCAGCCGCGGTAAAACGTAGGTCACGAGCGTTGTCCGGAATTACTGGGTGTAAAGGGAGCGCAGGCGGGAAGACAAGTTGGAAGTGAAATCTATGGGCTCAACCCATAAACTGCTTTCAAAACTGTTTTTCTTGAGTAGTGCAGAGGTAGGCGGAATTCCCGGTGTAGCGGTGGAATGCGTAGATATCGGGAGGAACACCAGTGGCGAAGGCGGCCTACTGGGCACCAACTGACGCTGAGGCTCGAAAGTGTGGGTAGCAAACAGGATTAGATACCCTGGTAGTCCACACCGTAAACGATGATTACTAGGTGTTGGAGGATTGACCCCTTCAGTGCCGCAGTTAACACAATAAGTAATCCACCTGGGGAGTACGACCGCAAGGTTGAAACTCAAAGGAATTGACGGGGGCCCGCACAAGCAGTGGAGTATGTGGTTTAATTCGACGCAACGCGAAGAACCTTACCAAGTCTTGACATCCCTTGACAGGCATAGAAATATGTTTTCTCTTCGGAGCAAGGAGACAGGTGGTGCATGGTTGTCGTCAGCTCGTGTCGTGAGATGTTGGGTTAAGTCCCGCAACGAGCGCAACCCTTATGGTCAGTTACTACGTAAGAGGACTCTGGCCAGACTGCCGTTGACAAAACGGAGGAAGGTGGGGATGACGTCAAATCATCATGCCCTTTATGACTTGGGCTACACACGTACTACAATGGCGTTAAACAAAGAGAAGCAAGACCGCGAGGTGGAGCAAAACTCAGAAACAACGTCCCAGTTCGGACTGCAGGCTGCAACTCGCCTGCACGAAGTCGGAATTGCTAGTAATCGTGGATCAGCATGCCACGGTGAATACGTTCCCGGGCCTTGTACACACCGCCCGTCACACCATGAGAGCCGGGGGGACCCGAAGTCGGTAGTCTAACCGCAAGGAGGACGCCGCCGAAGGTAAAACTGGTGATTGGGGTGAAGTCGTAACAAGGTAGCCGTAGGAGAACCTGCGGCTGGATCACCTCCTTTCTAAGGAGTCAGGCAAG
>NZ_JAFREG010000017.1:2466-5144 GCF_017377615.1 Faecalibacterium sp. Marseille-Q4896
ATTCCAGAGTACGGCCAGACACGTGAAACCTGGTCGGAATACGGGGGGACCACCCTCCAACCCTAAATACTACCCAGTGACCGATAGCGTATAGTACTGTGAAGGAAAGGTGAAAAGCACCCCGGGAGGGGAGTGAAAAAGAACCTGAAACCCTGTGCCTACAAGCACCTAGAGCGCGTCAAAGCGTGATAGGGTACTTTTTGTAGAACGGTCCGGCGAGCGATTGTATGCAGCAAGGTTAAGGACTTAAGGTCTGGAGCCGAAGCGAAAGCGAGTTTGAAAAGGGCGTTAAGTTGCATATAATGGGCCCGAAACCGGGTGACCTACCCATGGTCAGGTTGAAGTGGAAGTAAAATTCCATGGAGGACCGAACCGACCTCCGTTGAAAAGGCGGCGGATGAACTGTGGGTAGCGGAGAAATTCCAATCGAACCCGGAGATAGCTGGTTCTCCCCGAAATAGTTTTAGGACTAGCCTCAAGTTAGATACCTGGAGGTAAAGCACTGAATAGCCTAGCGGCCGAGAGGTTAGCGAAGCTTATCAAACTCAGAATGCCAGAGTATTGATGCTTGGGAGTCAGACAGTGTCAGATAAATGTCATTGTCAAAAGGGAAACAGCCCAGATCTACAGCTAAGGTCCCAAAGTCAGGTTAAGTGGAAAACGATGTGAAGATACGCAGACAACCAGGATGTTGGCTCAGAAGCAGCCACTCATTCAAAGAGTGCGTAATAGCTCACTGGTCGAGCGTCTTTGCGCGGAGAATTTAACGGGGCTAAACCTGACACCGAAGCTTAGGCAGCATGTTTACATGCTGGGTAGGGGAGCGTTGTATACGCGGTGAAACAGTAGCGCAAGCGGCTGTGGAGTGTATAGAAGTGAGAATGCCGGAATGAGTAGCGCGAATGCAGTGAGAATCTGCATGGCCGAAAGCCTCAGGTTTCTGGAGGAAGGTTCGTCCGCTCCAGGTTAGTCGGGAGCTAAGGTGAGGCCTAACGGCGTAGCCGATGCACAGACGGTAGAGATTCCGTCACCACCAAAAGAGTTAAACACAGGGACACATATGAAGTCTCGGAGCCGGGTGTTGGTTCCGGTAGCGATCGAGGGAAGTTAGTACCGAAGTCCGGGATGGAAGATGGCGAGAAAAGCTGTGTGTATTTCTGCGGTGCCCGTACCGCAAACCGACACAGGTAGGTAGGAAGAAGATTCTAAGGCCAACGGGAGAAGGGTTGTTAAGGAACTCGGCAAATTGACCCCGTAACTTCGGGAGAAGGGGTGCTGCAGCAATGCAGCCGCAGAGAATCGGCCCAAGCAACTGTTTACCAAAAACACAGGTTTGTGCTAAATCGAAAGATGACGTATACGAGCTGACGCCTGCCCGGTGCTGGAAGGTTAAGAGGAGATGTGCAAGCATTGAATCGAAGCCCCAGTGAACGGCGGCCGTAACTATAACGGTCCTAAGGTAGCGAAATTCCTTGTCAGGTAAGTTCTGACCCGCATGAAAGGCGTAATGATTTGGGCACTGTCTCAACAGCCCGCCCGGCGAAATTGTAGTACCGGTGAAGATGCCGGTTACCCGCGACAAGACGGAAAGACCCCATGGAGCTTTACTGTAGCCTAATATTGGGTTTCGATGTTGCATGCACAGGATAGATGGGACACTGGGAAGCAGGTGCTTTGGCGCTTGTGGAGTGGCCGTTGGGATACCATCCTTGCGATATTGGAATTCTAACCTGCGCCTTTGAATCAAGGCGGGGGACATTGTTAGGTGGGCAGTTTGACTGGGGCGGTCGCCTCCTAAAGAGTAACGGAGGCGTTCAAAGGTTCGCTCAGCTTGAACGGAAATCAAGCAAAAGAGTGCAAACGCAGAAGCGAGCCTAACTGCGAGACTGACGGGTCGAGCAGTAACGAAAGTTGGAGTTAGTGATCCGGTGGTATGTGAGTGGAAATGCCATCGCTCAACGGATAAAAGTTACCCTGGGGATAACAGGCTGATCTCCCCCAAGAGTCCACATCGACGGGGAGGTTTGGCACCTCGATGTCGGCTCATCGCATCCTGGGGCTGTATTCGGTCCCAAGGGTTTGGCTGTTCGCCAATTAAAGCGGTACGCGAGCTGGGTTCAGAACGTCGTGAGACAGTTCGGTCCCTATCTGTCGTGGGCGCAGGATATTTGATGGGAGCTGTTCCTAGTACGAGAGGACCGGAGCGGACGTACCTCTGGCGCACCAGTTGTTCTGCCAAGAGCATAGCTGGGCAACTATGTACGGATCGGATAAACGCTGAAAGCATCTAAGCGTGAAGCCGACCCAAAGATAAGATATCCCATTGTTTCAAACAAGTAAGACCCCTTGAAGACTACAAGGTTGATAGGCACGATGTGTAAGTGGAGCGATTCATTCAGCAAGCGTGTACTAATAGGTCGAGGGCTTGACCACAATTCGCTTGAGACTCTGAGAGTCAACGAAAAAATGTAAGCAGTGATTATTCAGTTTTGAAGGCACGTCCTTCTAAGAAATACTGGACAAAGTACAACAAACATGTTGTACTGGTTCAGTCAGATCGGTCGGTGTCGATGACGGTGAGGTTCCACCTGTTCCCATTCCGAACACAGAAGTTAAGCTCACTTGTGCCGAAGATAGTTCGCTGGAAACGGCGCGTGAAAATAGGTAGTCGCCGACTT
>NZ_JAFREG010000018.1:0-4266 GCF_017377615.1 Faecalibacterium sp. Marseille-Q4896
GATTATGGTCGAAATTCTGATTTCGTTTCATTTAAATATCTCCTTTAATGATTTTGAAATTTGATTTTCAACGAGATGAGGTCTCTTTTTCTTTCTCTTAAGTCACCTAACCGCACTGTCCTGCATCGCAACTGTTCACAATGCTATCTACGTCCGGGCGGTGCATGAGCTTTTGCAGGATACCAAACTGCTTTTTGGTGGACGCAGACACCAGATACTGCCACTTTTGCGGCAGGATGGGCAAGTCTGCAATGCTCCACTTGACGTACTTGGCATCGTAGATGTTGGGTGGAGCCAGTTCTACCAAGTGCCCTACGCACCAGCTTACCAGATAGCCGTTGCCCTCAAGGTAGCCATCCTGACGGCTGGTCGCACCGAGGACTTTGGCGTAGGACATAGCGACGGATGGCTTTTCCGCCACGACTAATTTTGCGATAAAAATCACTCCAATCTGTTTCTGATTGCAATATGTACGGCGGCAAAACGCCGCCTTAAAATCAGATGGGTTCGGTATCTTCCTCGCCGGTTTCTTCCGGTTCATCCTCCACAGGAATCTCAAAGTCGCCCTTGTCCTCGGTGTAGTTTGCATCGGGGTCAAGAGCTTCTTTTTCGGCCTGCTTTTTCTGCTTCTGCTTCATAAAGGTGTAAATGCCGCCGCCAGCAACCAAACCGACCAGCGCCAGTACGCCTAAGAATGTGGCAGCATACTTCGTAACTTTGTTGCCACCAGTCTGTTCAGAACCGGATGCCTCCGCTTCTTCCGCAGCCTTTTTCGCATCCTCTTCGGCCTGTTTGCGCTCCTGCGCTGCCTGCGCCGCCGCTTCCTTTTCGGCGGTATAGGCTTCGGCATCTTCATCTTCCATCAGGGAGAGCAGGTCGGCTTCATCCACAAGGTTCATAAAGTGGACGGTCTGCTGTCCCTTGGCATTGCGGTCGATGACCAGATAAAAGGTGGCTCCCGACTTCGACACCAGCGTAATGAACTGCTGTCCGCTGCCATCGGAGTAGTCAGTGTGGTAATCGTCCACCAGCGTCAGATTGCCCTCCGGGGTCAGAGCACCGGTTTCCTCATCGGTCACGGTGACAGCCTCTTCCTCTTCGGTGGCAGCAGTCAGGACAGGCTGTTCCACTTCCTCCACAGGCTCGCCGTCATAGGCAAAAGCAGGAGCTGCCATGCCAGCGCACAGTGCCACCGACAGCACCAGCGCACATACCTTATTCATCATCTTCATTATCGGGGTCCTCCTTATCAATGGTAGCACCGACTGCGGACAGCGCAGCCGGGTTCGGGGTGGAAGTTGCGGACTGCCGCAGCAGGGCGGCAAGCTGTTCCGGCGTGACCTTTGCCGTCCGAACCATCTCGTTGACCTCGGCGGCTTCGGCCTCCTGAATCCGCCGCTCCAGACTTTCGATGCGATTGTTGATCTTGATGCGCCGTTCCTTCTCTTTTTCCAGTGAAGCGCGCAGTTTATCGAGTTTTTCGCTCATATTGTCCTCCTGTTATTTGGATAGCCGCCCGAATCCTGACAGGTATTTCTGCCAGTAGGACGAGTGGATATTGGCGTACTTGATGGGGTCTCCGGCACTGACCATCATACCGTTTCCGAGATATATTCCAGTATGGCTCATGCCGGGGGTGTCGTAGGTACCTTTGAAGAAAACCAGATCTCCGGGCTTTGCTTCTGCTTCGGAGATGTGCTGGCATTTATTCCAAAGACCGTTGGCCGTGGTGCGCCCGACATTGTAGCCGTTCTGGTTGTAAACCCAACAGACGTAGCCGCTGCAATCGAAGCCGGTTTCCGGGGTGGAGCCGCCCCACACATAGGGCGTACCCACATACTTTTGGGCTTCCTTGTAGATGGCGGCAAATTCGCTGTCGGTCAGTGCTTCTGCCGGCACCTGATAGTCGATGCCCGGTGCGCCGGAGCCATCGGAGCCACCGGGCGGCAGTCCGCCGTTGAACAGATACGGTCTGCCGCCCAAGGTGTCCTGAAAGATCTCGTAGCGTTTCCATTGGTCGTTGTCCAGTTCCTCCCGGATGACCACCTCCAAGCCACGGTTCACCAACTTGGTGTGGAAAATCTTGTACTCATACGGCACTTGGGTAGGAACAGGGATACCTGCCGGACTGATGACCCAGACCGTCTTATACCGAATCTGCACCTCCACCCATGTGGTCAGCTTGTACTGCTTTTTGAAGGTCTCCTTCAGCTTGCCCTGCACTTCCGACCGGGTGTAATCATCATACAGAGTGGTCAGGAATGAAGTGAGCTGCCACGGGTCGTGTTCAATGGGGTCAAGGTGGTACTGGTACTCGTTGTAGCCGGGGTGGTCGGTGGGGGTGCGCTTGATCTTTTTATCCAGTTCCTTTTCCAGCTTTTTGTAGTCCTGCTCTGCACCCCAGATGTCCCGATCCTCGGCAGAGTATATGGTCTGCCCGGACACCTGTGTGCCGCCCGAAAAGAGGATACCGCAGGAGGAAAAGCCCGACATCACCATGAGGACGAGCAAAAGAAAAACGCCCACAATCACCAGAACGTGTGCGTTGCCTTTTGCGGCATTCACCAGCCCCTTTACGGCGGTGCTGACGGCAGTTTTGCCCTTTTCTACCGCCTGTTCCACGCCGGACCGGGCAGCAGATGCACCGTTGGATGCCGCTTTGCCACCTGCGGTCTGCGCCGCCGTACCCGACCGGGCGGCAGCATAGTAGCTCTGCCGGATGTCTTGCTTCTGCCGCCATCGGGAAAGCCAGTTGGAACCGCCCTCGCCGGTGCCGGATGCGCCTGTATCTTGTGCCGCAGTTGGCTTCTGCACGGAAGATTTTGCGTTTCTGGCACCCTTCTTGCCCTGCATCTTGGCTTTCCTCTTGAGCTTCCGGGCATAGCGGCTCTTGGAAATATCCCGGACATTTCCTGCCGCCTTTTCGCCCTCGCTCAGCGCCTGCGTGCCCACATTGTCATCCTCGTACTGGTCAACTTCGTGATGCGCCGCAGACCGGGCGGCATGGGCAGCGTACATCTCTCGCTTCTGCGTCTTACTCAACCGGCTCAGTTCGTCCGGGGTCAGTTCCGCCTTGCCAAACCGCAGATGCTGTGCCTTTTCCGCAGCTTTATCTGCATCGGTTTTCAGCTTTTTCTTTTTGGGCACCGTCTGCTCTACCTTGGCTTTTTTCGGGGGAGAACGGGTCTTTTTGGTAGACGATTCCTCTTTGATGTTCAGTTTCGGTTCACTCATTTCTGCGCGCCCTCCGAGACTTCACCCAACTTGGTGGTCATAATGCGGTAGAGTTCCAGATCGGTGGGGAAACGGTCCACAAACGGCAGAATGACATTACCGAAAAACAGCAGCCCTTCGCCCTCGCCGGAGTGGGTCACATAGGAAAGCTGATGAGGGCTGATGTTGAGCTGCTTTGCGAGAATCTGGCGGTCTCCCGCAGCCTGATTCAACATGATGATCATGTCGCTGTTCTCGAAAATATTCTCGACCTCACGAGAAGAAAGAAGGTCTTTCACGTTCTGGGTCAGCCCTGTGGGAATACCGCCCCACTTGCGGAAACGCTTCCAGATCTCCACGGAATAAGCGGCGGTCTGCTCCTCTTTTAAGAGGAGGTGCATCTCATCCATATAATACCGGGTGGACTTGCCGCTGCTGCGGTTTGCCGTGACACGCCCCCACACCTGATCCTGCACGATGAGCATACCGAGTTTCTTCATCTGTTTGCCCAGTTCCTTGATGTCGTAGCAGACGATGCGGTTATTGACGTTCACGTTAGTGCGATGGTTGAACAGGTTCAGACTGCCCTTGACGTAGATTTCCAGAGCCGTGGCAACATGGTGGGCTTCTTTTTCCTCCTGCTGAAGCAGAGCGTTGTACAAGTCCTCAAGGATGGGCATATTCTCCGGGCAGGGGTTCGCAAAATATTTGCGGTAAATCAGATGCACACAGCGGTCAATGACGGTTTTTTCCACCGGCAGCAGACCTTCCTTGCCGCCCACCACCAGCTCACACAAAGAAAGAATAAAGTCGGCTTTCAGGGACAGCGGATTATCCTCCTCGGAGTAGTTGGCGTTGATGTCCATGGGGTTGACAAATTGGGTGCTGTTGGGGCTGATTTTGATGACCTGACCTTTCAGCCGGTTCACCAGCGGCGAGTAATCGGCTGGGTCAGCGGTGTTACCACCGCCTTCCCGCCTAAGAACCGTACGTGACAGTTTCCCGTCATACGGCTCAAGCATTTCATCACTTTTTCAAGCGGTTCTCAGCATA
>NZ_JAFREG010000019.1:0-3051 GCF_017377615.1 Faecalibacterium sp. Marseille-Q4896
CCAGCGTACTTGCTGACTTCATCAATAAAATCCTGAATCTTGTCCAGCTGATCGTGTTCAGCACGGCCTTCCCGCTCGTACTGCTCAATCTTCTCGGTCAGTTCAGCCTGTTCTTTGTCGTAGCGATCTGCAAGCATTTGAAAACGTTTCTCCGGGAGAAGTCCCTTTGATACGTCCTCATAAAGTTTTGCATACAGGTCTTCGATTTCTGCGATTCGTGCTTTACACTGCTTCAAATCCCGTTTGTGCTGCGCCCGGTCAGAGGACACCCGGAGGTGCATCTGATTTGCAATCTTCTTCACAAGGGCTTCCCGATTGCTCACAGCGGCCTTTGCGTGTGCCTGAATGTCCGCAAAGACAGCTTCATGCAGAACACGGGCTTCCAAATTATGCGAGTCACAGGCTTTCGCACCATATTTCCGATAAGTGCTGCAACAATAAAAGGTCTGATCCAGAACACTGTTACGTTTGCGCCTGTGCTCGACCTTGACTAACATCGTTCTGCCGCAGTCTGCACAGCGGACGATGCCCTTGAAGATATTGTCATAGTCGGTCTTATCACACATAAAACAGCCGGAACGGCTGTAAAGGATTCGCTGCACGTTTTCCCAGCGGTCTTGTGGGATGATTGCTTCATGTGTATTCGGAACGATAGCGCGTTCTTCAAACGGAATATAACGCCGCTTTTTGGATTTCATGGACACGGTGGGCTTGGCTTCGTAGATGATGTGTCCGGCGTAGACTGGGCTGTGCAGAACCTGACTGATATAGGCACTGTCCCAATCATACATCTTTTCATCATCAATAAAGCGGCCAAACATCTCTTTCTTGTAGTAACACGGCTTCAGAACTTTTTCATCGTGGAGCCGCTTGGCGATGCGGTGAAGCCCCAGCCCTTCCTCTGCCATTGAATAGATGTACTCAACAACAGGGGCGGTGTTCGGGTCGATCACAAGGTGATTGTGGTCGGCAGGGTCTTTCTGGTAGCCAAACGGTGCGTTGCTGGAGATATACTTTCCGCTTTTCTTGCGTGTCCGAAGGGCACTCTTGATTTTTCGGGAAGTGTCTTTGGCGTACATTTCATTGATGATGTTTCGGAACGGGGCAATATCCATCTGGGATTGCTCGTTGGAATCATAACCATCGTTGATTGCAATATAGCGGACACCGTGCTCAGGAAAGAAGATTTCCATATACGTTCCGGTTTCGATGTGGTTGCGTCCAAGTCGGGACTGGTCTTTGGTAATGACTGTTGCCACCTTTCCTTTCCGGATATCATCCAGAAGTTCCTGAAAGGCAGGGCGGTCAGAGTTCGTACCGCTGTAACCATCATCGACATAGTACTGGCAATTCCCGAAACCGTTGCGTGTGGCATACTCCATAAGCATCGCCTTTTGAGTGCGGATGCTCAGGCTTTCGCTGTTTGAACCGTCATCTTTTGACAGCCGGCAGTATAAAGCAGTTACTTTTTTGTCCTTTTCCATGTGTACCTCCATAATGGAAAAGAGACCTCATCAATCACATTGTAGCGGATGCTGCGTGATGATGCAAGCCCTTTTCCGCAGTAAAACGTCCAATTAACCAGCGGCGAGATACGATTCGGCAGTTTTACGAATTTCTTCTTCCGCAAGCCGCTGAAAAAGCGTATTCATCGGCACATTGCCGATATAATGGCGTTCCACGATCAGGCGCACGGACTTCGGACTTCTCGGCGCACGTTTGCGTGTAGTGGGCTTCTTCTCAGATTTTTCTTTGTTCAAGGGCAGACCTCCTCATTCATGTGGTGCAAATACGGAAAGGAATGGATGGATTCTATTCGTTTTTCTCTTTTTGTTTTATTACGTTGGTTAGGTGAAAGTTTTCTTTGATACAGTCTTAAAGGCTGCTATACTGCATAGGAAAAATCTCTTTTGCAGATGCCATTAAGAATCTGCATCGCAGAATCGTGATTTTGGCGGTTCTTGAATCGTGAAAAACGCAGAACTATTCAACATTTGGAATTTTCACAAAGATGTGATTGGGCGAAGAAAACCGCGTTCGTCTGCGCTCAATCAATCCCGCAGCGTCCAATTCCTTAAGCGCACTGGAAACACTGACAGTGCTGCGCCCTAGCTGCTCAGCCAAAGAGCAAATCGTAAAAATGACAAACACGAAACCACGTTCATCTATCCAGAGATTTTTCTGCGAGAGCGTGGCACGGTCGAGCAGCAGCACATAAGTCATTTTTGCAGTCTGGCTCAGGTCAAGTTCCAAAAGGAAGCGTGGGTATGGGAGAAACGGCGGCAGCAGAGTTTGCGTGGTAAGATATTCTGAAATGTTGATCACCTCCAGCTGAAGCAGAAATCAGGAACAAAAGTATGTAACGAGAATTGGTGGGTTCCAATTCTCCAGTCGCAGAAAAGCACGAAACAAGTGCTCAACTGCGTTAATAAGTTAAGGTCTCCCATATTGGTCCTCGACTTCCCTAGGAGTGGGGAATCATCCGGCGGCGGGCTTGCACCGCACCATTGGCATTTCAGCCACCCCGTCTTCGTTATGACCGGGCTGCGAATTACAGAAGTACCTTTTGTGAAGTACCGAACGATTGAACTATTCACTTGTCAAGGAACATATGGAAGATTTCTGAACTTTGACGGACGAAAACATCCTTCTACTTGGTAGCCGACGAAAAAGGCCATTTCGTAGCATTGCAAGCAATTTTGTAAACAAAACGTCATAATAGTCCGAGAATGGTCTTGAAAAAGATGCCCTACACTTGGTAGGCATCGAGAACGCCTGTTTCGTAGCATTGGTGAGAAACTTGTAATTGAATTGTAATTCTTGAGACCAAATCTCCGCTTTTGAAAAAATCCTCTCAATAGGTAGGCAACGAAAACAGCCCAAAGACAACCATCTTTTTGAGAATTAACAAAAAGGTCACAAATGACTAGCCTTCAAAGAAGCGTTTCTACTATTAACAGAAAAAGTGGCCTAAAATGGGGGGTGTTGGAGAAAATTTCCACCTTAAAAATGCGCCTTTACTCACTAGCCAACGAGAATAGCCAAAAGCCA